>NZ_JAFL01000014.1:0-106644 GCF_019633685.1 Paracoccus sp. J56
TTCTTTAGCGTTCGAGTAATTTTTTGTGTTTTTTTTCGAGCAGTGCGAGCCCTGCGACGATGAGTGTTATAGCGACGGTCAGGACATATGTTCTGCTGACATATGCGGCCTCATATGTGGGGTAGAAGCCTCGTCTCATCAGTCCGATGCAATGGATAAGGGGGTTGTACCACAAGAGCGCCTGGGCCTTTGCGGGCATGAGGTCGTAGAGAAAGAAGATGCCCGAGACGAGAAAGAGGGGGCGTGTGATGATGCTCCAGATCCGCTCCCAGATCGGAAAGCTGGTGATCAGAAAACAGTTCAGCGTGCCGACGCCCATGCCCAGCAGGGCAAGCAGCAGCAGTGCCTCGAGCACGGGGGCAAGGTCCACCGGACCGGGCAGCTGAAAGGCGACATAGATGCCGGAGATGACGATGGCGATGACCGTGGCATGGGTCAGCACGTTCAGCACCACCCGTGCGATCAGCGCATCGATGAAGGTCACGCTGGGATAGGCAAGAAACGGCCTGGAAAAGCGGATTGCCGCCGCGGTTTTACTGGACAGGTCGTGAAACATCGCAAAGGGCAGGAAGCCCGTGGCGTAAAACAGCGGAAAGTTCGACCCGAGCCCCGGGCTGCGCAGCGCAAGGCTGAAGAGCACGCTAAGCAGCGCCACCCCCAGGACCGGTTCGAGAATCGCCCAGATATAGCCGCCGACCGAGCGGCCATAGGTTGTGGCGATTTCTCGCAGCATCAGGGCGGTCACGGTGCGGACCATGCGGAAACGCGGCCCATGCCGGCCGGGCCGCTGGGGACGGCGGTCCGGGGATGCTGGAACGGGGCGTGCCGGAACGGGGGCGATATCGGACATGTGAACGCAAACGCTGGTCTGTACGGGCGGCAATATGTAACAACTGCAGTCGAAAGGTAAACCAGCGAAGGCCCCCGCCCGTGACCACCTCTTCTCCTCCGGCCGGTGACAAGACCGGCCAGCCGGCCGCCCGGCAGCAAGCCAGCGCAAGCCCCGCCCCCGAGGCGGCTGCGCCCGCTGCGCCGCAAACGGCCGCGCCGGCCGTCGCGCAACGTCCCTTTCAGCAGCAGCAGGGCCTGGGGGCCAAGGCTCAGCCGGCCCAGCCCGCCGGGCCTGCGGATGCGGGTCAGGCGGATGCGTCACGCGCCCAGCCGCAGGTGGCCCAGCCGCAGGTGACCGGGCCGCAGCCTGCGGCGGGCAAGACCAATCCTCCGGCGCTGCGCCCGCAGGAGCAGGAGGCCAGGCCGATTCCGGTCCGTCCCATGCAGGAGCCTGCACCCGCTGCCGCGGCCAAACCTGCGGCTGCTGCGGCCAAACCCGCGGCACAGCCTCCGGCCAAGGCGGTGGCCAGGCCCGTCGCCAAGCCTGCGGCAAAGCCGGTTGCCAAACCGGTGGCGCCGACCCCGGCCCGGGCTGTGGCCACGACCCCGGCCAGGGCGGTGCCCGCCCAGCCGGTGCGGCCACCGGTCGGCATCGCCCAGCCGCGGCGGCGGCATTGGCTGATGCTTGGCTCATTCCTTGCGCTGGTGGTGCTGCCGACGCTGATCTGGGCTGCCTATCTGTGGCTGCGGGCCAGCGATCAATATGTCTCGACCGTCGGCTTTACGGTGCGCAACGAACAGGCCGCCCCCTCGATCGAGCTTTTGGGCGGGCTGTCGCCACTGGCCGGTGGCGGCGGGGCGGCCGATACCGATGTGCTTTACGAATATATCCGCAGCCAGGACATGGTCGAGCGGATCGACGCCGAGCTTGACCTGCACGCCCGTTTCTCGCGCGCCTGGCCGCATGATTTTGTCTTTGCCTTCAATCCCGAAAACCACATTGAGGATCTGACCGATTACTGGCAGCGCCAGGTCAAGGTGCTTTACGACAGCAGCACCCAGCTTATCACGCTGAAGGTCAGCGCCTTTACCCCCGAGGATGCGCAGGCGATCGCGGCGGCGGTGTTCCAGGCCAGTTCGGACAAGATCAACGAGATCTCGACCGTCGCCCGCAACGACGCGACGCGCCTTGCCCGGGCCGAGCTTGACAAGGCCCGCGCCGAGCTGACCGAGACGCGCCAGGCGATGACCGCCTTTCGCATGCGCTCGCAGATCGTCGACCCCGAGGCCGATCTGGCCGGCCAGATGGGGGTGCTGAGCGGGTTGCAGGCGCAGCTGGCCGAGGCGCTGGTTGCCCATGACCTGCTGCTGGACAATGCCCAGCCGACCGATCACCGGGTGGTTCAGGCCCAGCAAAAGATCGAGGCCCTACGCCGGCTGATCGAGGCCGAGCGCAGCAAGTTCGGCGCCGAGGGCCAGGGCCCTGCGGGCGAGAGCTATGCCCAGCTGATGGCGGAATATGAAAAGCTGGCCGTGGACCGTGAATTTGCCGAGGGTGCCTATCGTTCGGCGCGGATCGCCTATGAGACGGCCCTGGCCGAGACGCAGCGCCAGGCACGCTATCTTGCCGCCCATATCGAGCCCAAGGTGGCGCAGAGCGCGACCGAGCCGAACCGTCCCTGGCTGCTGGCCATGGTGGCGGGGCTGCTGCTGGCCGGCTGGTCGATCCTTGTGCTGATCTATTACAGTGTCCGGGACCGCCGCTAAGCGATGATCTGGCTGGAGAACCTGACCAAGATCTATCGTCTCAAGGGGCGCGAGACGCAGGTTGCGGACAATATCAACGCGGTGTTTCCGACCGGTGCTTCGGTTGCGCTTCTTGGGCGCAACGGGGCGGGCAAATCGACGCTTTTGCGGATGATTGCCGGGACGGTGGCGCCGACCTCGGGGCGGGTGCTGTCGGATGGCACCATCTCATGGCCGGTGGGTTTTGCCGGCAGTTTCCATGGCGAGCTGACCGGGGCGCAGAACGTGCGCTTTGTGGCGCGGATTTACGGCGTCGATACCGATGAGCTGGTCGATTACGTCGAGGATTTTGCCGAGCTTGGCGCCCATTACCACCAGCCATTCGCAAGCTATTCCTCGGGGATGCGGTCGCGTCTGGCGATGGGGACCTCGATGGGGATCCATTTTGACACCTATCTGGTCGATGAGGTGACCAGCGTGGGCGACGCCAATTTCCGCGCCAAGTCGCAGCGCGTCTTTGCCGACCGTATGGCGAGTTCTTCGGCGATCGTGGTCAGCCATTCGATGCCGATGATCCGCAAGATGTGCAACATGGGCGCCGTACTCGACCGGGGAAAACTCACCGTCTTTGACGACCTCGAAAAGGCAATCGCAAAACACGAAGAAATCATGAAAATACCTCCAAAAAAATGAAAATAAAAAACGGCAGGAATACGTCAGAACCGGTGCATTATCGCGCCTCCGCCTAAGGGTGGAGGTGACGCAGCCCCCGCCTCGCGCTAGAGGGGTCGAAACAAGGAGGTTCCGATGGACAGCAAGGCCCTGATCACCGCCTATTACGCCGCATTCAACGCCGGTCGCACCGACGAGATGCTGAGCTATCTGCATGACGATGTCGAACATCACGTCAATGAAGGCGGCATCCGGCGCGGCAAAGAAAAATTCGCGGAATTCAACGCCCATATGACCCGTTGCTACAGGGAAGTGCTGACGGATATCGTCATCTTTGCCAATGAGGCCGGGGATCGTGCCGCGGCCGAATTCGTCGTCAACGGCACCTATCTGGCCACCGATGAGGGCCTGCCGGAGGCCAGGGGCCAGAAATATGTTCTGCCCGCCGGGACCTTTTTCACCATCCGTAACGGCAAGATCGCCCGGGTGACGACCTATTACAACCTGACCGACTGGACGCGACAGGTCTCGGCGTGATCCGCACCGAAACCCTGACCGGAGCAGCCGTGACCGCCGTGCTGGATGATCTGGCACGGCTGCGCATCTCGGTGTTTCGCGACTGGCCCTATCTCTATGACGGCGATCTGGAATATGAGCGCAATTACCTGCGCGCCTATGAATCGCCCGGCGCGGTCGTCGTCGCCGCCTGGGACGGCGGGCGTATGATCGGTGCCGCCACCGGTGCGCCGATGGAGGATCACGCCGATGACTTCGCAGCCGCCTTTGCAGGGCGACCCGAACCTTTGGACCAGATCTTTTACTGCGCCGAGTCGGTCCTGCTGCCCGAATACCGCGGCCGCGGGCTGGGCCATGTCTTCTTTGACGGGCGCGAGGCGCAGGGCCGGGCACTTGGCCGCCGCTTCAGCGCATTTTGCAGCGTGATCCGCCCCGCAGACCATCCGGCACGGCCTGCGGATTACCTGCCCCTCGACGGGTTCTGGCGCAAGCGCGGCTATGCCCCCCTGCCCGGGGCCGTAGCCGAATTCGAATGGCGCGATATCGGCGAGTCCACCCAAAGCCGCAAACCCCTGCAATTCTGGATGAAAGAGCTGTGACCCGCATCATCAAGATCGCCGCCGCCGCCTATCCCTTTGACTGGCTTTGGGATTTCAACGCCTATCGCGCCAAGATCTCGGCATGGGTCAAGGATGCGGCTGACTGCGATCTGCTGGTGTTTCCCGAATATAGCGCGATGGAACTCGCCTCGCTGGGAGGACGCGAAGTCGCGGGCGATCTTGAGGCTTCGCTGCACGAGGTGGCCCGCCATGAGACAGCGCGCGATGCTCTGCATGCCGAGCTGGCGGCACAGCACGGGGTGCATATCCTTGCCGCTTCGGGTCCCTGTTTCGAGGGGCCGCGCCCGGTCAACCGCGCGGTGCTGTTCGGCCCCCAAGGACGGATCGGCCATCAGGACAAACAGGTCATGACCCGGTTCGAACGCGAGGATTGGGATGTTGTCGGCGCGCCAGGGCTGCGCGTCTTTGACACCCCGGTCGGGCGGCTGGGTGTGCTGATCTGTTATGATAGCGAATTCCCCCTGCTGGGCCGCGTGCTGGCCGAGGCGGGGGTCGAGATCATCCTGACCCCCTCTTGCACTGATACAATTGCCGGGTTCAACCGGGTCCGCATCGGCGCAATGGCCCGGGCGCTGGAAAACCAATGCATCGTGGTACATGCCCCGACAGTCGGAGAGGTGGACTGGAATCCGGCCATTGACGAAAACCGTGGTGCAGCGGCGATCTATGCACCCCCCGACGGGCTTTGGCCGGAAAACGGCATTCTTGCCGAGGGGCCGCTGGATCAGCCCGGCTGGGTCAAGGCCGAGGTTGATCTGGACCGCGTGGCTGAAAGCCGCCGCAACGGGCGCGTGCTGCCCTTTGCGCATTGGCCCGAAAGCGCGCAGGCACGGCTGATAGATTAAGCCCGTCCTTTATTCGCCGACCGCAGGCTCGGCGGGCACTACGCCTTCAGGGGTGCCCGCCCCTTCGGGCTCTGCGCCCTCGGTCGGCACGGCCAGACGGTTGTCGTCCCATTCCCCTGCGGCGACCTCTCCGGTCGCATAGCGCATCACACCCGCGCCCTGCCGTTTGCCCATCACGAAATGGCCGGTGTAGACGTCACCATTGGCATAGGTGGCGACGCCTTCGCCGTCGATCTCACCCTCTTTCCAGCTGCCTTCATAGCGGAAACCGTCCGGAGCGATCAGCCGCCCTTTGCCATGGCGCAAACCGTTGACGAAAGATCCGTCATAGGTCGTGCCGTCGGCATAGGTTGCCTGCCCCTGCCCGTGGCGCTGCCCATCGCGCCACGCGCCGTTATAGACATAGCCGTCAGGATAGGTCATGCGGCCCTGCCCCTCGTTGCGGCCGCGTTTGAAACCGCCCTCATAGATCAGACCGTTGGCGTATTTGGCCACGCCCTGCCCCTCGATCATGCCTGCGACCCAATCACCGTCATAGCTTGCACCATCGGGATAGGTGATAAGGCCGCGCCCGTCCGGCAGATCGTTCTTTAGCGCACCTTCATAGACCGAGCCATCGGGGTAGGTGATGCGGCCAAGACCCTCCATACGGCCTTCGACCCAATCCCCGGTATAGACATAACCGTCGGTGCCGGTGAACGTGCCGACGCCCCAGCGCTTGTCTGCGCGGAAATCGCCTTCGTAACGATCGCCGTTGGCATATAGCGCAACGCCCTTACCCTCACGTTTGCCGTTGGCAAAGCGGCCCTCGTAGCTGTCGCCAGACGGCTGGGTCAGTTTGCCCTGACCTGACATCTGACCGGCCAGCCAGCCGCCGTCATATGTCAAGCCGTCGGGCATCGTCAGCTTACCCTGACCCGAGCGCTGATTGGCCTTCATCTCGCCTTCATAGGTGGCACCGTCAGGGTAGGTGATCTTGCCCAGACCGTCCTTGATGCCCTGTTTCCAGTCACCTTCATAGCGATAGCCGTTCGGCTGGGTCAGGACGCCCTTGCCGTGGTGCAGGGCGTTCTGAAACGCGCCCTCATAGACCGAGCCATTGGCATAGCGCGCGATCCCCCGCCCGGTGATCTGGCCGTCCTGCCAGTCGCCTTCGTAGCTGCCGCCATCGGCGTAGGTGATCTTGCCCTTGCCGTTCGGCTTGCCCTTGGCAAAGGTGCCCTCGTAGACCGAGCCATTGGGGAACTTGGCGATACCCTGCCCCAGAATCTCACCCTCAACCCAGTCGCCGGTATATTCATAGCCCGAGGGCAGCCTGTAGGTCCCCCGCCCATGCTGCTTGCCATTGCGGAAGGTGCCCTCATAGACGCCGCCGTCATCATATTGTTTGGTGATGACCGACTGCGCGCCGGCCATGCCTGCGCCAGCCAGAATCATCGCGCAGGCGACAAGGGCTGCCTTCATGGATCCTGCACTCCGCCTCGTTGCTGCTTTTGCCATCGGTTTATCGCAAGGTGCGCACAGGCGCAAAGCCCGACTTTTCCTTTGCCGCTCCCTCGCCTATCACAGATAGCGAAATCCGTTAAGGAAGTGCCATGACCGACAGGTTCCGTATCACCCTTGGGCAGCTTAACCCCACCGTGGGCGATTTGCCCGGCAATGCCGAAAAGGCCCGCCAGGCATGGGAACAGGCGCGCGCGGCTGGCGCGAACCTGCTTGCCCTGCCCGAAATGTTCGTCACCGGCTACCAGACCCAGGACCTGGTGCTGAAACCGGGCTTCACCCGCGAAGCGATGTCGCGGATCGAAACCCTTGCGCAGGACTGCGCCGAAGGCCCCGCCATCGGCATCGGCGGCCCCTATGCCGAGGGGGACCGGCTTTATAACGCCTACTGGATCCTTAAAGGTGGTAAGGTGGCTGCGCGGGTGCTTAAGCACGAGCTGCCCCACAAACAGCTTTTCGACGAGATGCGGCTTTTCGATGTCGGGCCGATCTCGGGACCCTACAGCCTTGATGGTCTGCGCATCGGCAGCCCGATCTGCGAAGACGCCTGGTGGCCTGCGGTCAGTGAGACGCTGGCCGAGACCGGGGCCGAGCTGCTTCTGGTCCCGAATGGCAGCCCCTATCACCGCAACAAACTGGACCTGCGCATGGGCCACATGGTCGCCCGTGTCGTCGAAACCGGCCTGCCGCTGATCTATCTGAACTCGGTCGGTGGACAGGACGATCAGATCTATGACGGTGCCAGCTTTGTGCTGAACCCCGGCGAGAACGGCGGCGTCGTCAAGGTCATGCAGCTTGCCCCCTTTGACGAAATCCTGACCCATGTCGATCTTGAGCGCACGCCCCAGGGCTGGCGCGCGGTGTCGGGCCAGATGGACCCCCAGCCCGACGAATGGGAACAGGACTATCACGCCATGATGCTGGGCCTGCGCGATTACATGCGCAAATCGGGCTTTCGCAAGGTGGTTCTGGGCTTGTCAGGCGGTATCGACTCGGCGCTGGTTGCCACCATCGCCTGCGATGCCATCGGCCCCGAGAATGTCCGCTGTGTCATGCTGCCCAGCGAATACACCTCGCAGGCCAGTCTGGATGATGCCAAGGATTGCGCGGACCGGCTGGGGGTGCGCCTCGACACCGTCCATATCGAGGGCGCACGCGACGCTGTCTCGGATGCGCTGGCCCATCTGATGGAGGGGACCAGGCCCGACACGACCGAGGAAAACATCCAGTCCCGCCTGCGCGGCGTCATGCTGATGGCGCTGTCGAACAAGTTCGGCGAGTTGCTTTTGACCACCGGCAACAAATCCGAGGTCGCGGTCGGCTATGCGACGATCTATGGCGACATGGCGGGCGGCTATAACCCGATCAAGGACCTGTACAAGACCCGGGTGTTCGAAACCTGCCGCTGGCGCAACCGTAACCACCGTGACTGGATGCTGGGGCGCACGGGCGAGGTCGTCCCGCCCCAGATCATCACCAAGCCCCCCTCGGCCGAGTTGCGCCCGAACCAAAAGGATCAGGACAGCCTGCCCCCTTATGAGGTGCTGGATGCAATCCTTGAAGGGCTGGTCGAAAAAGATCTGGCGCTAAGCGATCTGGTCGCGCAGGGTTTTGACCCCGATACGGTCAGAAAGGTCGAGGCGCTGCTTTATGGCAGCGAATGGAAACGCTATCAGGCCGCGCCCGGGCCGCGTATCTCGACCAAGGCATTCTGGCTTGACCGGCGCTATCCGCTGGTCAACCGCTGGCGCGACAGCCTTTGAGCATAGAGACAGCCCGCCGTGCCGGAAAGCCTTCTGGCGCGGCGGATTCGGTTCAGACGATGACCTGCATCGCCTTTTGCTGGCCGACGTCAAAGATGCGCTTGTAACGCTCGATCTCATTCTCGGGACCGGTGGCCTTTCCGGGATTGTCCGACAGTTTGACAGTCGGCCTGCCCTCGGCCGCCACAGCCTTGCAGACCAGAGAGAAGGGCGCGAGCCCATCCCCCGGCACCAGCCCGCGAAAGTCGTTGGTCAGCAGCGTGCCCCAACCAAAGCTGATCTTGGCGCGGCCGTGGAACTGGTTGAACAGGTCCCTGATCTTGTCCACGTCCAGCCCGTCCGAAAAAATGATCAGCTTTTCGCGCGGGTCCTCGCCGCGGCTTTGCCACCACCGGATCGCGGTCTCAGCCCCCTCAGCGGGGTCGCCGCTATCGACACGGATGCCGGTCCAGCCCGCCAGCCAATCCGGCGCATGTTCAAGAAAACCCTTGGTACCATAGGTGTCGGGCAGGATGATGCGCAACATGCCGTCATGCTCTTCGTGCCAGTCGGCAAGGACACGATAGGGCGCCTGACGCAGCTGATCATCCGTTTCGGCAAGCGCAGCATAGACCATAGGCAGTTCATGGGCGTTGGTGCCGATGGCCTCGATGTCGCGGCGCATGGCAATCAGACAGTTCGAGGTGCCGATGAAACGCTCATCCCCCAGCCCCTCGACCATGGCCTGCACACACCAGTCCTGCCAAAGAAAGCTGTGCCGCCGCCGGGTGCCGAAATCGGCGATGCGCAGATCGGGACCCAGCTTGCGCAACTCTTCGATCTTTTCCCACAGCCGGGTCATCGCACGGGCATAAAGCACCTGCAATTCGAACCGGCCCATATCCCTTAGCACCGCGCGCGAGCGCAGTTCCATGATGATGGCAAGCGCGGGGATTTCCCACAGCATGACCTCGGGCCAGCTGCCCTCAAAGATCAGCTCGTACTGACCGTCGCGCTTTTCCAGATGATAGGCGGGCAAGCGCAGGTTTTCGAGGAACTCCATAAAGTCCGGCCGGAACATCTGGCGCTTGCCATAGAAGGTATTGCCCCGCAGCCAGGTGCTTTCGCCACGCGTCAGCGACAGACCGCGCACATGGTCCAGCTGCTCGCGCAGTTCGCCTTCGTCGATCAGCTCGGCCAGACGGATCGAGCTGGTGCGGTTGATCAGGCTAAAGGTGACATGCGTATTCGGCCGGTTGCGAAAAACCGACTGGCACATCAAGAGCTTGTAGAAATCATCGTCAATCAGTGAACGGACGATCGGGTCGATCTTCCATTTATGGTTATAGACCCGGGTAGCAATATCGACAGTCGGGGTCATCATGCCAGCGTCACCCCCGCTTTGTGCATGTCCTCACGCGCGGCCTCGCGCGAACCGTTCAGGTCGATGGCGCGGGTTGCGTCCTCGACCACCGTAGCGCGGAAACCCAGTCTGACCGCATCAATGGCCGACCAGGCGACACAAAAATCATGCGCCAGCCCGACAAAGGTCAGATCCCCGATCGACCGGTCCCGCAGATAACCCGCCAGCCCGGTCGCAGTCTGGTGGTCATTTTCGTAAAATGCCGAATAGCTGTCGATCTGCGCCCGGAACCCTTTGCGGATCACCAGATCAGCGTGCGTCGCGTCAAGGCCCGGATGAAAACCCGCCCCCTCGCTGCCGATCACGCAATGCGCCGGCCACAGCACCTGCGGGCCGTAGGGCATCTCGATCTGAGAAAAAGGGGCGGCTCCGGGATGGTTGTCGGCAAAGCTTGCGTGATCACGGGGATGCCAGTCCTGCGTCAGCACCACGGCGTCAAACCCCGCCATCAGCGCATTGATCGCCGGCACGATCTCATCCCCGCCGGCGACGGCAAGCCGCCCGCCCGGACAGAAGTCCAGTTGCATGTCGATGACAATCAGGGCCTTTGCCATGGTGCCTCTCTGGTTTGTTCCGAAAATTGGTAGGCTCCGGCGGCAGGGGCGTCAATGCGGCAACTTGAATGCCTGCGGGCGGGACGCTAAGCCGATGCCATGCTGACAGTCGCTGCGCTTTACCATTTCACCCGCTTTCCCGACCCCGAGGCGCTAAGGGCGCCCTTGGCCAGATGCGCCTGCACCAACGGCGTCAAAGGCACGCTGCTGCTGGCGCGCGAGGGGATCAATGGCACTATTGCCGGCACGCGCGAAGGGATCGACGCGGTCCTTGCCCATATCCGCGCCCTGCCCGGCTGCGAGACGCTTGAGTGGAAGGAAAGCTCGGCCGGGACCATGCCCTTTGGCCGCATGAAAGTGCGCATCAAACGCGAAATCGTCACCATGGGCCAGCCCGACGTGGATCCCTCTGCCGCGGTCGGCAACTATGTCAATCCACAGGACTGGAACGCCCTGATCGCTGCGCCCGATGTGGCAGTGATCGACACCCGTAACGATTACGAGGTCGAAATCGGCACTTTCGCGGGCGCGATCAACCCCGGCACCAAAAGCTTTCGCGAATTCCCGGACTGGTGGCGCGAGAATGCTCACCGCTTTGCCGGCAAGCGCATCGCCATGTTCTGCACCGGCGGCATCCGCTGCGAGAAATCCACCAATTTCCTGCTGGGCGAAGGGCTGCCCGAGGTCTTTCACCTCAAAGGCGGCATCCTGAAGTATCTTGAGGAAGTGCCCGAACAAGACAGCCTGTGGCGCGGTGAGTGCTTTGTCTTTGACAAGCGTGTCAGCCTTGGCCACGGGCTGCGTCAGGGCCAGCATGAGCTGTGCCACGCCTGTCGCCGCCCCCTTGCGCCCGAGGACCGCAACCGCCCGGAGTATGAGCTGGGCGTTTGCTGCCACCGCTGCGTGGACGAATATACCGAGGCTGACCGCGCCCGTTTCCGCGAAAGACAGCGTCAGGTCGAACGCGGCGAATGTTTTGGCGCGGCCGGGGGCTGACAGCCCGGGACCACCCGGACAACCGCCCTGCCCGACTGAACAGGCGCCCCTGTGCCGGGGCGCCTTATCATTTTACCGGACCTGACCCAGCCGGCCTGCCGCGATGGCGGCCATGTTCAGGATGTCGTTCACTGTCGAACCGGTCGAGCAGATCTGGATCGGGTGCGGCACCCCGGTCAGGATCGGGCCGATCACCGTCGCCCCCGCCATCTCTTGCAGCAGCTTGACCGAGATCGAGGCTGAATGCCGCGCCGGCACCACCAGCACGTTCGCAGGCCCCTTGAGCCGCGAGAACGGGTATTTCGCCGCCTGCGTCGGATTCAGCGCCACATCAACGGTCATCTCGCCCTCGTATTCGAAATCAACGCGCCGGGCGTCCAGCACCTCGGTCGCATGGGCCATCTTTACCGCGCGCTCGCTGATCGGATAGCCAAAGTTCGAAAAGGACAGAAAGGCCACCCTGGGCTCAATCCCAAGGTCGCGCGCCACTTGTGCGCCGCGAATGGCGATATCGGCCAGATCCTCGGCCTCGGGCCATTCGTGAACCAGCGTATCACCCATCAGGATGACACGGCCATTGTGCAGAACGGCGGTGATGCCAACCGCGCCATCAGCGGGCGTGACGTCGAAAACCTTGCCGATCTGAGCCAGAACATGGGCGTTCTTGCGCGTGGCCCCGGTCACCAGCCCGTCGCCATGGCCATGCGCCAGCATCAGCGCGGCAAAGACATGACGGTCGCGGTTGGCAAGCTTGTTGGTGTCCTCGCGGTCAAAACCCTTGCGCTGCAAGCGGGTGTAAAGCGTCTCGTGATATTGATCGAGATGGCGCGAATTGCCCGCGTTCACCACGGTCAGTTCACGGGCAGCATCGCCCATGCCCACGGCCTCGAGCTTTTCCCTGACGTCGCTTTCGCGGCCAACGACCAGCGCCTGCCCCATGCCGCCGCGCTGCCACGCCACGGCGGCCCGCAGCACCCGCAGATCATCGCCTTCGGCAAAGATCATCCGGGCCTGGGCCTGACGCGCCCGGGCATGGATGCCCTGCAGAATGGCCGCTGTCGGGTCCATGCGGGCTTTCAGCGACTGGACATAGCCGTCCATGTCGATGATCGGGCGGCGGGCGACGCCGGTATCCATACCCGCCTGCGCCACAGCTGGCGGCACGACATGGATCAGTCGCGGATCAAAAGGGGTCGGGATGATATAATCGCGGCCGAATTGCAGTTTGCGCCCATAGGCAACCGCAACCTCATCCGGCACATCCTCGCGCGCAAGCTCGGCAAGCGCGCGGGCGCAGGCGATCTTCATCTCGTCATTGATGGCGCGGGCGTGGATATCAAGCGCGCCGCGGAACAGATAGGGAAAGCCCAGAACGTTGTTCACCTGGTTGGGATAGTCCGAGCGGCCGGTCGCGACGATGGCGTCGGGACGAACCGCATGAGCCTCTTCCGGGGTGATTTCCGGATCGGGGTTCGCCATGGCAAAGATGACCGGATTGTCGGCCATCGAGGCGACCATATCCTGCGTCACCGCCCCCTTGGCCGAAACGCCCAGGAACACATCCGCACCCTTGAGCGCATCTTCCAGCGTGCGGGCCTCGGTCACCACGGCATGGGCCGATTTCCACTGGTTCATGCCCTCGGTGCGGCCCTGATAGATCACGCCCTTGGTGTCGCACATGATGCAGTTTTCATGCCGCGCGCCCATGGATTTCAACAGTTCCAGACAGGCGATTCCCGCCGCGCCCGCGCCGTTCAGGACAATCCTCACGTCCTCGATCTTTTTACCCGACAGCTCAAGCGCGTTGATAAGCCCCGCCGCGCAGATCACCGCCGTGCCGTGCTGGTCGTCATGAAAGACCGGGATATCCATCAGTTCTTTGAGGCGCTGCTCAATGATGAAACATTCCGGAGCCTTGATATCCTCAAGGTTGATACCGCCAAAGGTCGGCCCCATCAGGCGCACGGCGTTGATGATTTCGTCAGGGTCCTCGGTATCCAGTTCGATGTCGATGGCGTTCACATCGGCAAAGCGCTTGAACAGTACCGCCTTACCCTCCATCACCGGCTTCGAGGCCAGCGCCCCAAGGTTGCCCAGCCCAAGGATCGCCGTGCCGTTTGAAATAACAGCAACCATATTGCCCTTGACGGTATAGTCATAGGCGGTCTCTGGCCGCTCGGCGATCGCCTCGACCGGGACGGCAACGCCGGGGGAATAGGCCAGCGACAGATCGCGCTGGGTCGCCATGGGAGTCGAGGCGACGATGTCGAATTTGCCCGGACGGGGCTCCAGGTGATAGGCCAGAGCCTCTTCCCGCGTGATGCGGGATTTGCGCGGGGTGTTGTCGTCGCTCATCCGGGTCCTCCTCATGACGTGGCCTTATGCAATAGACCCGGGGCCCGAGGAACCGGAAGGGGTAAAATGCTTGAAACTGATCTTAGGAAAACAGCGCCCCGACGATTGCCTCCCGGTGCCCGGCCAGAGCCGTAACCGCGGCCGCCAGCGCCACCAGCGTGGCAATCAGGTCATGGCGCGGGTCCCAGCAACCGTGCCGCCGCGCCAGCCACACCGTCACCGGATAGCAAAAGACCTGCGACAGCGCCTGCCCGATCAAAAGCCCCGGCAGGCCATAAAGGAACGCCCCCGCCGCGACCAGCGTGAAATAGATCACCGCGCGCGACGATTGCATGATGAAAAAGCCACGCGAATCCCCTGCCGCCAGCGCTGAGTATTCATAGCTGATCGGGATGACCTGCAGCATCTGAATACAGACGATGGCGACCAGCACACCCCCGGCAGAGACATAGCGCGCGTCATAAAGCAGATCGACAAGCGGCGGCCCCACCCAGGCCAGCACGACGGCGACAGAAAGCAACAGTGCCGTCAGCCCGGCGCGGGTACGCGCAAGCGCTCGGCGATGATCCTCGCCCGCCGTCGGCGGATGCTCGCGATACATGGGGATGAACAGCCGCCCGCCAATGGATGAGCCCAGCATCGCCGGCACCGTCGCCAGAAACAGCCCGATGTTATAGATCCCCAGCTGATGCAGGGTCAGAACCCGGCCAAGAATGATGCGGTCGCCCTGAAACAGCAAAAATCCGCAGATGGTACTGAAAAAGATCCATTTGCCGAATTTCATCACTTCGGCGCGGGCCTTGGGCTCCATCCGAAAGCGGTTGCGGTGGCCGGGCAGAAACAGCCGGAACATCAACAGTTGGGCAAAGGCCCCAAGGACATTGCCCCAGACCAGCGCCCAGACCGATTCCAGGATCAGCGCGGCGGCAATGGTGATCAGGATGCCGATCAGCTGGTTGGCCAGCTCGATCACCGTCAGCCGCCCGATTTGCAGATGCCGCGCGGCGGTGTCGATACGGGTGGGCAGAAAGCCCCCGACAATCATCGAGGTCGCCGCCACCGGGAACACCCAGCCAAACAGCGGCGCGTCATAAAATACCGCCAGCGGCCATGCCATCACCATCGCGGCAAGACAGATCAGAAAACCGCGGATGATCTTGAGCGTCCAGATCGTATCAAGAAAATCCGGCTCATCCCCGCGTTTGCTCTGCATGATCGAGGGGCCAAAGCCCATGTCGCTGAACATGCTGAGCCCGATCAGGAAACTGGTTACCAGCGCCATCAGGCCGAAATCATCCGGGCTAAGAATGCGGGTCAGGATCAGGTTCGACCCCAGCCGCATGATCTGGCCCAGGCCGAAATTCGCCATCGACCACATGCCGCTGCCCAGCGCGCGCGAAGCGAGGCCCTTTCTGCGCGGTGCCTCGGAGACATGCGCGTCAGAGGTTACCTCCTGCTGAGTCATCAACCCATTCCGTCGGTCGGCATGCTGACGACTCCGGGGGACGGCAGGCCGGGGACCTTGCCGATCAGCCACAGGGCGACAAAGACGCCCACCACCAGCAGCACGATCATATAGATATTGCGCAGACGGCGCGCGCGCAGGTCAGCCCTGGACAGGCGATAAGGCAATGAGATGACCGGGCGGGTGCCGGTCACGCGTGCAAACTGGTCGCCGCGGCGCAGGACCGGATTCAGCAACTCAAGCACAAAGGCCACGGCAAGCGCCAGCGCGATGCTGCCCCCCACCCCCATCACCGCGCTTTTCTTGCGGTTCGACAGGGCGGGATATTCTGGCGGCAGGGCGCGTTCCAACAGGACAAACCGCTCGGTCTGGTCGTTTTCCATCAGCATCTGCTGCGTCTCGACCTGAGCCAGCTGGCGCGAGATCTCATTATAGCGATCCTGCAGGCGGCGCTGTTCGCGGTTCATCGCCTCAAGCTCACGCGTGACCTGGGCCGAACGGGCGCGCGCCTGATCAATTTCGGCCCGGCGCAGGGCGATGCCGGCCTTTTGCTCGTTCAGCTGGGCCAACTGGGCGTCGATCAGTTCGGCCTGACGGCGCACCACATCCGAGCCGCCGCTGCCGCCCCCGCTGTTCAGCCGCTCAAGGTTTTCCTCAAGGCGCTTGATCTCGGGGTGCTCGGGCGAAAGGGTGCGGCGGGCTTGCGCCAGTTCGATTTCTGCCGCGCGGATCTGCTGAACCAGCGAGGCCGAGGGGCGGGCATCCGCCGCCGTACCGCCCGCCTCAAGCGACAGCCGCTCGCGCTGCAGGGTCATGATGTCACGGTCCAGCGCCGTTTCCATCTCGGTCAGCTGGGCCAGCTCGGTCTGCAAAAATTCCTGGGATGAAGGCAGCGAATCCTCATTACGGCTGCTGAATTCGATCACCTTGCGTTCCTGAACCGAAAGGGCCTCGTTCAGGCGGCGCTCTTCCGAGCGCAGATATTCCTGCGATTCAAGGATGCGGGCATTGCGGTTCTCGCGGTCGCGGTTGACGACGCTGTCGGCAAAGTCGTTGGCAATCGCCGCCGCCGTCACCGGGGTTTCGGCCTGCGCAGTGATGACGATAGCGGCCAGAGACATCCGCGAATCGACCGAAACGCCAGGTGCGGTGATGCTTTCGATCTTGGTCGAGTTGCGCAACGCCCCCAGCTTTTCGCTTTCGCTCAGGGGGGAGTCAGCGAAAAGACCCAGCCGCTCGGTCACGTCGCGCAGGTTGGCACGCGCCATCAGACGCTGTTCGATCAGCTGCACCCGGCGCGAGGCGGGAAGCGAGCTGTCACTGCCCTGCTCGATGGCGGCAGGCATGTCGATCTGGATCACCGCCGAGGCCTGATAAATGCGCGGCGAAGAAACGATAAGATAGAAAGAAACCAGTACGCCCAGAACCACGATCGTCAGGACCAGCGGCAAGCGCCGCCAGACCATCGAAATCAGATCCTGCAAGGATTGAATCGGTCCCAAATCCTGAGCCCTGTCTTGATCAAATAACGAACATTAATCTTCCGATTTATTCAGGACCACGCCCATAACAGGCGGCATGCCTGCTAGCAGCCGCTCGCATTCCTCCATGTCGGCGGCGGTGCCGCGCCGCCCGTCCGCGACAAGCAGCAGCGCATCGGTCAAAGGCAGGGCAGCAAGCGCCGCGTCTTGATCCAAAAGCGCCGCCGTGTCGATGATCGAAATTTCGACCGGGCGATTGTCGTGCAGGCGGGTCATGGCCTGTGCCAGCGCCTCGTCCTGCAAAAGCTCGGCCGCGTTCGGCTCAGCCCTTTCGGGGGCCAGCACCGAAAGGTTCGGCGCCTCGTTTACACGCGAAACCAACCTGCCCAGATCGCCCCCCTCACGCAGCGCGGCAGAAACGGCGGTACAGCCAGGAATGCCCAACTGGCCCGCAACGCCGGGCCGGCCAAGGTCAAAGTCGATCAGCGCGACCCGCGTATGGGGCTGACGCGCCAGAGCCAGTGCCAGATTGACCGCGACGAAGGTCCCGCCCGCCCCCGGCGTCACCGGCACCACCGCCAGCTTGCGCCAGCCGCGGCTGCGCATCTCGCGCAGGATACGGGTGCGCAACAGCGCAAACCGTTGCGCAATGATCCTGGCGTGTTTCGCATCCGATGCGGCCAGCGCCGCCTCACGGCGGATGAACTTGCTGGAGACCTGACCCCACGCCGCATTGGGTGCAGTTTGTCCAGCCGGCATCTTGTCCGGTTGATTCCCTGTCGCAGGCGTCAAACCTGTGGCCCCTTTGCCTCTGATGAAACAGTGCCGTCCTGGGCGACGGCGGCCTGCCGATGACTCTCCCGGCACCGGCATGGTAACGTCCAGGTCATTAACGCGACAACTGAAAACATGCCGGAGCACGATGATACGCGGTATTTCCCGCCCCTTTCTGGTGCACTGCCCCGTTGCGCAACGCCACCCCAGGCAGAATGGTGCGCCCGTTCGGCCCACCCCCTGCACCCCAGGCGATTCGGCCCAGAACCTGGCAGTCCCTGAATGACACCCTGCACCATCATCCTGCCCGCCCATGACGAGGCGGATTACATAGGCGCCTGCCTCGGCCATGTGCTGGCTCAGGACCATCAGGGGCCGGTCGAGCTGATCGTGATCGCTAACGGCTGCCATGACGATACTGCCGGCCGCGCACGCGCCTGCGCCCCCGTCTTTGCAGAGCGCGGCTGGCGGCTGCGTGTCGAGGAACTGGCCGAGGGCGGCAAGATCGGTGCCCTGAATCATGGGGACGCCTGCGCCGGGCCGGGGATCCGGCTGTATCTGGACGCCGATATCCGCATGGGGCCAAGGCTGCTTTCGGGTATTGTCCGCATTCTGGACGTGGCAGAGCCGCGCTATGCGGGCGGGCGGCTGGTCGTCGCCCCGGCGCATAGCTGGGTCTCTCGTGCCTATGCGCGGTTCTGGCAAAAGCTGCCCTTTGTCGCGCAGGGCGTTACCGGAGCAGGGCTGTTTGCGGTCAATCAGGCGGGGCGCGCGCGCTGGGGTGCGTTTCCGCGCATCATCTCGGACGACACGTTCGCGCGGCTGCAATTCGAAGAAACCGAGCGGTTTCTTGTCGATGAGCCCTATGAATGGCCGCTGGTCGAGGGGTTTTCGCGGCTGGTACGCGTACGCCGCCGGCAGGATCAGGGCGTGGCCGAGATCGCGCGCCTGTTCCCCGAACTGCCGCCCCGGCAGGGCCATGTTCGCCCCAGCAAGGCCCAGCTGGTCGGTCTTGCGTCCCGCGATCTGCTGGGCTTTGCTGCCTATTCCACGGTGGCCCTGGCCGTCCGGCTGGGCCGCAACAGCCAGGAATGGGCGCGGGGACGTTAGTGCCCCGCTAATTCCTGTACCGTCTGCCATGCCAGCTGTTGCAGAACCTCGGCCTGTTCTTTGGGAACACGGGGATAGGGACCCCCGCCCCCGGGGATCTGGTTCGTAAGGCCAACCGGGCTTTTGCCGGTCAGGGCCGCGTAATGTATCATCGCGATATAGTAAAAACCCCCCGCCTCGGTCGGGTGGATGTCGTCGCGGAAAAAGTCGCGGATCGAAGTCGCGCCCGGGACCTCGCCCGCACTGGCCGCGTCATGCAGACGCACCATGCCCAGACCAACCGGGATCAGGCGCATCGGTTCAGCCCCTTGTGGCAGGTCCATGTTCACGTGATCAACAATAGCCTGCCACTTGGGCAGATCCGCAAGGATACGATCGCGCCAGGGTCCGGTCGGCCCCGCCTCGATATAGTCCCAGGTCTGGTAAAGATAGGGTCGCACCGCCGGGTTCGACTGACGCGCCAAAGCAACCCAACGCGCCGCATAGCCCAGCGTGTCATGATATTCCATCGCCGGATCCAAAGGCACACGCTCGGTCAGGACCAGCGCATCGACGGGATGTTCCGGTAGCCACTCACGCCCGTTCACCCCTTGGGCATGATGCGCATCATTCCACTGCACCTCTAGTGGGGCGCCGTTGATGATCTGCATTTCGACCGGCTCTTGCAGCAAACTCTGCATCATGCCGGGAACTGTAGGGCTGACAAGGCTATGCCCAATATAGACAGCAGTGACGCTTTCAATTAAAAATTGCATAATCCCAGACATATTAACAACTGTCGATTGTGGTTATTAATTCCCTATCATGGCATCACCGAATTACATAATCCATGCCGCTCAACCGACAGTTGCCACATTATCCGAAAATCAACCGGAACGCTGACGGCCGGGCATAACCATCCTTGATTCCGACCATCAGACAGGCATATAAAGTCCCTGTATTTGCTATATAACTTATTGATTTTAAACAAACCTATACTTTTAGTCAGCACGCCAATTCATTCTAGTTTTATTACACATCCGGGCTATACTGCGCCGGTACTGATTGAGGTAGTTTCCAAATGCGGCACACCACTGATTTCGATATCGAAGCTATAGGATCGGTGCTGCAACCACCCTCTGACGGGGTCTCCAGTGAACCCATCGGCGTTCGATCCTTTTACACCCGTTTCCTTAAGCGCCCGCTGGATATTATCGCCGTCCTGATGGCGGCACCGATTGTTCTGCCGGTGGTGATTATCCTTGCCACGATTATCCTGTGGCAGGGGGAAAAGCCGTTCTATACGCAGCCGCGTGTCGGACGGTCAGGCCGCAGCTTTCGTTTGTGGAAGCTGCGCACCATGGTCGAGAACGCCGAGGCACGGCTGGCCGAGCATCTGGCAACCAATCCCGAGGCCAAGGCCGAATGGGAACTGACGCAAAAGCTGAAGAACGATCCGCGCATCACCCGTTTTGGGCATTTCCTGCGCAAGACCTCGCTTGATGAGCTGCCGCAGCTGTGGAATGTGCTGCGCGGCGACATGAGCATCGTGGGCCCCCGGCCGATGATGCTGGAGCAGGCACAGCTTTATCCCGGAGCGGATTATTACCATCTGCGGCCGGGCGTCACCGGGCTGTGGCAGATCTCGGATCGTAACAACAGCACCTTCGCGGCCCGGGCCACGTTCGATGCGCGTTATGCCGCTGAACTAAGCCTTAAGGGCGATATTTCGATCATCGCCCGGACGGTTGGGGTGGTCCTGCGCTGTACCGGCTACTGAGCCGTTGTGCTGCGCTCGACCACTTCGTGGCGCTCGGCGCATCTAAAGCGCCGCCAGGCAATGAACAGCATCGCAGCCGTTCCGCTGACCACATAAACAAGTAGCGCCGCCCAGACTGGCAGATCAAAGGCTACGAACCCGATCACCGCGCCTACCAGCGCCACGGCGATACTAATGGTCAGAATGCCAGTCAGGGTCGTTCTCCTTCAACACCAGGATCTCTGACATCCATAGTGCCAAAGAAACGGCAAAGCGCCAGACAAAGTTTTGAGAGCCGGTTGCCCTTAGGATATTACCCCGCGTCGTTAAACCAAACCAGCCACGGACTCGCTCAAGGTGTTGTCAAAATGCCGCTGGCTGAGCCCACACATTTCCGAGAGGGAGCCGCCGCCTTGCGAATCGGCTATCTGGTGAACACCTATCCCCGCCCTTCGCACAGCTTCATCCGACGCGAAATCGCCGCGCTCGGGGCTTTGGGTTTTCACATCCACCGCTTTGCCATGCGCGGGGATAAGGGTGCGCTGACCGATCCCGCCGATCTGGCCGAATATGCCCGGACCGAACGCGTACTTGAGGCCGGGGGCCGCCAGCTTCTTGGCGATCTGTTCCGGCAAGGCCGCGCTCAGCCGCGCCAGCTTACCTCGGCTTTGCGGCTGGCATGGCGGCGGGCGCGGGCCGGGGAATCCAGCCTGGCGCGACAAATCGTCTATCTGGCCGAAGGCGCCCGTATTGCCGCCCGCGCCCGCGCGCTGGGGTTGACCCATATCCATGCGCATTTCGGGACCAACCCGGCCCGGGTCGCAGCCTACGCGCGGCTGCTTGGCGGACCGCGCTTTAGCTTCACGGTCCACGGGCCGGAAGAGTTCGACAATGTCCAGGCGCTTGATCTGGGCGGCAAGCTTGCGCTTGCCGAGTTCTGTGTCGCCGTCAGCAGCTATGGCCGCTCACAGCTTTGCCGCTGGGCAGCGCCCGGGGACTGGGACAAGGTCCATGTGGTACATTGCGGCCTTGACCTTACCCGTTGGGCTGACCCCGCGCCCTTGCCGCAAGGCCCGTTTCACATGGTCGCCATCGGCCGCTTTGCCGAGCAAAAGGGCTTTGGCCTGCTGATCCGCGCCTTTGCCTCGGCGTGGCGTCAAAACCCCGCGCTGCGCCTGTCACTGGTCGGGGACGGAGAGCTGCGCCCCCAGATCGAGGCGCTGATCGCCGCCGAAGGCATGGGCGCGGCCGTCCGGCTGCTAGGCTGGCAGGACGAGGCGGGCGTACGCGCTGCACTTGACGCCGCCCATGTGCTTGTCACCCCCAGCTTTGCCGAAGGTTTGCCGGTCGTCATCATGGAGGCGATGGCCTGCGCCCGGCCGATCATCGCCACCTATATCGCCGGGATCCCCGAACTGGTGCGCCCCGGACATGAAGGCTGGCTCGTCCCCGCCGGAGACCCCGAGGCCCTTGCCCGCGTCATGCTGGACGCGGCCGAAGCCGATCCCCGGACACTTCACAGCATGGGCATGGCCGCCCGCGCCCGCGTCATCAGGCGTCACGACATCCAGGAATCTGCGCAAAGGCTGGCAGAGCTAATCAGCCGCGCCACAGACTGACGGCCAGCCAGTATCCATCGACCCGCCCCCAGCGCCCGCCGATCAGCCGATCCCCCATGCAGGCGCGAAAGCGCGCAGGGCCGATCACAGCCGGTACCTCGCGGAAATCCAGCATACGGCGGGTCAGCGGATACTGCGCCTTGAACATCGCCTCTTTGGCACAAAAGGCCAAAAGAGGCGCCGCAGAAGTGTGCAGGCGAAACGGCATGATCGCCTCGGTCAGCCCGGCAGGCTGGTCACGGTCGCAGGGCTCGATATCGATCCCGACGCTTGCCCCTCCGGGGGGTGCGGCAATGGCTATGCAGTAATCGCCGCCATGCGACAGGCTGGCGTGAATGCCTCCGGGCAGGTCGGGCTGGCGGTCGGGCCGCATTGCAATGGGGCGCGTTGGCGGCAAATCATGCCCAGCCTCACCAATCGCCATGCGCAGGACGGTGCGACCTAAGGCGAATTCGCGCTGCCGCTTGGGAACGGCCCGGACGATGGCCACCCTCTCCTCGGGCAACAGCGGCGCGGGCTGCGCACTAAGGGGCAGCACTGCGCAGCCATAACCGACGGGCAGCAAGCGGCGCGCCAGCGCCTCAAGGGCAGCGGCAGCGCTCACCGCGCGCCGCGCAATTGTGCCCGCAAGGCCCGCCGCCGGGCCATGATGTCATCCCCCGCGACGGATGGCGTAGCGGCAGGCGCCGCCACGGGCGCAGCCGGTGCCGGCGTCTGGGCGGTGACAACCGGCGGCGCGGCAGCCGCCGCGGGGGCTGCGTCATTGGCCGGAACCAAATTTGCGACATGGCGCAGGAAATCCCCCATGACCGGGAAACGGAAGATATCCGTCACCCCCAGCCGCGGCAGCGCCAGCCGGTCACGCAAGGTCCGGTGCAGCTGGATCGCCAGCAACGAATGGCCGCCAAGCGCAAAGAAACTGTCGCGCGGGCCAACCTGTTCGACCCCCAGCACCTCGCACCAGATCGCCTGCACCTCCTTCGACAGATCCTCGGTCGGGGCGGTGTTCGCGGCCATAGCCGCGGCGGCGGGGACGGCCTCGATGGCCGTCTGCGTCGCGACCCCGGCAGCAGTCCCGATCGGGGCAGAAGTCACGGCCCCCGGGACCGGCAGGTGCTTCCGGTCAATCTTGCGGTTCGGAGTCAACGGCATCTTTTCAAGCCGCACAATCCGACCAGGCACCATATGGACGGGCAAATGCGCCTGCAGAGCTTCGCGCAGCCGCTTTTCGCACAGATTGGCGGCGCCGGTGACATAGGCCACCAGCCGCTTGTCGCCGGGCACATCCTCACGCACCAGCGCCACCGCCTCGCACACACCGGGCTGGGCGGCAAGCTGGGCCTCAATCTCGCCCAGTTCGATGCGGAAACCGCGCAGCTTGACCTGATGATCGGCCCGGCCGATGTAATCAAGGCCACCATCCTCGCCCCAGCGCACCAGATCTCCCGTGCGATACATGCGCACACCCCAAGGCGGGGCACCATCCGCCGGGACGAAAGGATCGGGACGGAAGGCCGCCGTGGTCAGATCCTCACGCTGCCAATAGCCGCGCGCGACGCCATGACCCCCAATCCACAGCTCGCCCTGCGCACCGGGGGGCACGGGCGTACCATCGCCATCCAGCACATAAAGCCGGGTATTCGCGATAGGCCGGCCCAGTGTCACCTCGGCCGTGTCGGTCAGATCGGCGACGGTTGACCAGATCGTCGTCTCGGTCGGGCCATACATGTTCAGGACCCGCGCCCGTGTCGCCGCCTTGATCTCAGCAAGCAGCGAGGGCGGCAACGCCTCGCCCCCGACCATCACGCATTTCAGTCCCGACATGGCTGCCGCGACCTGAGGGTCCGAAACGAGGATGCGCGCCATGCTGGGCGTGCATTGCAGATGGGTGACCTTCCAGCGCCGGATCTGAGCGGCAATCGAGAAATCACCATCCTCGGGCTGGTCGCCATGTGGGTTCACCTCGGCCCGCAGCCGGGCCAGCAGCGGAAAGCCCGCCACCACCTGTTCGGGCGCAATGCCATAGTCGATCAGGCAGGCGATCTCACCCACGCCGATGGATTTAAGCTGCTCGACCCGCGCAACCCCGTCCTTGATCGAACCGAACAGCCCGGAATCCTCGAAATAGCGCAGAAACGCGAATTCCAGGATGCCGTCCAGTTCCTCTTCGGGCAGCGAACCAAGGTCGATCGCCATCGGGTTCGTCATGCCCGCCGGACGGCGGAAGGCCGGGAAATCCCAGGCGTATTGTTTGACAAGAGCCGCGGCACTGCGCAGGTAGCTCTTCATCGGCTCGCGGGCAATTTCGCGCGCCGTCTCGCGGTCCTCGGCCAGACAGGTGTGCAGCATCAGCGTGACGGTGAAATTCGCCGGGTCATGCCCCACAGACCGCAGCGCGGCGTGATAATCCTTGATGCGGCTTGCCACGGTATCAATGCCTTGGCCCAGCAGATGGGTCAGGACATTCATGCCCAGACGCCCGGCCTCGACCCAGGTATCGGGGTTTCCGGCCACCGTCATCCACAACGGCAGTTCCTTTTGCACCGGACGGGGCTGGGTCACGACACCGAACATGCTGCCGTCCTTGCGCGGAAACTCGACCGCCTCGCCGCGCCACAGGCGGCGCAACTGATCCACGCCCTGCGCAAGCGCGGCCTTGTTGTTTGGCGGCGCGTTTTCGGGGCGCAGGACAAAATCGTCCGGCTGCCAGCCCGAAGCGATGGCAAGACCCGCCCGACCCGAGGTCAGGTTGTCGATTACCGCCCATTCCTCGGCCACCCGGGCGGGGTGATGCAGGGGCAGAACGCAGCTACCGGCGCGGACCGAGATATTCCTGGTCACCGCAGCGACCGCCGCACCAGAAACCGACGGATTCGGATATGGCCCGCCAAAGGCATGGAAATGACGCTCGGGCGTCCACAAAGCGACAAAGCCGTTCTGATCGGCAAAGCGCGCGCCCTCCAGCAACAATTGGTATTTCCTTGGCCCCGGCCCGTCATCATTGCCCCAGTAGAACAGGCTGAACTGCATGCCACCCCGAACCTCGTGGCGCGGCTTTGCCGGGGTCGCAGAGACTGCCAGCCGCGATTCCTCGCTGGCGATAACCAGTCTGAGACCACGCGCCAGCGACCAGAAAACCTCAAGCACCGAGATGTCAAAGGACAGGCTGGTCACCGCCAGCCATGCGTCGCCTGGCTGATGGGGAATGACCTCATCCATCCCGGCAAAGAAGTTCGCGACATTGCGATGTTCAACCATCACGCCCTTGGGCCGACCGGTCGAACCCGAGGTATAGATCAGATAGGCCAGATTTTCAGGGCCGACGGCGCTGGCGGGCGGCGCGACCAGCCCATGGGGCAGACCGGTCGGAATAGTCACCACCTGCGCGCTGTGCCTGGGCAGCCGGTCGGCAAGACCGTCCTGAACCAGCACGACAGCCGCGCCCGAATCCTCGATGTAAAGTTCGATCCGGTCGGCAGGATAATCGGGGTCCAGCGGCACATAGGCCCCGCCCGCCTTCCAGATCGCCAGCGCACCGATCACCAGCTCGGGCGAGCGGCGGGCAAACAGCCCCACCGGCTGATCTGCCCCGACGCCCATCTGGACCAGCCTTGCCGCCAGCGCATTGGCAGCACGGTCAAGCTGGCCGCGCGTCAACGTGCGATCCTCAAACGCCAGCGCGACAGCATCCGGGTCGCCGGCCGCCATTGCCGAGATCATTTCGTGAATGCAGACCAGCGGCACATCGACCCGAGTGGCATTGCGCGCAACCAAAAGCTCTTGGCGCTCGGCGTCGTCCATCAGGGGAATATCGCGCAGCAGCGTCGCAGCGGGCAAGGCCAGCACCGCATCAAGCGCGCGCGCCAGCCGTTGCGCCTGCGCGGGGGTGACCCGACCGGGGTCGTGATCCAGCCAGGCGCCGCTTTCGGTCAGGGTCACGGTCAGCGCCGCGCCCCGGACCGGCCCCTGCATATCAAGGCTGATTGCCAGATCCGGCACCGCCATGCCGCGCAGTTCAGGCGCGCGGTACAAAAGATCGGCCATGAAGACGCCGCGCTTGGCCTGCAAGGTGATCTCATCGGCCAGCGCCTGCCCCAGTTCGGCAAGCGTCTGCCCCCCCGAGGCATTGACCAAAAGGGGCTGCCAATCAGCAACGATCCCTGCTGCCTCGGGCTGGCCCGAGGGGCGCAGCGCAAGGTCAAGCTCGGCCTGCCCGGCCAGCCGCGCCAACAGCGCCGCGGCCAAAGCGATACGTTCAGGCGCAGCACCAGGCATCAGGGCAAGCCGCCGGCTCTTGCCCGAGGCTTCGCCGGCCAGCACCCCCGGATTCATCCGCGCAAGCCGCGCCCGCCAGTATCCGTCATGTTTCGCAGCCTGCGCAGCCAGGTCGGTCAGGCGCGCACGCTCATCTTCAGCTATCGGCGCGATCACCGTACCCACCGCAGGCGCGTCAGAGGCAAGGCGCAGCCGCACCGCCCCATCCGCCGCCGCGATCAGCGCCAGATCCCCATCCGCCGCCAGCACTGTCCCCGGCGCGGCACGGGTGGGCTCGACCCCTTCTGATCCCGTGACCAGCAGCACCTGATCGCCAAGCACGATCTTGGGCATGACCAGCGGGTTCCAGTAACCGCCGTGATCCAGACCGCGCACCAGCGCCCCGATCTGCGCCGTCGGTTGCGAGAAATCCAGAACCGCGGCCGCCTCAGGACGCTTGTCGCGGCCGACATAGCTGCGCAGCGACAGGTCCTGCCGGATGCGCTGAATGGTGCCCGTCTCCAGCTGGTCGACCACTTCGGCAAAGCTTTCGGCCCCACGGGCAAAGCAGCGCGCGTTCAGGGTCAGGGCCGTATCGTCGGGACGGATCCCGAACAGGCGCTGGGTCAGGATGTCGCCCTCATCCACGCCGCCTTCGATCATGTGCCAGGTGACGCCATGCTGCGCCTCGCCACCGATGATCGCCCAGACCGGAGCATTCAGCCCCGCGAGTTTGGGCAGCGGCCCATCGTGAAAGTTGATCGCACCTTGGCGACCGCGCGCCAGCATCCCGGGCCGCAGGATCGAAAGGTTGGCCACACTGAACAACCAGTCGGCCTGGGGTGCGTCAGCCGGCATCGGCGCATCCTGATCCTCAACCGCCAGCCCCGCACCCTGCGCCCAGTCGCGCAGGCCGGGGTTGCGCGTCACCACCGCATTGATGCGATGCCCGCGCGCCAGCAGCATCTCGGCCGCGTGGCGCAACAGGGATTCATTACCCACCAGAATCGCGGAAAATTGCGTCATGGCTTACCCTTTTCAACATGAACGGGCTTTGGCTGAAAACGAAGCGCGTGGCGCGTCAGACAGGCCAGATGGCCCGGCGGCATATCCGCCCTGCGCCCCGACAAAAGACAGCGCAGGCGAAATATTCCCGCGCCGCCCAGATGCGCGACCGTGGCCCAAAGCGCGCCCAGCCGCCCATGATGTTTTTCAAAATAGCGCCGCCGTGAATCGTACCAGTAATCCGGCGCACGCCTCCATTGCTTCATGCCGGTGCTTACCGAACCGATGTGCAGCACCAGACTTTCGACCACATAATGGGTCTGCCAGCCGGCACGGGCGGCACGGTGGCAGAGGTCGGTTTCCTCGTAATAAAGAAAAAATCCTTCATCAAAGAGGCCGATCTGATCCAGCACGTCCATGCGGATCATCATCGAAGCGCCTGCCGACCAATCCACGGGGCAAGAGCGTTCAGGCTGCGGCAAAGACACCACCTTGCGCCTGAAAAGCCGGGTGATCGGCCCGGTCCGGCTCATCGCTTCAAATTCGCTTGCCGCGCTGGGAAAGCGAAAGGCAGTACTATGGGGCACGTCATCAACGCCGCGCAGGCGCGAACAGGCAATCCCGGCCCGGGGATGGGTGCCCAGATAATCGACCAGCGCCCGGATAGACCCCGGCTGCGGGATCGCGTCCGAGTTCAGCAGATAGATCAGGTCAGCGCGTCGGCCATCCGGCAGCCCCTGACGGATGCCGTAATTGTTCCCCGCGCCAAATCCGCCATTCCAGCCCGACTGCACCACCTCAACCCGGTCTGGGGACCAGCCACGGACAAGCACCCCGGTCTGTATCGCCTCATAACTGCCATCGCCCGAGTCGTTGTCCACGATGGTCAGCCCGCCGTCGATGCCCTGCATTTCACGCAATGCGGCCTCGGCGGCCTGCAAAGACATCTCTGGCGTGCGCCAGTTCAGCACGATGACATGAACGCTGGGCATATGTGCAGGCCGGGTCATGGGATCACTCTGCCGCCCTGACCCCGGCCAAAGCCCCGGCGCGGCTTTCCGCCCCGCGCAGGATATCGCGCAGAACCGAGGCAAGGCGACGCACGTTCGGCTCAAGCACCATCGAGTCGTGGTCGCCCAGCACTTCGATCACCTGCAGTTCTGACATCCACGGCGTCCAGCCGTTGTCAGCAATGACATAGTCACGGCCCGAGTTGACCCAGCGCCCGCCCGTCACCTTCCACCGCTGGTCCGGCGGCGGGCGGAACAGCGTCACCGGCCCGTCCCAGACCGACAGTTGCAGCTTGGGCAGCGCGGCAAGGAAGGCCGCTTCGATCGCCAGATCGTGGAACACGCCGGTTGCAACCTCGCCCGAGATTTCGGCCTGCGCGGCCTTGGCCTTGCTGTGGCGGCGGAATTCATAGGCGACGCGGTCCCGCAGCCATTTCCAGACAAAGCCCGGCCCGCCTTCGCGCAACTCACCCAGACGGATCATCAGGCGATCCTTGCGGCTGACCGGCTCGCGCAGCGGCAGGGGCGTATCCAGCATGACAAGCATCGCCACCTCTTCGCCCGCCGCGTGCAGCTGCCGCGCCATCTCATAGGCGATCAGCCCGCCGCCCGAAAAGCCGCCCAGCAAATAGGGCCCCCCGGGCTGCACCTGACGCAGCTCTTCGATATAGTCGCGGGCCGCTTCGGTGAAATCCTCATGCGGCTTGTCATCGCCCAGCAGGCCACGCGCCTGAATGCCGTAAAAGCGGCGATCCGGCCCCAGACGCTGGGCAAGCTGGCGCAGGTTCATGATATTGCCGAACATACCGGCCACCATGAAGAAGGGCGTTCCCTGCCCCCGCCCGCCCATATCGACGAGGAAACGGAACCGGGGCCGCGCCGCAACCGGCAGCTCATGCACATTGTCGGGCGGGACCAGCTCGCGCGGGCCGGTCTGCTTTTCGACAAGCGCAGCAAGATCGGTGATCGTCGGGGCCTCGAACAGGGTCGAGATCGGCAGGTCCACGCCAAATTTCTTGCGCAGCTGACCAAACATCCGCACCGCAATCAGCGAGTGACCGCCCAGATCAAAAAAGCTGTCGGCAGCACCGATGCGGGCAATGCCCAAAAGTTCGGACCAGATCACCGCAAGCTCGGCCTGAATGCCGGGGGCGGGCTCGACAAAATCACTGTCGAGGTCGGGGCGCTCGAACCCTCCTTCGGCGGGGGCGGGTTTCTCGACCTTGCCAGCCTCGGCGATCAGCGCCGGCAGATCCAGAGATGAGACATAGACCTGCGCCAACCCGGTCGAGATGGCGCGGCAAAGCATGGCAGGCCCGATCGCGGCAGGAATGCCCTGACTGATATTGTGCTGCAGGCGACGCTCGGCCGGGGACAGGCTGCGCGTGGGCTGCACCCGGGTCTGTGGCGCGGCAGAAATCGCCGCCGCCAGCCTGCGCAGGGCAAAGCCCCGGATCTCGGCGCAGACGGTACCGTCCGGCGCGGCCAGCGTAATGTCAAACTGCGCCATGCCCTGTGCATCGGTGTTCTCGCCCGCATTGCGGATGCGGCTGACCACCTGCGCAGGCAGAGGCGCATAAAGCCGGATCGAGCGATAGCCCATCGGCACCCACAAATGTTCTGGCGTCCAGTCCCGGATCAGCCCCATCGCCCAGCCGGTCGCAATATCCAGCAACGCCGGGTGAACCAGCCAGCCCTGCGCCAGATCCGCCTCGAACTCGGGCGCAAGCGCCAGTTCGGCCACGCCTTCGTCACTGTCGATGCGGAAACGGCGCAGCACCTTCCAGCGCGGCCCAAAATCCATCTGCCCTTCCTGAGCCGAGCGCAGTGCAGCGCCCTGCCCGTCCTGATCCCACGGCCCCAAGATCGTCAGCGCGTCGGGTGCAGCCTCATGCAGACCAGAGACAAGGGCAGAAACGTTCGGCTCTCCCTGCGGATCTTCAAGGATTTCGATGCGCATGGCATCGCCTTCGGGCAGGACGCGGGTGCTGACAAGCGCGGTATCGCCGACCAGCACAGGACGGCGGAATTCCAGGTCGCGGATGACCAGAGGCAGACCAAGACCGCATTCCAGCGCCGCCTCGGCCACCAGCTCAATCCAGCCGGTCCCGGGCATCAGCGCCTGACCCGAGGCCGTCTTGTGCCCGCCGATAATCCAATCCTGCATCTTTAGGGCGGTGCGGAACTCTCGCCCGCCGGGCATGGGCAGGCTTTCATCAAGCAGCGGCCGATCCTGCGGCACCACCACCGCAGACGCAGTGTCCAGCCCCATTGCCCGCGCCGCCATGCCGGCATCAGCCCAGACGCCCCAGTTGACTGCAACCACGCGTCCCAGCGCCGCCGGAGCACTGCGCGCCACTGCGTTCAGATATTCGTTGGCGGCGACGTAATCCGCCTGTCCCGCCGGCGCGATCACCGATGAGGTCGACGAGAACAGCACCGTCAGCCCCGCCGGGTTCCCGGCCAGCGCCTCGATCAGCGCGCGGGTGCCAAGCAGCTTGGGTGCAAGAACGTCCCATGCCTCATCATCGGTCTTGGCGGCGATCAGGCTGTCCCGGATCACCCCCGCCGCGTGCAGGACAACATCAAGGCCGCCAAAGCGCGCCCGGGTTTCTGCTACAGCGCGGGCCATATCCTCAGGGCTGGTCACATCAGCACGGATGGCCAGAACCTTGGCCCCCATCGCCTCAAGCTGACGCAGCGAGGCCATGACGGCGGGCGAATCCACCAGCCCGCGCGTGATCAGCGCCAGTTTCGCCCCACCGCGCCCGGCAAGTTCGCGCGCAATGGTCTGCCCGATACCGCCAAAGCCACCAGTGATCAGGCAGGTCGCACCCTGCGGGATGGCGGCCATGCCGTCATCACCAAGCGCCACCTTCTCAAGGCTCTGTTCAAACCGGCGCCCGTCACGCCATGCGGCGACCGCAGCACCCGAGGGGGCCAGCGCCTCTTCCAACAGATTGTCGGCCAAGGCCTCGATCCCGCCTTTTGCAGGCAGTCGGATATCCACAAGCCGGGCCGAGACATTCGGCATCTCATGCGGCAGAACCCGGATCGGGCCCGCAGCCGTCGCCTTTTCAGGCACCGACGCGGGTTCATCAGCCACGCGCAGCGCATCGTTGCAGACCGCGATCAGATCCAGCCGCGCCTCGGGCAGTTCGGCCCCAATCGCCTGCGCCAGATGCAGCAGGCCAAAGAAACCACGCTCAAGCTGACTGTTAAGCAGGCTGGAACCGGGACGAAACCGTGCCCCCTGCGTCACCGACCACAGATGCAGGATACGATCCGGAGCCATACCCTGCGCTACAAGCGCGGCCAGCAGCATCTCATACCCTTCCCGGTCGGATTCTACCGGCAGGGCAAAGCGCCCCTCGCCCTTGTCGGCGAAAGTATCCCCGATCTCGACCACGGCGACACGTTGGCCGCGCGCCCGCAGCCCCTCGATCACCCGGCTGGCAAGGCCAAGCTCATCAGCAAAGATAAGCCAGCTTAGCCCGCCCTGCGCGACCGGCCCTTGTGACCCGATCTCGATTGCGGGCGCGGCAAGTTTCCACGCCGGACGCCAGCCCCAGTCGGCGGGCTCGTCAATGCGGGCCAGTTCCTCTGCGGCACCGGTCGCCACATGGGTGGCGCGTTCGATAAAATAACGTTTGCGCTGAAACGCATAACCGGGCAGCGACAGGCGCTGACGGCGCAGCCCACCCCAGATCTGATCCCAGTCGATCTGTCCGCCACAGGCCCAGAACCGCGCCAGCGCGCCCATGAAATAGCTGTCATCGCCAGTGTCGTGGTCGCGGTGACGCAGGGTCGAAATGACCTGATTGGCAGTAACCGCCGGATGGGCCTTAGCCATGGCCTGCATCGCCCGGCCCGGCCCGACCTCGATAAATACCCGCCCCGGCATCTGCGCAAGATGGGAAACCCCGTCAGCAAAGCGCACCGTGCCGCGCAAATGCGCAACCCAGTAATCGGGGCTGGTCGCCTCATCCGTGGTCAGGGGCTGCCCCGAACGGTTCGAGATCACCGGGATCTGCGGCGGTTTCAGCGTGATCGCGGCGAGATAGGCGCGGAACTCCTCCAGCACCGGCTCAAGCAGGCGCGAATGCGCGGCGATCGAGATGGCAATGCGCTGGCATTCCACCTCGCGCGTCGCCATACGCCCGGCAAAGCGGTCCAGCGCGGCATCCGGCCCCGAAACGACCGACAGCCCCGGCCCGTTCACCGCCGCAAGGTCAAGCTCCAGCTCGGCAAGTTCAGCCGCGAACTCTTCGGGGGGCAGTGGCACCGACAGCATACCGCCAGCCGGAACCCGATCCATCAGCAGCCCGCGCAGACGCACAAGGCCGATGCAGTCCTCAAAGCTCATCACCCCCGCGATACAGGCGGCGGTATTCTCGCCCATGGAATGCCCGATCAGGGCGGTGGGGCGCACCCCCCAGCTGATCCACAATTGCGCCAGCGCATATTCGCAGATCATCAGCAGCGGCAATTGCAGCGAGGGTTGCAGCAGACGCCGGTCTGCCCCGGCCTCTTGTCCCGGCTCGGGCAGCCACAGCGCACGCAGATCAGCACCATGCGCCTGCGCCATATGGTCAAGGCCGCGATCCATCCATTCCCGGAAAACGGGCTCTGTCTCATAAAGCCCGCGCGCCATGCCCGCATATTGCGCACCGCCGCCAGGCAGCATGAACACCGCCCCGGCCGTGTCGCTGACCGGCTGGTGATCAAAGACCAAAAGCGGATCAGGCTCGGTCAGCAGCCGCGCCGCATCAGCCGCGTTTTCGGCAACAAGCACGCGGCGCCGTTCGAACTGACGCCGCCCCTGTGTCAGGGTAAAGGACAGATCGGCCATGTTCACGCCGGGGTTGGTCCCCAGCCAACCCGCCAGCGCAGCGGAGTTGGCATCAAGTGCGGCCTTGCTGCGCCCCGACACGGCGATGACATGGAACGGCCAGTCGGATTCTCCGGCTGGCGCGGCCTGAGGCGGCTCTTGCAAGATGACGTGGGCGTTTGTGCCGCCGACACCCAGCGAGTTCACCCCCGCCCGGCGCGGACCCGGCACCGGCCAGTCGCTGAGCCGGCCGTTAACCTCAAACGGGCCGCCGGCAAAGTCGACAGCAGGGTTCGGGGCCTCATAGCCAAGGCTGGGTGGAATCTTGCCGTGGTGTACCGCCAGTGCCGATTTGATCAGCCCGGCGCTGCCAGCCGCAGTATCCAGATGCCCGATATTCGTCTTGACCGAGCCGATGCGGCATGGCCCCTGCCGCGTCCCGTCCGAAACCCGCGCATAGGCCTGATTCAGCGCCGCAACCTCGATCGGGTCACCCAGCGCCGTGCCGGTCCCATGGCATTCGACATAGCCGATACTGTCCGAGGACAGCCCGGACATAACCAGCGCCTCGGCCACTGCCAGCGCCTGCCCCTCGACGCCGGGGGCAAGATAGCCAGCCTTGGCCGCACCATCGTTGTTGATCGCCGAGCCCTTGATGACCGCCCAGATATGATCGCCATCGGCCAGCGCGTCCTTAAGCCGGCGCAGCACAACCACCGCCGCACCGCTGCCGAAAACCGTGCCTTGCGCCCGATGGTCAAAGGCATGGCAATGGCCGTCGGGCGACAGGATCTCGTTTTCCTTGTAAAGATAGCCCAGGCCATGGGGCAGCTCGATCGTCACACCTCCGGCCAGCGCCATGTCGGATTCACCCGACAAAAGCGACTGGCAGGCCATGTGGATCGCGACCAGAGAGGTCGAGCAGGCGGTCTGAACGTTGACTGACGGCCCCCTGAGGTCAAAGACATGGCTGACGCGGGTGGACAGAAAATCCTTGTCGTTCCCGGTATGGCGCAACAGGAAATGCCCGACGCCATCAACCAGATCGCGGTTCGAACAGACGTTCCAGAAATAATAACTGCCCTGTCCGCAGCCAGCCCAGACGCCGATATTGCCGCCGAAACGCTCGGGCACATGGGCGGCGTCTTCCAGCGCGTGCCAGCAGGTTTCCAGAAACTTGCGGTGCTGAGGGTCCATGATCGCCGCCTCTTTGGGCGACAACCCAAAGAACTCGGCGTCGAATTCATCGAACTGCTCAAGAATCGCGGCCGAGGGGACGTAGTTCGGGTCAGACATCCGCACGCGGGTTTCACCCCGCGCCAAAAGCTCGGCCTCGGTCAGCCGACGGATCGCCTCAACCCCGCGGCACAGGTTGTCCCAATATTCCGCTACGCCCTTGGAACCGGGCAATTGCGCGGCCATGCCGATGACCGCAACATCGGAATCCTCAACGCCGATCTTGTCAAAGGCCATGTACAGTGCCTCTTGAACTCGTGGAATGCCCCGTGGGGCAGAACCGGATTAACGGTTGGCGCGCCTGTCCGGGATAGCGAATCCGGCGCTTTCGACCAACCTATAAAACCGTGGGCAGGCCTGCCTTTTTAGGCAGAATTTGCGTCTCGGCCATGGTTTCGTCCTGGCCCTGCACCCCCTGCCTCAGCCTGCGGGCATTGCCAAGCAGCGCCCCCGCCGTCAGCCATGTCAAAGGCGTCAGCGTTGCGTTCGGGATCAGGTCCAGAAGGTTCATCGCCAGCATCAGGGCAAGCGTGCCCAGCACCACAAGCTCTCTGCGCTTCGGGGCCGAGCGCCCGCGTGGCATAGCCCTGAGCAAGGCAAAGATCGGCGTCAGCAGCAGCAGGAACTGCGCCAGATAGCCAAAGACCCCGCGTGCACCCACCCAGATCACCCATTGCCCGTCCGGGATCGAGGACAGCCTGCCGCTATAAGGGTCATAGAACAGCGGCCGCCCCCAACCGCCCCAGCCAAAGACCGGACGCTCCATCGCGCGTTCCAGAAGGGCCTCTTCGTTCATCAGGCGGAATTCAAGCGACCGCCCCCGCTCGGGCGATATCGACATGGCAAGGTTCACGATGCCTTGCAGCGGCATCCATGAGGTCGTGCGCAACGTCGGATAGGAAACGGCGACGGTGGCGACCATGGCGGCGGCCAGCACCATCATGCGCGGCCGGGCAAACGCGACCAGAGGCGCGGCCATCAGCGCCTGCATCAGCGCCCCAGCCGATTTACACAGCACAAGAACGCAGCCCAGATAGACCGCGATCAGCAGATTGCGCGCCGTCCGATTGTTCCGCGCTATGGCAATGGCCGACAAAAACGCGGTCATGGTCATCAGCGCAACCCACAGGGGATGTTCAAGAAACACAATCGGCCGATAGCCGCCATAGCGGATGGTCTGGATGAAATCGTGCTGGAAATAGCCATAGACCCAGACGTTGATCTGGGGACTCAGCCGCAACTCGATCAGCATCGGCAGCGTATAGCACAGCACCCCCAGCACCAGGCAGCGCAGCCACAGTTCAGCCCCCCGGGCATCCCACAACAGCTTGTAGCCCATCATGAACGGCAAAAGCTGGATGAACTGCAAAATCAGGTCGGCGATGCCCTGGCTGATCGACATGGCAGGGCGATAGTTGATCCCGTCGATCAGCGGATCGGGATTGGTCAGCGCCGTCATGATGGGTGAAACAAAGTTCATCGCCAGAAGCAGCCCCACCCATGGTCCCATCGGCGGCGGGACGGGTTCATCCCGGGCGCGGTCCCTGGTCACAAACCAGACCATGACCGCAGCCGCCAGCGCCGGAATCATGTGCTTGTTCAACCCCGGAAAAGCTGGCAGGTCGATTTCGACCAGCTGGGGCAACAGCAGGTAGCCTGCAAAGATTGACCAGATCAGGGCGCGCGGCCGCTCCATACGCTGAAACAGCACTGCCACCACCAGCGGCCAGGACAGCAATGCGAATAAGGCCAACAAGGGCATGGCCCTGACTCCAGTCTTGCGGCAGGGCCGCCTGCTTGACCTGCGACACGCGAGGACGTTGTAATCCCACCGTCGCGAATTCATCCTGCCAGAAACTCCGGCCGGACCCGAGGCTTATCATGCATTTCACCTTTCCCGACGGCAATGCCGTCCACATCAACTGTCGGGATTCTTCGGCGCTGCTGTCTGCCGTGCGACAGCGGCTGCGCGACGGGCAGGGTTTTGCCATCGCCACGATTAATGTCGATCACCTGCAAAGACTGGGTGAAGATAGCCGTTTTCGCACCGCTTACGCTGCCCATGACCTGATCTGCGCCGATGGCAATCCGATCGTCTGGCTGTCCCGGATCGCGGGCCGGCCGGTCGATCTTGCCCCCGGCTCGGATCTGGTGCTGCCGCTGGCACGCGAGGCCGCAGCGGCCGGGGAACCGGTGGCGCTGATCGGCAGCAGCATCGAATCACTCGCCCGCGCCGCCGAGACCATGCAATCCGCCGTACCCGGCCTGAGGGTCGCGCTGACCCATGCGCCGGGCTTTCCCTTTGACCCGATGGGCGATGAAGCGACCGAAATTATCGCCCGCATCCGCGAAACTGGCGCGCGACTGTGCTTTCTGGCCCTTGGCGCGCCGCGGCAAGAGCTTTTCGCCATCCGCGCCCGCGATGCGCTGGGCAATGTCGGGTTTGCCTCGATCGGGGCGGGACTCGACTTTCTGTCGGGGTATCAACGGCGCGCGCCAAAGCTGGTGCGTCAGGTAAAGATGGAATGGCTGTGGCGGATGCTGTCAAATCCGCGTCGGCTGTTTCTGCGCTATGCCAAGGGCTTTACCATCCTGCCCGGTCATCTGCGCCGGGCGCTGGCAATGCGCAGGGAATAGGGACGCCGACAAGCGCCCCCCTGCAGGGACGGGTTAGCCCCAGTCGAAATCAAAACTGTCGATCTTAAGCAGGCCCGGCGCCGGGTCGTGATCCGCAACCTCTTGCTGCTCATGCAGCACAGGCAGAGCACGGGGACCCCAAAGCCGCTGCGACGTGCTCCAGCCCGGGGATTCAACATCTGCTGCGCTGTCTGCGCGGCTATCGGACAGCTCTGCCCGCCCCCACAGAACGAAGATATCGCGGCTAAGCAGGCCGAACAGCTTGCTCTCTTGTGGGACGGCCTCGGTTCCCGCGGCAACGGGCTCCTCGGCGGCAATGCGGCTTTCCTGACTCATCTGCGCCGAGGCCTGACTGGTCTGCGCCGAGGGCAGAGGTATACCCATCTTGTTCAGGACCGAGCGGGTCAGAGATGACGGGCTGACGCCCTCAAGGATCAGCTTCTCGCCATTCGGGAATGTCAGCATCGCGTGCCCGTTATGCGAGGACACCCGCACATCATCCACATCAACCCTGTTACCCTGACGGTCGTGCAGCCCGGTCACATGCAGCCGGTCACCCTGACGCAGGATACCGCCGCCGGAATCGCGTACATCGCCGACCTGAAACGCACGTATTGTGTCGACGCCAAAACCGTCCTGCAGCACCAGAACATCCCGCTCTGCATCGCGCGGCACAGCACCTCCATCAGAGGCAGAAATATCGTCGGTCATCGAGATAAGATCGTTGCCGCGACTGCCGTTAATGGTATCCGCGCCCGGTCCGCCCTCGATCGTATCCTTACCGGCGCTGCCGGTGATACGATCGTCGCCCCAACGGGTGTTGATCTGAATACCCTTGCCATTCAGGGGGATATTGGCGGTTGCTGCCGAAACCGTATCGCGGCCTTCATGGGTCCAGAACTGCTCGAACTCGCTGAACACCAATGAACCATTGGCCTGCGGATAGCTGGCCCGTCCGGCGCTGTTGCTGGTAAAGACAACCGAAGTGCCTACGCTATTCTCGCCATTCCCTTTGGCCCAGAGGTTCAGCAGGTCATGGCCAGCTCCGCCAACCAGTGTATCGCGTCCGATGTCATGGATCGCCCCCATGCCACCGTTGTTGCCCCAGCGGACATTGTCATCCCCTGCCCCGGCATGACCGTAATCATTGCCCTGCGACGGCATCAACAGATCATTGCCCGCACCGCCATAGATGCGGTCATTGCCATTCCCGCCGTCAAGCACATCATCGCCGATGCTGCCATAGATGGTATCGTTGCCGGCACCGCTGTTGACCGTCAGCCCATGCGTGGGGGTGTAATCCGAACCCGAACCATGCGGCGAATTCAGCTTGGCAGACCGCGCGTCGATGAGGTCATTGCCCGAGCCGGTCTGCAACCGCTCGATCCCGCGAAAGTTCACCCGGTTGCCATAGGCATCGACGGCTGAGCCATTCTCAGTTGTACTGAAAGCAACGCGGAAATTTTTTGTCCCATTCAGATGCAGCCGGTCCCCGCCCGACAGGCTGCCATACGGGTTCGGATCATAGCGTTCCAAAGTGTTGCCACCATAATAAGCGTCAACATTGCCCCTGGATCTGGGGTCCTGGCTCCAGATCAGGACATCCGGCCCGGCACCGCCATTTATCGAGTCGCTGCTCCGCCCGCCATTGATCGTGTCGCCTCCGCCATTGCCGTTGATCGTATCACGACCTGCGGTGCCCAGCAGGCTGTCGTTGCCCGCCCCTCCGGTAATCACGGCCATATCTGCCCCCATTCTGTAATGACTGGGGATAGACACCACGAGCGTCCAGAAACACCCGACCCCGAACGTCTATCCGGGCCGGATTAGATTAGACTGACGCCAAGGGCGGGACCTGTCCTTTGGGGCAGATCAGCGCCGCATTTGTCAGTGATTTTCACCCTTTGGTTGCGAATTTAACCATTAAGGGCCTTTCGGTTCCGCACATGGCGATGTGCAAGCTGACGCGCCTTGGCACCCGGGATCAGCGGCCTTGCCGCCTTGGCCGGCGTTTCGCGAAGCTCGGGGAACAGGGTAAATATCTCTTCCCGCGCGGCCCGGCCGACGGATTTCAACGCCATCGGACCGGTGTATAGCGACTCGGCCTCGGCCCCGTTCGCCAGCACGATCTCATGCCGGTCAAAGAGGATATGGAAATACCCGACCATCTCGGGGTCGACCTCTTCGATCCCTTCAATTGCCAACAGCTGCTTGGCCGCAACCAGCACCTCGGGGCAACCGAACATGCGCTGCGCAATCGCCGACCGCACGAGTATGCGATGCTGAGGCGAGACCATCAGATCGGCGCAAGGCCGTCCTTCGCCAAGCGCACCACGGCGGATGCAGACAGGCCGTAGCCTTGGCGCAGCGGCCAGATCGATTGCGTCCAGCGCCCGGCTGCCGATCCAGCGGATAGGCTGCAACCCATGGTCGCAGGTCAGAACCAGATCGCCCACCGACAGTTGTTCAACCGCGATTTCGCCCCGGTCTGTACGAATCATCGTGCCGCGGCAAAAGCAGGGAATACCAAGCTGATGCAGCTTCTGACGGGTCAGCGCGGCGGGGTCGATCTCATAAAGCAGCAGCGTCTCGCCATTGGGGAAAACCAGCCGCGCATGGGTGCCGCGTGCGTCGGTAAGGGGCTCGACGGTCACGTCATCCAGATCAATGGGATTACCGTTGGCATCATGCAGATCGCTGACATCCAGCCGATCAGCAGGCAGCACGGTGCCCCATTCATCCTGCGTGGTTTCGATGGCAAAGGCGCGCACGGTGTCATTGCCAAAGCCGTCGCGCAGGACCAGCAGGTCCGAGCCGTCATCCTCCCACGCGTGGCTGGTGGAAAACAGGTCTCCGGCCATCGAGATCATGTCATCGCCCGCACCCGCGTCGATGGTATCCGTGCCAAAGCCGCCTTCGATCGAGTCATCGCCGTCGCTGCCGATGATCGAATCGTCACCCCATGCGGCATAGGCGCGGAACCCGTCCACCCCGGCAGCCGAGCCATCTATCGTGTCATTGCCGTTCCCGGTCAGCAGGTTCCGGAACTCGTAGAACTCCAGATGCCCCGTCGCCGCACCGGTGGCGTCCACCGTACCGCTGTCAGAGGTGGTAAGCACCATGTGCACACCGTTGCCGGTGGCGTCGTGCTGCCAGGCGTTCAGCGTGTTATAGCCCGACCCGCCATAGTACAGGTCATTGCCGACCGAACCGTCGATACCACCGTTACCCCAGCGGATACCGTCGTCGCCGTCCTCGCCATGGATGGTGTCGTCGCCGCGGCCATCCTCGATGACGTCATTGCCGCCGCCGCCAAAGATTTCGTCATTGCCGTCGCCGCCCTGAATATAATCCGTGGCGTCGCTGCCAATGATGTAATCATTGCCAGCACCCGCATAAATCCGGATGCCTTCAGCGCTGCCAGACGCATTGATGTGATCGGCGCCGTCGCCAGTGGCCACACGCTCGATACCGTCAAAGCTCAGCGTGTTGCCATAGGCATCCTCGACCTCGCCCGAGCTGCCGCTGGTGAAATACACATCGAACCCTTCGGCCCCTGCGGACACCAGGCTAAGCGTATCACCGCCATTATGGGAGTAGACGTCGGGCTCATACTCCTCGCCGCCCGAACCACCGTGATAGATGTCGTGATCGCCAGTCGCGTCAGGATTGGCCGCCCAGATCAGGAAATCAGCACCGTCGCCACCACTGACCGTATCGCTACCCGCGCCGCCATCTATAGTATCGTTGCCGGCATCAGCGTCGATGAGATCGGGTTCGTCCCCACCAGACAGGCTGTCATTGCCGCCCGTTCCAGGAATCGTCGCCATGAAACACCTTCAAAGAACAAAAACCTTGCGGAAAAGCCGCAAAAACGCCGCCGCAAATAACTGGCGGAACAGCACCGATTAAAAACAAAGGCGCAGTCAAAGGTCAGATGTTCTTTTAGGCAAGTTTTTGCCGATCAACCCTGGCGGGTGGACTATTCACCCAGCACCAGCCAGCCCGATGGCGGCGCGGTCAGATGCACCCGAACGCCCGGCTGAGGCAGGGCAGCCCCCGGTTCGTTAAAGCGGTCAAGCACCACTTCCTGCCCGCCCACCCGCGCCCGCAGACGCTGAACCGAACCAAGGAATTCAACGCCGGTAATCTCGGCCGGGATGCCATGCTCGGCGATGCGCAGGCTTTCGGGCCGCGCGGCAAGGGTGACACCGCCCAGGGACAAGGGGCGGTCAAGGGCAATCTCTGCCCCCTCGACGCGGACGATGCCACGTGCAGGGTCCAGTACCTCGGCTGCGAAACGGTTCAGCGTGCCGACAAAGCCGGCGACGAAATCGGTCGCAGGCTGATTATAGATCTGCGCCGGAGTGCCGATCTGATCCGCGACCCCCTTATGCATGACCACGATACGGTCCGAGATCGACAGCGCCTCTTCCTGATCGTGGGTGACAAAGATGGTGGTGATGCCCAGCTGCTGCTGGATCTCTCGGATCTGGTTGCGCAGGCTGACGCGGATCTTGGCATCCAGCGCCGACAGCGGCTCATCGAGCAGCAGAACACGCGGACGCGGCGCAAGGGCGCGGGCCAGCGCCACTCGCTGTTGCTGACCGCCCGACAGCTGCCAGGGATAGCGCCCGCCCAGATCTGGCAGGCCGATCAACTCAAGCATTTCGGTCACGCGACCGGCCCGCTCGGCCCGGGGAACACCGCCGACCTTAAGGCCAAAGCCCACGTTTTCCGCCACCGTAAGGTTCGGAAACAGCGCATAGGACTGAAACACCATGCCGATCCGGCGCTGGTTCGGCCGGGCGCGGGTCACATCCTGCCCGTCGATCACCACGCGGCCCGCACTTGGCGTTTCAAACCCGGCGACCATGCGCAGCACCGTGGTCTTGCCGCAACCCGAGGGGCCAAGAAAGGACACAAACTCGCCCTTTTCCACGCTCAGGTCAAAGCCGTGCACGACCCGGGTCGTACCAAAGGATTTTTGCAGATGGTCTAGGGTCAGAAAGCTCATTTCGCGGGTATCCGTGTGCCAAACAGGCGAGAGATCAGTTGCATCACCCCCATGCAACCCCAGGTGACGGCAAAGGCGATCACTGCCAGCGCCGCCGGTTCATAAGCGCGGTTCGCGCCAAGCAATTGCATGTAGGGTCCGAACGCCGGCCGGTTCAGCAACGCCGCCATGGTGAATTCGCCAATGACGATGGCAAAGGACAGAAATGCCCCGGACATCACCGCCCCCAGCACATTGGGCAGGATCAGCCGGCCGATGATCCGCGTCCAGCCAGCGCCGAGGGATTGCGCGGCCTCCGTCAGGCTGCGCACGTCAAGCGTCGAAAGCCCGGTATCGACGGCGCGATACATATAGGGCAGCGCCAGCGTGGCATAACCGCACAAAAGCAAAAGATTGGTGCCCGATGCCGTCCCGGTCAGCGGCAGCACCGACGAGGTGTTGTAAAGCCGGATATAGCCAAAGACGACGACGATGGCCGGAATGACCAGAGGCAGCAGGGTGATGAACTCGATCACCGGCCGCAGGCGGGGCAGACGCAGCCGCACCCAATAGGCGGTCGGCACGACGATCAGCACCCCCAGCACGATGGTCAGCAGCGCCATCACCACCGAATAGCTGAAAGTGGCACGGAAATTCGCGTCCGACAGCACCGAGCGATAGGCATCCAGCGAATATTCCCCGCGCCGCATTCGTAGCGAAAACTCGATCGTACCGATAAGCGGCAAGAGAAAATAAAGGCCGCCAAGGATCAGCGCGGCCCAAGACCAGACCCGTTTCATCGCATCCACCTCTCGGCCCGGGTGCGCATGATGACATAGGCAAGGTTCGCAAGCCCGGTCACGACGATCATGCCGAAAGCCATGGCATAGCCCAGGTGCGGGTCTTGCAGCACATCGCCCCTGATCTGCGCAAACAGCATGATCGGCACGATCGACAGCGACGAGCCGGTCAGCGCATAGGCCGTCGCCACCGCACCAAAGCTGTTGGCAAACAGCAGCGCGAAAGTGCCCAGCAGCGACGGGAACAGAATCGGCAGCGCCACCATCCGCCAATATTGCCCGGTCGAGGCACCAAGCACCTCGGCCGCCTCGCGCCATTCACGCTTGAGCCCCTCCAGAGCTGGGGTGATGATCAGGATCATCAGCGGGATCTGAAAGAACAGATAGGTCAGCGTCAGGCCCCAAAAGGACAGCAGGTTGAAACCCAGCGCATAGATATTGATGCCAAACCACTGCCGCAGCAGCATGGTGACCAGACCGACCCGGCCCAGGGTGGCGATAAAGGCAAAGGCCAGCGGCACCCCGGCAAAGTTCGAGGCGACCCCCGAAAAGGTCATCAAAGGCGCCTTGATCCAGCCCGGCACGCCGCCCATCACCACCGCTGCCGCCATGGCAAAGCCGATCAGGCAGCCAAGCAGCGCCGAGGCCAGCGACACCTTGATCGAAATAGCAAAGCTGGACACGATCCGCGGCGAGGTCAGCCCCGCAAGATTGTCGAACGTAAACTGACCTTGCGGGTTCTGAAATGCGCCGATGACGATATTCATCGTCGGCAGCACCAGAAACAGCAGGGCAAAGGCGAAAAAGGGCAGGATGCCCAGCCAGTTCCAGCCGATCTGTCTCATTCCGCCTCGCCCGTTGGGGGTGACCCCGCCGCGTGGACGGGGTCCCTTTCTCTTATTCCTGAACCGCTGCGCCGACGACCTTGTCCCAGCCTTCGGTCACAGCCTTCTTGTTGGCTTCCTGCTGCTCAAGGGTCGGGAAGATCGCCTTTTCATAGGCCGAGGCCTCGGGCAGCGCGTCCAGCAGCTCTTGCGGGACTTTACCGTTCTTGACCAGATCGTTGAAGCGGATCGGGTGGCAATAGCCCTTGAGCCAGCCAAGCTGACCTTCGTCCGAATACAGGTACTCCATCCACAGCTTGGCTGCGTTCGGATGCGGCGCATAGGCCGAGATCGCCTGCACATAGACGCCCGCAACCACGCCATCCTCGGGGATCAGCACCTCGACCGGCGGGTTGCCATTCAGACTGTCGCGCCAGGACAGCAGGTTATAGTCCCATGCGGTGACGATCGGCGTCGCGCCCTGCGCGATGGTCGCCGATTTGCCGATGACGGGCACGAAATTGCCGGCCTTGTGAACCTCGGCCATCAGTTCCATGCCCTTCTGACCCGAAGCCTCGCCCGGCTCTCCGCCATTGGCGATGCCGGCCGCCATGACCGAAATGATCGCCTGCGCCGAGGCGCGCGGATCGCCAGCCAGCGCAAAGGCGTTCGCATATTCGGGCTTGATCAGGTCCTTCCAGGTTTTCGGCGCCTCGTCGATCAGGTCGGTGTTCACGCCAAAAGCCATCACGCCGTAGTAATCGCCGTACCAGTGACCATCGGGGTCCTTGGCATCATCGGGAATCGTATCCCAGGTCGAAACCTTATAGGGCTGGATCAGCCCCTCGGCCTGCGCCTGCGGGCCAAAGGACAGGCCGACGTCGATCACGTCCGGCGCCTGCGGACCCTTGTTGTCCTTGTTGGCACGGATCGCCTCAAGCTCATCTGCCGAGCCCGCATCGGGGTTAAGCTCGTTGACCTTGATTTCGGGGTATTTCGCCTTGAAGCCGGCGATCACCTCGCCATAGCCGCACCAGTCATGCGGCAGCGCGATGGTGGTCAGCATACCTTCGGCCTTGGCGGCCTCCTCCAGCGCCGCAAGATCCTGCGCCGAGGCAGCCCCCGAGGCCCCAAGCGCGATCAAAGCGGCAAGACCTGCCACAGTCGGTTGAATCGTCATTGGTCAACTCCGTTCCAGAACACGCCCCCAGTTGGCGGCTGGATGCCACCTAGCGGCCCCCGGTGACAGTCTTGCGACACGACGCCCTTGCTGGCAAAGGTTTTTTTCACCGCAGACGCAAGATCAGGGGACAAGCACGGCACCGACCTTCATGGTCTTGCCGCCGATCCGATAGTCGGCCTCGATCCGGTGACCGGGCAGTGCCGGATGCAAACCGCCCAGCGAGCCCAGCGAAATCACCGATCCGGGCTTTAGCTCATAGCCGCCCTGCTCGATCAGCCACAGCACCACATCCAGAGGGTGGCCCAGCAGCATTTGCCCTGTGCCCGCGTCGATGCTGTTTCCGTCAAGCTTGAGGTTCACCGTCAGCCCCGCCAGATCGGCGACCGGGTCACGCAGGTCCGAAATCGGAATGCCGCGTCCCAGCACGCCGCGCCAGGGCGTCACGCCATAGGCCGCCATCAGGGGTCCGGTGGGCGTCACCCCCTTTTGCAGCGCCAGATCGGGCAGTTCGATGAACGGCCGCACATCTTTCAGCGCCGCCGCCACCTCTTCGCGGGTGCGCGCCTGCATGATGGCAGAGCTGCCGACGGTCACGACCAGATCGGCCTCAAAAAACGGCGAGCGGCTGCCCTTGAGGCTAAGGCGCGAGCCATCGGGCACCAGCATCGGCGCGAAAAGCGCCCCCGAGACGGGCTGGGTCACGCCGAACCGCTCTTGCACCGGGCGTGAGGTAAAGCCGACCTTGACGCCCACGGGCGCGCCCAGCTCGGTCTCAAGCACGCTGCGGAACGAGGCATAGGCACAGCTTGCATCCTGCGCCGTGCGGACAAGCGGATCGGGCAGGCGCTGACCTGCGATCCAGCCGCGCGCGGCGTTCTGCATCAGCGAGACATCCGGGCAGGCCGCATTGGCCGCGCCCGCCAATGACAACATGATAGCACCCAGAATCAACGATCTCATCGTCCGGCCTCACGAACAGGTTTTGGCAGACGATGCCGCAATGCGCGGCAACTGTCACCGTGATTTTTGCGCACAGGGCGGGCATTTATGGCACCGGAGACACAACAATTCAGGCCCGGCTCCCGCGACAAATACCGCGAACGGTGCCGGACAGTTGCCTCGTGTGGCCCGCGCCCGTTTTCACCTTGATCTACGCGATTTGCAGCCATGCTGTTTGCATCAGCCGACGCGTCCCTTAGAAGCGTCTCTTGGAACAGGCGTCCCCAAACAGGGACCGCAGGCGACAAGGCTGGACATGAGCGATCAACCCACCCCGATGATGGTGCAGTATCTTGCAATCCGCGAGGCCAATCCCGGCGCGCTGCTGTTCTATCGCATGGGGGATTTCTACGAGATGTTCTTTGACGATGCGGTTGCCGCCGCAGCCGCGCTGGACATCGCCCTGACCAAGCGCGGCACCCATATGGGTGAGCCGATCCCCATGTGCGGCGTCCCGGTCCATGCCGCGGAAAGCTATCTGCTGACGCTGATCCGCAAGGGGTTTCGCGTCGCCATCGCCGAGCAGATGGAGGACCCGGCCGAAGCCCGCAAGCGCGGCTCAAAAGCCGTGGTCGCACGCGAAGTGGTGCGTCTGGTCACCCCCGGTACGCTGACCGAGGAATCGCTTCTTGAGGCGCGGCGGCACAATTTCCTCGCCAGCTTTGCCAGCGTACGCGAGGATTCGGCGCTGGCATGGGTCGACATCTCGACCGGCGCCTTTCGGGTCATGACCTGCCCGCCCGCTCGGCTGGGACCGGAACTTGCGCGCAATGCCCCGCGAGAGCTTCTGGTCATCGAAGGTTCGGATCTGGCCGAGATCGCGGCCGAGGCGGGCGCCGCACTGACCGAACTGCCCGCCGGCAGCTTTGACAGCAGCGCCGCCCAGCGTCGTCTGTGCGCACTGTTTTCGGTCGAGACGCTTGACGGCTTTGGCAACTTTTCACGCGCTGAACTGGCCGCCATGGGCGCGATCGCCGATTATCTGGAGCTGACGCAAAAGGGCCGGATGCCGCTTTTGCGCCCGCCGGTGCGCGAGGCTTTGGGGGGCGCGATGCAGATCGACGCCGCCACCCGCCGCAACCTGGAACTGACGCAGGCCCTGTCTGGCGGGCGCGAAGGCAGCCTGCTTGCCGCCATTGACCGCACCGTAACGGCAGGCGGCGCACGGCTGCTTGAACGCAGGATCAGCGCGCCCTCGCGCAATCTGGACGAAATTCACGCCCGGCAGTCGGCTGTCGCCCATCTGGTGGACGATCCGCGCCTTGGTGCCGATCTGCGCTCTGCGTTGTCCCATGTCCCCGATATGGACCGGGCACTGTCGCGGCTGGCACTGGAACGCGGCGGGCCGCGCGATCTGGCCGCGATCCGCGCCGGGCTGACCCAGGCCGCCCGTATCGCCGCCATGCTGGGCGACGACCAGATACAGGTTCTGGCCGAGGCCGCCCGCGACCTGACGGGCCATGACGCGCTGATCGACCTGCTGGACGAGGCGCTGGTCGCCGAACCGCCGCTGCTTGCCCGCGACGGGGGCTTTGTCGCGGCTGGCTATGACGAGGATCTGGACGAAACCCGCCGCCTGCGTGACGAGGGCCGTGGCGTCATCGCCAGTATGCAGGCTGATTATATTGCCGAAAGCGGTGTCCAAAGCCTTAAGATCAAGCATAACAACGTGCTGGGTTACTTTATCGAGACGACTTCGACCCATGCGGAAAAGATGCTGGCTCCGCCGCTGAACGAACGGTTCATCCACCGCCAGACCACGGCGAACCAGATCCGCTTTACCACGGTCGAGCTGTCCGAGCTTGAAACGCGCATCCTCAATGCCCGCGACCGCGCGCTGGAGATCGAGCGTCAGATCTTTGCCCGCCTGACCGGTGCCGTTCTTGAACAGGCGGGCCCGATCGGGCAGGCGGCGCGGGCACTGGCAGAAATCGACCTGACCGCTGCCTTTGCCGATCTTGCCTCGGCCGAGGGGTGGGTGCGCCCCGAAGTGGACAGCAGCCGCGCCTTTATGATCGAAGGCGGTCGCCACCCGGTCGTCGAGCGCGCGCTAAAGCGCAAGGGCGAGGCTTTCGTCGCCAATGACTGCGCTTTGACCGAAGGCGGCACTCCGGCGATCTGGTTGCTGACCGGTCCGAATATGGCGGGTAAATCGACCTTTCTGCGCCAGAACGCGCTGATTGCCATTCTGGCGCAGGCTGGGGCGTTCGTCCCTGCACGCCGCGCCCATATCGGCCTTGTCAGTCAGCTGTTCAGCCGCGTCGGTGCGGCGGATGATCTGGCGCGCGGTCGCTCGACCTTCATGGTCGAGATGGTCGAGACGGCGGCAATTCTTAATCAGGCCGACGATCATGCGCTGGTCATCCTTGACGAGATCGGACGCGGTACGGCGACCTGGGACGGGCTTAGCATCGCCTGGGCGGTGCTGGAGCATCTGCATGCCAGAAACCGCTGCCGGGCGCTTTTTGCCACGCATTATCATGAGATGACCTCGCTTTCCGCGCGCCTGCCGGGGGTCGAGAATGCCACTGTCGCCGTGCGCGAATGGGAGGGCGAGGTGATCTTTCTGCACGAGGTCAGAAAGGGCGCCGCCGACAGGTCCTATGGCGTGCAGGTGGCGCGGCTGGCGGGGCTGCCCCCATCCGTTGTCGAGCGCGCCCGGGACATCCTGCACCAGCTAGAAAACGGAGAGCGGCAGGGCACCGGAAAACCGGCCGCGCTGCTTGACGATCTGCCGCTGTTCCGCGCCACGCCCGCACCGGCGCCTGGCGCGATGTCGCAACCCCAGCCTTCGGCGGTCGAGGAACGCCTGCGCAAGCTGAACCCCGATACGATCAGCGCACGTGAGGCGCTGGATCTGGTCTATGAGCTGCGGGCGATGCTTGACGAGGACGGAGCCGCCTGACCGGGCGGCCTATATCGTCACCTTGACGAAACTGTCGCGCAGGGCGGCCGACCACGCAGCGGACATGGCCATGAATGCCGGGTCGCCCTCGGCGATGCGACGATGGCTGACGCGGCAATCGTCCTTGCGGATCACCGCCAGATCCAGCGGCATCCCCACCGACAGGTTTGAACGCAGGGTCGAATCCATCGACAGCAGCGCCGCCTTTTGTGCGTCGTCCAGAGAGGTGTCGGGCCGCACCACCCGGTCAAGGATCGGCTTGCCGTATTTATGTTCGCCGATCTGCAGAAAGGGTGTGTCCTCGGTCGCCTCGATGAAATTGCCCTCGGGATAGATCAGGAACAGCCGCATCTCGCCCCCGGCACGCTGACCGCCGACGATCATGCTGGCGCTGGCCTGCTGGTTCAGTTCGCGGCATTGCTCGACAATCTCTCGCCGGGTGCGGTTCAGCGTATTGCCGATGATCGTCGCCACCTGCAGCATGGTCTGGGCGCGCATGATCGAGGTGGTCTCATCCGCTTCGGGCAGGTCGATCGCCTCTTGCAGCCGGGCGATGGTGGTCTGGGTGACCGACAGGCTGCCGGCGGTCATGATGGTGATGATCCGCTCGCCCGGTTTCTCAAAGAAGAACATCTTGCGATAGGTCGAGATGTTGTCCAGCCCGGCATTGGTGCGGGTGTCCGACAAAAGGACCAACCCTTCGTTGAGCTTAAGACCGACGCAATAGGTCATGACCGTCCCATGGCACAAAAACTCCCTGACGGATACGCCGGCCGGGGGCGAGGCGCAACAGCAAGGCTATTGCTCCATTTCCTCGACCTGTACGCGCACATCAAGGCTTTCGTCGCCCGTGCCAAAGGTGGTGCCGCGCACCGGGGCCGCGTCATCCGCATCCAGACCCGAGCCAAGCCGCACATAGCGGTCATCGGGGCAGCAGGCATTGGCCGCGTCAAAGCCGACCCATCCAAGGGGGCCGACATGAATCTCGGCCCAGGCATGGGCTGCGTCATGGGGTTGACCATCCCGGCTGGAATGCAGATAGCCCGAGACATAGCGCGCCGGCAGACCCCGTTCGCGGGCGCAGGCAATCAGCACATGGGCATGGTCCTGACAGACCCCCTGCCCCAGCGCCAGCGCCTCGGCCGCGGTGGTCCGCGCATCGGTCACGCCCGGGCCATAGGCAACCGCCTGTGCCACGGCGGCAGCCAGCCGATGGGCCAGGTCCAACCCGTCCTCGCCCTGGGCCGAATGGGCCAGATCGCGCAACGCCGTATCCAGACCGGTCGCGGGCGTCGGGCGCAGGTAGACCAGCGGATGAACGCTTTCACGATGGCCGCGCAAAACACCGGCGGTATCGCGCGTCTCGACCTGACCCGAGATCGAGACGACGACCTCTTGCACCGGGCCGCGCACGGTCCAGCCCTCGATCCAGTCGCCCGCCCCGTCGCGAAAAGCCGCACCTCGTTGCCCGCCCGAGACCGAGATGGTCCAGTCCGCAACCCTCTGTCCCTCATAGACCGAGGGCGTCAGCCGCAGGCTCTGCACCAGCCCCTGCGCCGGTGGATCATAGAAATAGCTGGTTTCATGGGTAATTTTCAGCCGCATGATGCGCCCCCCTTTTTACATCCGGCCGCTTAGGTAATCATCATGCACGGCGGTCGAGATGCTGGCCACCTCGCTGATGAACCAGGTGAGGAACTCGTGCAGCCCCTCGTCAAAGATCTCGTCGATATTGCGGGCAAGCAGGCGTTTCATCGTCTCATGCGCCCGGACCGAGGCGGTGGCGGGCACGCCCTCGCCATAGCGGCGCACCAGCCCGTCCAGATGCCAGACCGCCTCGTAGAGCGAGGTCAGAAGCGAACGCGGGCTTTCCCCGTTTAGGATCAGAAAATCGGCGACCTTCATCGCCGTTACATCGCCGCCATAGGCCCAGTGAAAGGCACGATGCGCCGAAAGCGCGCGCAGGATCACCTGCCATTGATAATTGTCGAGCCCGGATCCGACGAACTCGACCTGCGGCAGCAGCACATAATATTTCACGTCCAGCAGCCGCGCAGTGGCATCCGCCCGTTCAAGCGAATAGCCAAGGTTCAGAAAATGCCAGCCGTCGTTGCGCAACTGGGTTGCGTTGATCGCCCCGCGCACGGTCGAGCCATGGCGCGTGGTAAAGTCGGTCAGCATCGCGGTATCAAGCTGGCTGCGCGGCCGCCGCTCCAGCGACCGCAGTTCTTGATAGGCGGTGTTGAGCGCATCCCAGACCTGACTGGTCAGCGCCGTGCGCACGATCCGCCCGCCCTCACGCGCGCGCTCGATACATGAGGCGACCGAGGACGGGTTGGCATGGTCAAAGAAAAGCCAGCTTTCGATATTTTCCTGCGTGATTTCATCGCCGTAATGTTCGGCGAATGCAGTGCTGGCGCCCGAGGCACGCAAAAGCGAGTCCCATTCGTTGCGATACCCCTCTTCGGTGTTTGGCAACAGCGTGATACGCGCACCCACGTCCAAAAGACGGGCGGCGGTTTCGGCACGTTCCAGATGACGACCCATCCAGAACAGGTTGGCGGCGGTGCGGCTGAGCATGGCTGACCCCTTTCCTATTCCGTCAGGACCCAGGTGTCCTTGACGCCCCCGCCCTGAGACGAGTTCACGACCAGCGAGCCCTCGCGCAGCGCGACCCGCGTCAGCCCGCCCGGCACCAGTTCGATCCGGTCTCCGCACAGGCAGAAGGGCCGCAGGTCGACATGTCGCGGCGCCACTCCCTCATTGACGAAAGTCGGGCTTGTGGACAGTGCCAGCGTCGGCTGGGCGATGTAATTGCCGGGGCTGGCCTTGATCCGCTCGGCAAACGACTCGATCTCGGCCTTGCTGGCGCGGGGGCCGATCAACATGCCATAGCCGCCCGAACCGTGGACCTCTTTGACCACCAGATCCTTGAGGTTGGCCATGACATAGCGATAATCCTCGTCTTTCCACAGCGTCCAGGTCTGAACGTTGCGCAGGATCGGCTCTTCGCCGAGGTAAAAGCGGATCATTTCGGGGACGAAGGTATAGACCGCCTTGTCATCTGCGACGCCCGCCCCCGGCGCCGAGGTGATCGACACTCCGCCCGAACGATAGACATCCATCAGTCCCGGCACGCCCAGCATGGAATCGCGGCGAAAACACAAAGGATCAAGGAACTGGTCATCAATGCGGCGATAGATGACATCGACGCGCTTTGGCCCCTGCGTGGTGCGCATATAAACAAAGCCGCCGTCGACAAATAGGTCGCTGCCCTCGACCAGTTCGACGCCCATCAGGTTGGCCAGAAAGCTGTGCTCATAATAGGCGCTGTTGTAATGGCCGGGGGTCAGGATGACGATGGTCGGCGGCCCCTCGCATTTCCGCGGCGCGACAGAAACAAGCGTGCGGCGCAGCAGTTCAGGATACTGATCCACCGGCTCGATCCGGTTGTTGCGGAACAGCGCCGGGAACATGCGCATCATGATCTCGCGGTTTTCCAGCATATAGCTGACGCCCGAGGGGGTGCGGCAATTGTCCTCAAGCACATAAAACTCATCCCGTCCGGTGCGAACGATGTCGATACCGACGATATGGGAATAGACACCGCGTGGCGGGGTAAAGTTTGCCATCGCTTTTTCATAAGCGTCGTTCTGATAAACAAGCCGCGCCGGGATACGGCCCGCGCGCACGATCTCGGCCCGCCCGTAAACATCGCGCAGAAAAGCGTTCAGCGCCCGGGCGCGCTGCTTGATCCCCCTTTCAAGCCGGCGCCATTCGGCCTGCAGGAACACCCGCGGCATCATGTCAAAGGGGATCAGCCGGTCCGGATCGCCCCCCTCGCCATAGACGGCAAAGGTGATACCGATGCGACGAAACAGCGCCTCGGCCTCGGCCTGCTTCATCTGGCGGATCTCGACCGGCATGGTCTCGATCCATTCAGACAGCATGGCATAGGGTTCACGCACCCGATCGCCTTCGAGCATCTCGTTGTAACAGTTCATCATCTTCACCACCCCCTGCTTTGTCCCCGATCTTCGCATCCGCAGTGGCACTGTCCACAGCGCGTCCCCCGCGAATGGTCGGGAAATCCGTTTTTGCCAGAGCAGAGCCTCACTCCGCCCAAATATAAGGCAGATCAGCAGCCGCGGCCCTGTCCACAGCAGTTTAACGCAGCAAAGCCGGGAAAAGATGCGCAGACAGATCGTCAGAAAATGATCGGATCATCTTCGAGCGCGCCAAGATCGCCGACTCCGTTCAGCATGATGGTATCGCCTTTGCCAAAATCCTGAACGGTATTGCCATCGACGACCCGGCCGATCTCCTGCAGTGCCGCGGCCGCGCTCATCTCGGCTCCGCCCCACAGCGTGCCGCCGATTTGCTGCCCGTCGATATTGTTATGAAAACCCGGTACCTTATCCCGACCACCGGCAAAAGCAGTCGGCCCCGCCACCGCCCAGCAGAGAGCCACTGTCCGCACCACCGATAAAAGTGTCGTTTCCGGCCACGCCGACAGGCGCGTCATTACCTCCACGACTGCTGAGACGATTGGTGCGAGCATTCCGGTGATCCGGTTCGCCAGTGAATTGCCGGAACCGTTCTGCGCCTTGTCGGATCCCAGAACCAGGTTCTCAAGCCACCAGCCCAGCCTCATGCAGGCATAGGACCGAACCGGATTGATACCGCCGTCCCTTGTCTCAACGATCTTGTCTTTGACGTCGGGGACATAGACATCGTTGTCGGCGCTGTTTCCGATCACCAGATCGTTGCCGCAACCGGCCTGCATGTTCCCGATCAGCGTATCGGAGGTGATCGAAATATTGCCGACAAGCCATGGGCCCCGGATACGGTTCCAGGCGTCGGCGAGATCCGCCGATCATGATTGTCCGAGGCAAGATACAGCGTATCCACACCGTCGCGATCACGGATGGTGAATATGATCGGCTCAGGGCTATCCGTATTACGCAGCAGGCGCGCTACGACGGAACAGGCTGCCCCGGCTATCGGTTTTCTCGTCATACACCCATTGCCACAGCGACCCCACATTCACATGACAGCTCGCGATCCTTTCGCCGGTCATCATTGATGAAGGACAGCGTCCTGACCATAGTCACCAAAGGTGATATGGATGGTGGCGCAGAGACCGGGATCGCGGCTGAAGGTAATACCGGCAACCGCCTCCCAGGCGGGCAGAGCCTTTCTGGCAAACTGCCGGCCCTCTGCCGACGGCCCGGGGAGGTCCACGTTCAGCACTCCACGCGACCTGACATCGAACGAACGGCGGCCGCAGCCCTGGCTTTCCAATAGCCATCGGTCAGCCGACGGGTGATCTCAGCCTTTGAAAACCTGCCCATCTCGTACACCTTCCTGCTGCCGGGTGTTGAATAACGGCCGCAGGATGCCAGCCCGCCGATACCTTCTATTCAACCAGTCCCGATCTTCAGATCCCCTGCTTATCTGGCAGAGGTTCAGAATGCCCTTGGATGGTTGAAGCCTATGCGCTGAGCCTGCAGGAGCATTTTGCACCGCCCGGGGTACTCTGAGAGTTCTTGCAGCGACAATCAGTCCCGTTCTGTCCGTGGCAACGCATTTTCGATCAGAAGCTCGGCAAAAGCACGCAGTTAATTCCCCGGGCACGACGTCCGGTCCATAACCGACAGTTCAGGCTCATCTCCCGCGCGCCGATCCGCGCCATCTTCGGCCACCAGACGTACCCGCAAGATTACGGGATTCGGACTCTCAGCCTTCAACGTAAGGTGCAGCAGAGCGTTCTTGCCGGCAACAAGCTGATAACCCCCCCTCGCAGAGCCCCGCCCGAAGCCGTGCAAATGCGGACCACCGGGGCACTTCGCCCGGGCCGGCAGATCAGCGCCACGGGGTCGCGCCGCCATAAGCGCCGCTTATGGCACACGACTGCAAGCAAAATCGCGGAATGGGCAAGGCGTATGTTTTCCTCTTCCATCCATGGGCAGAATGTCCCGGAACTCTGGCACGCATGGTTTTGCGGTTCAACGGTTCCATCCATTGGCAATCAACCGGCAACTAAAATGCCGGGAATAATTTCATTCCTTTTTCACTGTTTGCGGCGCAAATCCTGAGAGCGCTTACCAAGCGGTAAGGATTAGGACATTAGAGATAGGCAGAATTACAGGAAACCGGGATATGACGATGCAACTTAAATCGCTGCCTCATCCAGACGGGCTGATCATCCGTGTCGATGAACGCCGCCTTGATGCAGCTATCGCCACAGCGTTCAAGGATCGCATACGCGGGATGATCGCCACCGGAGGAATCCAGATAATTCTGGACTTGGGCGGGGTTGATTTTATGGACAGCTCGGGCCTTGGGGCGATTATTGCCATTTACAAGGCGATGCCATCAGGAAAAAAATTAACGCTGACGGGCATGACTCCGAATGTCGAACGGGTATTCCGTCTGACCAGAATGGATAAAGTTCTTCCCATTCAAGAATGGGCTGAGACCCCTGCCAGCAGCAATAAAAGAGCCGCGGAATGAATGCGGCATTCAAGCAGGCTGAAACACGGCTGCGATGCCCCCCGCCGGGACGGCAGCCCATGTTTCACCGGATTTTCCGCGCCAACCCCGCAACGGTGCGCGCGGTCCTGCATTTCCTGCGTGAGCGGTTCGACGGCTGCGCAGAAAGTGAGGTCATCTCGAAAGTCGAACTGGCGCTGGCCGAAGTGCTGAACAATATCTGCGAACACGGCATCAGACACGAAGCTGAGCGGTTACAGGGCCAGCCTCATATACCGCTGATCCACCTATGCGTCGCTCGACATGTGGGCGGCATAGCCTGTGCGGTAACAGATGATGGTCGGCCGCTGCCCCCCTCTTGTCTGGAGGCTCACGGCCTGCCCACGATTTCAGCGCCGGCAGATGCTTTGGATGCAATCCTTTTATTGCCCGAAGGCGGTTTTGGCTGGTTCTTGATTCAGGAACTGACGGCTTCGTTGAGCTATTTCCGTGAAGGCAGGCGAAATTTCCTAGGCTTTATCGTACCTGTAGCCGAACCGCCCCGGCAGCCAGTCGCGTCGAATGAGGGCTAAAGCCCTTCAGTTCAGCCCGAATTGCAAGGGATAACGGCCGTCTTGAAATTCACCGAACATCTCCATCACTTCAGGATGTTCCAGTGGCTCCCCGGAATTGTCCGGAACCAGATTCTGCTCTGAGACATAGGCCACGTAATAGGTCGCCTCGGTCTCGGCATAAAGATGGTAGAAGGGCTGGTTGCGGGCCGGACGCGAATCCTCGGGAATGGACTCATACCACTCCTCAGTATTTGAGAATTCGGGGTCCACGTCAAAGACCACCCCGCGGAAGGGATGTTCACGATGGCGGACCACCTGGCCCAGATTATATTTCGCGGTCTTGGACGGAATCCGCATCTTACCATTCCTGTTTCGCGCGGCTCATACAGCCCTGGGGCGCCGGAGTCCACCTGTCGGACATGAACAATCCGTATCGGTCAATTTTGACACGGATTTTTGCTGCTTTCATCCGAAATCCGCGCGGCTTGGCCAGAGGCTGGACTTACTTTGCAGGCAACGCCTCGCCCGGCTCCAGCGCCACGGTCGAGATCGACATCTTGGCCGACCCCTCTTTCACCTGATCGGTATGGGCCAGATAGATCAGCACCTGATTGTCTTCATCATAGATGCGCTTGACGCGCAGCGCCTTGAAGATCAGCGAACGTGAGGCGCTGAACACATCCTCACCCTCAGGACCGCGACGAATGTCCCCGATGCGGACCGGGCCGGTGCGCGTGCATTCGATGGCCGAGTTCGAGGGATCCTCGAACCAGTTTCCCTGGCTTAGCCTGTCAAGCACCGAACGCTCAAAGTAAGCCAGATGGCAGGTCACGCCTTGAACCTTGGGATCGGCGATGGCTTCGACAATGATATCGTTTCCAACCCAGTCCACCCCGACCTCGCCCACGACTTCGGCCGAGGCGGGCACGGCCATGAGCATCAGCGCGGCCAACCCAGTTTTCATCGAACCCTCCAGAACAATATCGCGCCATGCAAGATGGTGGTCACGGAGGGCTATCGCAAGATGGCTATGAACCAGCCCTGACAGCGGGCACGCAGGCAACGCACCCCTGCCCGTCAGCCCTTCTTCAGCCGGCTTTCGATCAGCAAATCAGCCTCGTCCAGAATCGGATGGGCGACCGAGGCGATATGCGCATTCACCCGCTTGAGGTCGCGCAGAATGTCCAGATGCAGCGAAGAGGTCTGCTGGCTGTCAGCCCGCCCCTCACGCAAGCGCATCAGATGGCGCTGCGCCGACATGCGCTCAAGCCGCCGAATCTCGACCTTTTCTTCCATCAACTGACGGGCCAGATCACGGTCACGGGTCATAAAGATGGTCTGAGCCAGACGCAGATTCTCGATGGTCATCAGGAACAGCACATCGAGCTCGCGGAAGCCCTCCTCCGAAAAACGCAGAGACAGCACCGCTTTCTTGCGCAACTCGGGACCCAGTCCCTTGTCGATAATGTCGCCGACATGTTCAAGGTTGATGACATAGTCGAGGATGGTGATAGCCTGCCGCCGCTCATCCTCACCAGCATCGCGGCCAAGGCGAGACAGAAAGCTTTTGATCTCTTGCTGCATGCGGTCGACACGCTCTTCCAGCACAGCGACCTCGGCCAGCGGAGCATCATCGCTGCGCTCAAACGCGGTATGGGCTTGCTGCAACATCCGCTCGACCACATCGCCGATCGCCAGCGCCGCGCGGCTTGCCCGGCCCAGCGCCACAGCTGGTGTGTCAAGCGCGCTGCCGTCCAGCAGCTGAACTTCGATTGGCGGTGTCTGTTCGTCTTCGCGCACCAGCTTGGCAGTCAGGCGCGACACCAGCCCGGCAAAGGGCCAGATCACCGCCGCCAGCACGAGGTTAAAGGCCAGATGCGCCTCAACCGCCAGCCCTGTTTCAGGCAGCGGCATAGCGGTCAGCGCCAGCGCCGCCTGCCCAGCCAAAGGTAGCGCGACCATGCAGCCAACCCCACGCACGATCAGGTTGCCCAGCGCCACGCGCCGTGCTGCAATCCCCTGTCCCACGGTCGCAAGCACCGGCGGAATCGCACCGCCAAGGTTTGCGCCCAGCACCAGAACCACCGTCAGCGCCGGGTCCATGCCCAGCGACAGCACCAGCATCACCACCGCCAGCGAGGATGAGCAGATCACCGCAAGCCCAGCCGCCATGGCCAGGGCCACCGGCCACGCATTGCTCAGCATGGCCAGAAAAGCCGCCATTGCTACCGATTCACGCAAGGGTTCGGTCGCCTGGCTAAGCAGCGCGAGAGACAGCAGCATCAGCGCAATGCCTATCAGCGCCAACCCCGCCCCTGAGAGCGAGCGACGATCCTGCCGGCGCAGGATATAACCCACAAGCAGCATCACCGGCACCAGCGCCTCAATCCCCGAGGCGACGATCCAGGCGGTCAGCGCCGTACCCAGATTCGCCCCAAGCAGCACGATCTGGCCCATTCGGGGCTGGATCATGCCGCGATCCGCGAAAGAGGCCGTCATCAAAGCCGTCGCGGTCGAGCTTTGCAGCCCCAGCGTCGCAACCAGACCCGAAATAAACGCGCGCGGCCCGTTCTTTGTGCCCCGGCCCAGCACCATCTTCAGCTTGACGCCAAAGGCACGAACCATCCCGTCGCGCACCAGCCCCAGCCCAAAGAGCAGCAGCGCCACCGCACCGGCCAGCTGAAACATGACGGACAAGGACTGCACGACTGATAACCTCCTGCCGCACCATTATGATGCGTGCTTTTTTACAAATATCTGGCCCGTTGCGGCGACGCGTCAACGGATACCAAGAATGTTAAATGTTTCCCGACACTACAGTCGCAGCGTTGTCACATTACTGCCGCATTTGCAGGCACCGGAATCGGCTCGCGCCCGCCTTCGGTCAGAAGATGCAGGCCCGTGTCGTCAAAAACGACGGCACTGAGCGGGCCACCATAGGCCGCCCCGGTGTCAATGGCCAGCCTGTTGCCAAAATGTGTCACTTTGCCGACCGGAGTGTGACCATGCACGACCAGCACCCCATGGTCACTGGCGTCATCCAGAAAGCCTTTGCGGATCCAGACAAGATCATGCTCGGTCTGCTGCGACAGATCCACACCGGGACGAATGCCGGCATGGACAAACAGCGCCTGCGGTATCAGGTGCCACAGCGGCAGGGCAGAGAGCCAGCGCAGATGCACCTCGGGCACCGCGCGCAGCACATCTGCGTGGGTACGGACATGATCGCGGATCTCGACCCCATAGGCGGCCAGCGTCTCGGCCGCACCCAGCGATTCATGGTCCAGCCAATGCCGCCCCGAGCTCAGGCCGGGATCAATCCAGCCAGGCTCGACGGCAAAACGCGGCAGGAAACGGTCGTGATTGCCGCGCAAGACGATCCATGGCCGTCCCTCGGCCTGCCCCCGCATCAGATGTTCGACCACCGCCCGCGAATCCGGCCCCCGGTCCAGCAGATCGCCGACATGCACCACCGTCCCGCCGCCGCCATGCGCGGCATCATCCCGCGCGATCAGCTCATGCGCCGCGCGCAACAGTTCGATATGGCCGTGGATGTCTCCAATGGCATAGGTCCGCATGCCGCCCTCACAAATGAAAACCCCCGGAACCTAGTCCGGGGGCTGGAAAGGTTCAAACCTCGAAATACATTGGCCGGACCTGCAGGAACTTTCCGGTGGCGCGCAAGGCCTCCAACGCTTCAGGCTTCAGAGCTTCGTCAAGGTAAAGGATCGCGATTGCATCATCGCCAGCCTTGGTACGACCAAGGGTAAAGTTGGCGATGTTGACGCCCAGATCACCCAGCGTCGCCCCCAGCGCCCCGATCACACCCGGGACGTCCTTGTTGCGGGTGTAAAGCATGTATTGCCCGATTTCTGCGTCGACATTGATGCCACGGATCTGGATAAAGCGCGGTTTGCCGTCGCTGAACACCGTGCCCGCGATCGAGCGTTCACGCGTGTCGGTAACCACGGTTGCCTTGATGTAACCGTCAAAGACACCCGACTTGGCCTGGGTGGTGGTCGCCACCTGCACCCCGCGCTCAGCCGCCATAACCGGGGCCGAGACCATGTTCACATCCGGGTTGGTCGCCTTCATCACCCCGGCAATCACCGAAGCGTTCAGCGCCTTAAGGTTCATCTCCGAGGTCACGCCGTCATAAAGCACATTGATCGCCTTGATCGGCTCGTCGGTCATCTGGCCGATAAAAGCTCCCAGATGGCCTGCAAGCTTCAGCCACGGCCCCATCACCGCCGCCTCTTCGGCAGTGACCGAGGGCATGTTCAGCGCATTCTGCACCGCGCCGGTCAGCAGATAATCCGACATCTGCTCAGCGACTTGCAGGGCGACATTCTCTTGCGCCTCGGTGGTCGAGGCGCCCAGATGCGGCGTCACCACGACGTTCGGCAACCCGAACAGCGGGCTTTCGGTCGCAGGCTCGGTCGCAAATACATCAAGCGCAGCCCCGGCCACATGGCCCGATTTCAGCAGATCGGCCAGCGCCCTCTCATCAATCAGCCCACCACGGGCAGCGTTGACGATGCGCACCCCCTTCCTGGTCTTCTCCAGATTCTCGCGCGACAGAATGTTGCGGGTCTTGTCGGTCAGGGGCACATGCAGCGTAATGAAATCAGCCTTGGCCAGCAGCTCGTCCAGCTCGACCTTCTTGACGCCCAGCTCCTTGGCGCGATCTTCCGACAGGAAGGGGTCATAGGCCAGGACCTTCATCTTCAGCCCCAACGCGCGGTCAATGACGATCGAGCCGATGTTTCCCGCCCCGATGACGCCCAGCGTCTTGTTAAAGACCTCGACACCCATAAAGCGGTTTTTCTCCCACTTGCCCTCATGGGTCGAAACGCTGGCCTCGGGCAATTGACGGGCAACGGCGAACATCAGCGCAATGGCATGTTCGGCGGTGGTGACCGAGTTGCCAAAAGGTGTGTTCATCACGATCACACCTTTTTTCGAGGCAGCCGGAATATCGACATTGTCCACCCCGATACCGGCACGGCCGATCACCTTCAGACGAGTGGCATTTTCCAGCAGCTTCGCCGTCACCTTGGTGGCCGAGCGAATGGCCAGACCGTCATATTCACCGATGATCTCAGCCAGCTTGTCTTTATCCTTGCCGACGTCGGGAAGGTAATCGACTTCAACGCCGCGATCACGGAAAATCTGCACGGCGGTTTCCGAAAGCTTGTCCGAAACAAGAACCTTGGGCATTTCTCTATCCTCTGGATATGCAGGGCCGGCGCGGGAAAACGCCCCCCGCGCGAGTGTTTCTTTCGTGAATAAATATTCCGGGGTCCGGGGCAGCGCCCCGGTCCGGCAGATCGCTCAGGCAGCCTCGGCCTGCGCCTCGATCTCGGCCTCAAAGGCATATTCGATCCAAGGCATCAGCGCCGCGACATCCGAGGCCTCGACGGTCGAGCCGCACCAGATCCGCAAACCGGGAGGTGCATCGCGATAGGCGCCGGCGTCCAGCGCCACGCCCTCTTTCTCCAATCGCTTGGCAACGGCCTTGGCAAAAGCTGCGCCATCCCTGATGCGCGGATCGGTAAATTTCAGGCAGACCGAAGTGGTCGAGGCCGTGGCCGGGTCCTCGGCCAGATCAGCGATCCAATCCTTATCGGCGATGAAATCGCGCACGGCCTGTGCATTGGCCTCGGCCCGGGCGATCAGCGCCTTGCGGCCACCAAGCGACTTGGCCCATTTCAGCGCCACCAGATAATCCTCGACGCACAGCATCGACGGCGTGTTGATGGTCTCGCCCTTAAAGATGCCCTCGATCAGCTTTCCCCCCTTGGTCATGCGGAAAATCTTGGGCAGCGGCCATGCGGGGGTATAGCTTTCCAGCCGCTCGACAGCGCGCGGGCTCAGGATCAGCACACCATGCGCACCCTCGCCGCCCAGAACTTTCTGCCAGCTAAAGGTCACCACATCCAGCTTGTCAAAGGGCAGATCCATCGCGAATGCAGCCGAGGTCGCGTCACAGATGGTCAGCCCGTCGCGGTTTGCCGGAATCGCATCGCCATTCGGCACCCGCACGCCCGAGGTCGTGCCGTTCCAGGTAAAGACAACATCATTGTTGAAGTCGACTTCGGCGAAATCGACGATCTTGCCGTAATCAGCCTTGCGCACCACTGCATCCAGCTTCAGCTGCTTGACCACATCGGTCACCCAGCCTTCGCCAAAGCTTTCCCAGGCCAGCATCTCGACCTTGCGTGCGCCCAGAAGCGACCACAGCGCCATCTCGACCGCGCCGGTGTCCGAGGCAGGCACGATGCCGATACGGTAATCGGCCGGCACGCCCAGAATCTCGCGGGTCAGGTCGATGGCCTCGGCCAGCTTGGCCTTACCGATAGCTGCGCGATGCGACCGGCCCAAGGGGGCGTCGGCAAGCATGTCCAGCGAATAATGGGGGATCTTGGCGCAGGGGCCCGAAGAAAAGCGCGGATTGGCCGGCCGCGCGGCCGGAGCAGTCTTGCTCATGATGTTAGCCTTCCAGCTATAAGCGCCGCGTTGGGGCGGCGTGTCCCGCGAACGGCTCTACTACCCGGCCAGGATTCTCGCAAGGAAAATTTGCAAGCAATGTTTGCGACAGTTTGGCGGCACGATTCCGACGATTGATCCCCCGCAGCGCATTGGCTAGTGCTGCCGCAAACAACCGCCCCGGGGGCCCTTATGTTCACCGTCACCCTTCTTGCCGCGCCCAGCCGGGCGGACCTCTCCCCCTCGCTGGTCGATGAGCTGTGCAGCGCCTGGAACGGCGGCCATGTGATCTGGCTGGCTGCCGGCATCGCCGCCGAATTCCCGCTGCCTGCCGAGCCCGTAGATTTCTGGCAGGTGTGGGAACAGCTTCAGGCCCGGGGCTTTGATATCGCGATCCAGCCGACCCAGGGCCGGCGCAAGGCGGTGCTGCTGGCCGATATGGATTCGACGATGATCCAGCAGGAATGCATCGACGAACTCGCCGCGGTCGCCGGAGCAGGCGAACGTGTCGCAGCCATCACCGCCCGCGCCATGAACGGCGAGCTGAACTTTCACGAGGCACTGCTGGCCCGGGTCGGTCTGCTGGCCGGCCTGCCCGAAACCGCGATCCGCGAGGTGCTCGACACGCGCATCACCCTTGCTCCGGGGGGACGCGAACTGGTTGCAACCATGCGCGCGCAGGGCGCCTATACCGCGCTCGTCTCGGGCGGGTTCACCGATTTCACTGGCCCGATTGCACGCACACTTGGCTTTGACGAGCATCGCGCCAACACCCTTTTGGCCGAAGGCGGTGTCCTGACCGGACAAGTCACCCTGCCGATCCTTGGACGAGAAGCCAAGGTCGAGGCGCTGAACGATATCACCGCCGCCCGCGGCCTTTCGGCCGCCGATGTGCTGGCGGTCGGCGACGGCGCGAACGACCTCGGCATGCTGGAACTGGCTGGCATGGGGGTCGCGCTGCATGCCAAACCGGCGGTCGCAGCGCAGGTCGGCTTGCGAATCAACCACGGCGATCTGACCGCGCTTTTATATCTGCAAGGCTACGCGGCCGAAGAATTTGTCGGCTAGAAATGTCAAATTTGTCGCATCTTCTTGCTCCAAAGAGCAAATTCCGGCCTCAAGCGAACTTGCGGCCATGACCGTTCGGTGACAGAAGCAGAAAATGACTCCGCGCCTTAAAGCTTTGACCGTGCATCTTCTGACCGCTACCGGAGCGGTTCTGTCGATGCTTGCGCTGCTGGCCGCCGTTCGTGGCGACTGGTCGCAGATGTTCTTCTGGCTGGTCATCGCGCTGATCGTCGATGGCGTCGACGGCCCCCTGGCGCGGCGTTATCACGTCAAAATCAACTGGCCGACCTATGACGGCGTGTTGATGGACCTGATCATCGACTACCTGACCTATGTGTTCATCCCGGCCTATGCGCTGTTCATGTCGGGGCTTTTGCCCGGCTGGACCGGCTGGATTGCCATCATCGCGATCACCTATGGCAGTGTGATTTATTTCGCTGACACGCGGATGAAAACCCGGGACAATTCCTTTGCCGGCTTTCCCGCCTGCTGGAACATGGTCGTGCTGGTGCTTTTCGCGCTCAAGCCGAATTTCTGGGTCATCCTGGCCATCGTGGTGGCGCTGACCGTGACCATGTTCACCAACGTAAAATTCATCCACCCGGTACGAACCAAACGCTGGCGGCTGGTATCTCTGCCCGTCACCGTTGCCTGGGTCGTCTTTGCAGTCTGGGCGGTTCTGGTCGATTTTCACCCCGACAGTTTTGCCCGCTGGGGCCTGCTGCTTAGTTCGCTGTGGCTGATGTTTGCCGGGCTGGCCCAGCAACTGACTGAGCGGCGGACTTGATCAAAGGCCATTTTCCCCGGAAGGTGCCAGGCTAAGGATAGCCGAAGGGGAGCAGGATGTTCGCAAGATTCAAGCTGGCCGCAGCAGCGGCGGCAATGCTGTGCACGCCAGCACTGGCAGCACCCGATTCGATCACATTGGGCATGGTGCTGGAGCCGCCGAATCTTGACCCCACCGGGGGTGCAGCGGCCGCGATCGACGAAGTTGTCTATGCCAATGTCTTCGAGGGGCTGACCCGCATCGCCCCGGACGGCAGCGTCCAGCCCGGCCTTGCCGAAAGCTGGGACAGCTCTGACGGCAAGACCTACACCTTTCACCTGCGCCCGGGTGTGACCTTTCACGACGGCAGCGCCTTTGACGCGCAGGACGTGATCTTTTCGCTGGACCGCGCCCGGGCTGACGACAGCACCAACGCCCAGAAGGTCCTGTTCGAGGGGATCGAGACGGTTGAGGCCGTTGACCCTCTGACCGTCCGCGTCACGCTGAAATCCCCCGATGGCGGCTTTCCTTTCAAGATGGCCTGGGGCGATGCGGTGATGGTGGATGAGGCCAGCATCAAGGACATCGCCACCCAACCGGTCGGCACCGGCCCCTTTCGCTTTGGCGAATGGAAACAGGGCGATCATGTGCGACTGGACGCCTTTGACGGCTATTGGGGGCAAAAACCGGCGCTTAAATCCGCCACCTTCCGCTTTATCGGCGATCCGACCGCCGCCTTTGCCGCGCTGATGGCCGGGGATATCGACGCCTTTCCGATCTATCCTGCGCCCGAGACACTGTCTCAGCTTGAGGCGGACCCGCGCTTTCGCATCCTCACCGGCACGACCGAGGGCGAAACCATTCTGGCCATGAACCACAAAAACCCCGCCCTGGCCGATATCCGGGTGCGTCAGGCCATCGCCCATGCGATCAACCGCCAAGAGATCATCGACGGTGCGATGTTCGGCTATGGCACCCCCATCGGCACCCATTTCGCGCCGCATCACCCCGATTACGTCGATCTGACAGCAAAATCGCAATACGATCCCGAACAGTCGAAAAAGCTGCTGGCCGAGGCTGGCACCGGGGATCTGACCCTGCGCCTTGCCCTGCCCCCAACCCCCTATGCCCGCCGGGGCGGCGAGATCGTCGCGGCAGAGCTGCGCGCCGTCGGTATTCAGACCCAGATCACCAATATGGAATGGGCGCAGTGGCTTGAGCAGGTTTTCAAGAATGCCGATTACGATCTGACCATCATCAGCCATGTCGAGCCGATGGATATCGGCATCTATGGCCGCAAGGACTATTATTTCAACTACACCAACGCAGGCTTTGATGAGGTGATGGCTCGTCTTGACGCCACCACCGACCCGGCAGAGCGTTCGGCACTGCTGAAACAGGCGCAAGAGATTTTGGCGGGGGATTATGCCAACGCCTTCCTGTTCCAGCTTGCCAAGACCGGCGTCGCCAAGGCCGAAATCGAAGGGCTGTGGGACAACTCTCCTATGCCGGCAAATGACCTGACCCAGGTGCGGTGGAAGGAATAACCCCCCGGCTCCAGCTGACAAGCCCTGGAAAACGCCGTCCAAAGCGGCGTTTTTCAGTTCTTCAGCACCAGACAGCGCCCACCAAGGCCGCGCAGACGGGTGCAAAAAGCATAGGCCTCGGATTTGGAGGAATAGCCGATCTGCGCCGTGTACACCTTGCGCGGCCCACCCGAAATGCGGCGCAGCACATAGCTGACCCGCTTGCCGCCAAGAATCGGGCGCAGTTGCCGGTTCAGACGCGCAACCTGATTGCTGACCCCCGCGCGGCTTGGGTGGGTGGCAACGATCACACCCCACGGCCAGGGATGATCGGGGGTCTGGAACTCGCGTAGCTTGCGCTTGCCGGCCAGATCTATGCAGGCCTGACGAAAGGGCCGCTCTTTATCCAGCCGCACGTCCAGCTTTTCAGGTGGGTTCTCGCGCCAGGCCGTGGCCGTCTGGCCGGTGATCGCCTGAACGTAATCCTGCGTCTCCCACGGCAGGTTACCGCCTTGGGCAACGAAACGCGCCGCCCGGTTCTCGCCGCCGTTATAGGCAACAGCGGCCAGACCGACATTGCCGAAACTGGTGGTCAAACTGGCCAGATAACGGGCTGAGGCCTCGATAGCCTTGGCCGGGTTAAAGGGATCGTCGAGCCCAACCATATCGGCCGTGCCAGGCATGAACTGCGCAATTCCCATGGCGCCGACCGGGCTGATCGCGCCATGCTCGAACAGGCTTTCCTTCCACAGCAGGCGCGCAAAGAAATGCGGATCGAGCCCGTTCTTGCCCGCCTCACGCTCGATAGCGGCGCAAACATCAGGGACATAGCTTGCCAGCGAAATGCAGGACTTCCCGTCATTGGTGCAGCGCAGCTTTTCAGACAGGCGCGGCGCAGGCAGACCCAGAATCGCATCCACCGCCTCATAAGCTGGGGCGGCGGTCGCGGTCAGAACAGTGGCAAGGGCCAGGATCAGGCGGCGCATAGGGGTCTCGGACAGATCAGGCTTGGCCCAGATAGCAATCCGGGCACGGGTTGAAAACCGTGCCTGCGCTCATCCGTCAACCTTCTTGTCGGCCTTTGGCTTGTCTGCGGCTTTCGCGGGGGCCTTTTCCTTGGCTGAGATGTCAGCGGCAGATGCGGCGGATTTCGCCGACTTGCGCGCAGCCTTGTCAGACTCTTTGGCGGTTTTCTTTTCGGCTTGCTTGATGAGCCGGCGTTCGGCCTTATCGGTCCCCTGCCCAGCCTCATCACCCTGCTCGGCCTTGCGGCGACGCTTTTCGGTCGAGGCATTGGAGGTCGCCAGCAGCAAAGCCTTGCGCAGCGCCTCGCTTTCATCGCGCATCCGGCGCAGGTCGCGGTGCAGCCTGTTCAGCGCAGCCTTGTCCAACTGGCGCAGGGCCGCTGGTTCGGTCCGGGCAACAAGCCCATCCAGATCACTCAGGACATCTGCCAAGGTCGGTTCGGCGGGGGTAACCATGAAAATCGCTCCGTTTCAGGCAATTGATGGCCAGAACCTGCCACGCCTCGTCGGCAGAGACCAGAAAAAGAATGCCCCGGCCACGACGGGCCGGGGCAGGATCAGTCCGAAAGGATCGGACGATTATTGCGCAGGCTGGGCCGCCGCGGTCTGGACCTCGCCCGCCGGGGCAAGATAACCGTTCGGCAACTCGACCAGCGGGCCTTCCAGCGCAAGGCTTTCAGCGCGGGTGCGGACCTTGACGCGGGTCCCGTTCGGCACGTTTTCAAACAGGTCCATGATGTCCTGGTTGAACAGGCGGATGCAGCCTGCCGAAGTCGCCTTGCCGATCGAGGACGGGTCCATCGTGCCGTGGATACGGTACATGGTGTCACGCCCGCCCTGATACAGATACAGCGCGCGCGACCCCAGCGGGTTGTCGACGCCGCCCGGCAGGCCACCCTTCAGCGGGCCGTAAAGCTCGGGCTGGGTGCGGACCATGTTCGCGGTGGGCGTCCAGCTGGGCCAGGCGTGCTTGCGCCCGATGGTGGCCGAACCCTGAAAGTTCTTACCGGCCTGACCGACGGCCACGCCGTAACGCATCGCCTCGCCGTTATCGAGCACATAGTAAAGGAACCGCGCATAGGGATCGACAACGATCGTCCCGGGCGCATCGGGGCCGTTATAGGGAACGCGCTGGCGCCGGTTCCGCTCGGTCAGGTAGGCGGGGCGGACGGCGTGAATCTCGATCGGCTGGCCATTCGGGCCCGTATCGACCCGCGCGCCATAAACGCCCTGATCAGCGGTGGGCGGCTGGGCCGGAGTCTGGGGGGTAGGCGCACAGGCGGCAAGGCCAAGACCCATCGCCAGAATGAGCGGTGCAAAGCGCATCAATGTTTCCCTTCGTAACGCGCCGCGCCAATCCAGCGCGGTCGTGGCAGCTGTGACATTGCGTCGGGCCGCGTGCCCTACCCGAGCAGAGGGCGGACACGGGGTATTTCTACCCACCGTATCAGACTGACCGCTTTGCCGCGTCAAGCCTCGGCAGGCCCGAACCACCGCAGTCGTTACCGAACTGTTGCCAAATCGCGCGATTCTCATCACCTGATCGTAGCAATTCACGCTGCAAGGGAACCCGCAGCCGCGGGGAAACGTTTCCCGCCACATCGGCCAAGAGCCGCAAATCGCGAAGGAGGCGCATTCACATGACCCTGTCCGCACTGCTTATCACCCTGATCATCGGCGCGATTGCCGGCTGGCTTGCCGGTCTGATCGTCAAAGGCCATGGGCAGGGCCTGCTGATGAATATTGTTGTTGGTATCCTTGGCGCCGTAATCGCCGGCTGGCTGTTTCCGACCATCGGCCTTGGCACTTCGGGCTCAACCCTTGGCACAATTGTCTCGGCCACAATCGGCGCAGTCATCCTGCTGGTGGTGCTGCGGCTGATCAAAAGGGCCTGACCTCAGAATCAACCCGGCCTCAGAACGACGAAAGGGATCGTATACGATCCCTTTCGTTTCCATTCTGGAAATTGCTGACGGATCAGGCTTCGGCAGGCTGCAGCGTGGGTTGGCCCGCCGCACGACCGCCGCGCAGATAGCGCGCATAGCCCAGATCCTCGGCCGCGATGTCCGGTTTGCGCCCCGAGATCAGGTCGGCAATCAGCCGCCCCGACCCCGCCGACATGGTCCAGCCCAGCGTGCCATGCCCGGTATTGAGGTATAGGTTCGGGATCGGGGTCGCACCGACAATCGGCGTCCCATCTGGCGTCATCGGTCGCAGCCCGGTCCAGAACAGCGCCTTATCGGTATCACCCGCTCCACCGAACAGCTCATTCACCGATTTCGCCAGCGTCTCTTTGCGGCGCGGGTTCAGGCTAAGGTCATAACCTGCGATCTCGGCCAGGCCACCAACGCGGATGCGGTCGCCAAGCCGGGTGATCGCAACCTTGTAAGTCTCGTCCATCACGGTCGAAACCGGAGCCCGGCTTTCATCGCTGATATCAATGGTCAGCGAATAACCCTTCAGCGGATAGATCGGCAGGCGCAGGCCCAGATGCCGCACCATCTGCGGCGAATGGGGACCCATGGCGAGCACATAGCGATCTGCGGTCAGGCGGCCTTTATCGGTGCGCACGGCGCTGATGCGGCCAACCCCGGCTTCGAGCGACTCGATATTGACGCCCCACATGAACTTGACGCCCGCCTCGGCCGCCATCTCGGCCAGCCGGTTGGTGAACAGGAAGCAATCCCCCGTCTCATCCCCCGGCAGGCGCAGCCCGCCGACGATCTCATCAGCGGCCTTGGCCAGCCCCGGCTCGGCAGCAACGCAGCCTGCGCGGTCCAAAAGCTCAAAGGGAACCCCGTCGGCCTTGAGCACCTCGATATCCTTGCCCGCCGCATCCAGCTGCTGCTGCTTGCGAAAGACCTGCAACGTACCCTGAGTACGCTCATCATAACGGATGCCCGTCTCGGCCCGCAGCTCAACCAGGCAGTCGCGGCTATATTCGGCCAGCCGGACCATACGACTTTTGTTGATGGCATAGGCCGAAGAGGTGCAATTCGCCAGCATCCGCGCCATCCACGACAAGCGCTGCCAGTCCAGCCGGGGCTGAATAACCAGGGGCGCATGGCGCTGGAACATCCATTTCAGCGCCTTCAGCGGGATGCCCGGCGCGGCCCAGGGCGAGGAATAGCCCGGCGAAATCTCTCCCGCATTGGCAAAGCTGGTTTCCAGCGCCGGTCCCGGCTGCCGGTCGATCACGGTGACCTCATGACCTGCCTTGGCCAGATACCATGCCGAAGTGACCCCCAGCACGCCCGCCCCAAGAACGATGACCTTCATCTTCGCGCACCCCCAAATCCGAGTTGGGCCAAGGATATCCAAGCGGATGGAAATGAAATCCCGATTCCATCACAAAATTACGGATAAACGACAATACTAATGCGTAATATGCGATTTCAATCGAAGATTATTCGATGAATTTCCGAAATTGCCGGACAATCGCGCCAGGGCGGCAAGAATCGCCCGGGGCGGATTGCGACTGGCACGACCTCTGCCTAAGGTTGGAGACGCCGTCCCAGGTTTTCAGGATCATGCCAGCCCCTGCCCGCAAGAGCCCCTTTGCCCCGTTCCGTCACCGCGATTTCCGGCTGCTCTGGTCGGCCACGCTGATTTCCAACTTTGGAGGGCTGGTTCAGGCGGTTGGTGCCGCCTGGATGATGACCCAGCTAACCGATTCGGCAACGCTGATCGCACTGGTGCAGGCGTCAAACACCCTGCCGATCATGCTGTTTGCGCTGCTTTCGGGGGCGCTTGCCGATATTTTTGACCGCCGTACCCTGCTTTTGGGGGCGCAGACGTTCATGGCGCTGGTCTCGGTCATGCTCGCGGTGCTGACATGGCAGGGTTGGATGACGCCGCTGATCCTTTTGTCCCTGACCTTTCTGATCGGGGTCGGACAGGCGATCTATAACCCGCCGTGGCAGGCAAGCATGCAGGATCTGGTCCCGCGCGAAGACCTGCCGGCGGCGGTGTCGCTGAACTCGGTCGGCTTTAACCTGATGCGCAGCGTCGGCCCGGCAGTGGGCGGGATCATCACCGCCGCCTTTGGCGCAGCGGTTACCTTCGCGGTGAACGCGATCAGCTATGTGCCTTTGCTTGGCACGCTGTTGCGCTGGCATCCGGTCACCCCACCCCGCACCACAACGCCCGAGCCCTTTGTCGCGGCGGTGGGCGCGGGGCTGCGCTATGTGGCGCTGTCGCCCAATCTGGTGCGCGTGCTGTCGCGTGGGGCACTGTTCGGTTTTTCGGCCATCGTGATCATGGCGCTATTGCCGGTGGTCGCCAAACAGAACCCGGCCGGAGGTTCGCTGCTTTTTGGCCTGCTGCTTGGCTGTTTCGGACTGGGCGCGATCTGCGGGGCGCTGATCAACCCGCGTGTGCGCGAACGGCTGGACAATGAAAATGTCATCCGGCTGGCCTTTGCCGCCTTTGGCGGCTCAGCCCTGCTGCTGGCGCTGACGGAAAGCACATGGCTGCATGTGCTGGCGATGCTGCCCGCGGGGGCAAGCTGGGTGCTGGCGCTGTCGCTTTTTAATGTGACGGTCCAGCTGTCGACGCCGCGCTGGGTGGTGGCACGGGCACTGGCGCTGTACCAGACGGCGGTCTTTGGCGGCATGGCTGCGGGCAGCTGGATCTGGGGCGCGGTCGCCAACAGCTATGACGTGAACACGGCACTGATCGCGGCCTCGGTCCCGCTGTTTCTGGGCGCAATTCTGGGGCATTGGCTGCGCATCCCTGAATTCGGCACGCTGGATCTGGACCCGGTAAACCGCTTTCGCGAACCTGAACTGGCCGTGGATCTACGCAGCCGTTCGGGCCCGATCATGGTCATGGTGGATTACGAGATTGACCAGAAAGACGTGCCCGAATTCCTGCGCCTGATGGCGCTGCGCCGCAATATCCGTCGCCGCGACGGGGCACGGAACTGGGCACTGCTGCGCGATCTTGAACACCCCGAGCGCTGGACCGAAAGCTATCACATCGCCACCTGGGATGAATATATCCGCCACAACCTGCGCCGCACCAAAGCGGATTTCGAGACCTATCAGGACCTGCACAAACTGCACCGCGGCAGCGAGCCTCCGCTTGTCCACCGCATGATCGAGCGTCACACCGTCAGTCTGGACGACGATATGCCGCTGATCGGCAAGATAGAGGTACCCTGAGCGTATAGGTGAGTTTACCGGCTTTACCCAAGCCGCGCGCCGCACTAGCGTTTTCACATGCTGCGCTATCTGATCCGCCGCCTGATATCGCTTGGCCTGAGCCTGCTCGTGGCCTCGGCGCTGATTTTTTCGGTGGTCGCTTTGGTGCCCGGGGACCCCGCCAGCTTTATGCTGGGCACGGGCGCCCAGCCCGAAACGGTGGCCACGCTGCGCCAGCAGATGGGCCTGGATCTGCCGCTGCCCCTGCGCTACCTGCACTGGCTCGGCGGTATTCTGGGCGGTGATCTGGGCCATAGCTTCACTTACAAGACCCCGGTCGCAGGGATGATCCTTGACCGGATGCAGGTCTCGCTGCCGCTGGCGCTGATGGCGCTGGCGCTATCGACGCTGATTGCCCTGCCCATCGGCATGTTCGCTGCCGGACGCCGCGGGCGGGTGGGCGATACGGTGGTGATGGGCGCGACACAGGTCGGGATCGCACTGCCCAATTTCTGGTTCGCCATGCTGTTGGTGCTGGTTTTTGCGGTGAACCTGCGCCTTTTGCCGGCTGGCGGTTTCCCGGGCTGGGATCATCCCGGTGCGGCGCTGAAATCGCTGATCCTGCCCGCTGTGGCGCTGGCCCTGCCGCAGGCCGCGATCCTTGCGCGGGTGCTGCGCTCGGCCCTGATCGAGACGCTGGGACAGGACTATATCCGCACTGCACGCGCCAAGGGGCTGAGCGCGGGTCGGGCCCTGCGCCGCCACGCGCTGCGCAATGCGCTGATTCCGGTACTGACCATCCTTGGCATGCAGTTTTCGTTCCTGCTGGCCGGAGCGATCATCGTCGAAAACGTCTTTTACCTGCCGGGGCTTGGCCGCCTGATCTTTCAGGCCATCACCCAGCGCGATCTGATCGTCGTGCAGGGCGCGGTGCTGGTGCTGGTCGCAGCTGTCATCCTTGTCAATTTTCTGGTCGATCTGTCCTACGCGGCCGTCGATCCGAGGCTGCGCAGATGAGGGTATCGCTGATCCTTGGGGCGCTGCTTTCGGGGCTGGCGCTGGTCGCGGCGGCGGTCTCATTCTTTTGGACGCCAGCGGATGTGACCCAACTGGCGATTGCGCAAAAGCTGCTGCCACCCTCGGCCGAACACTGGTTTGGCACCGACCACTTTGGCCGCGACATGCTGTCGATGATCATGGTCGGTGCGCGCACCTCGATTGCTGTCGCGCTGGTGGCGGTGGGGATCGGTATGGGCTTTGGCGTGCCTTTGGGCCTTGTCGCCGCCGCCCGCAGTGGCAGTTGGCTGGACGAAACGATCATGCGCGGCAATGACCTTGTCTTTGCCTTTCCAAGCCTCGTCATCGCCATCCTTATCACCGCGGCGCTGGGGCCGTCAGCGACGAATGCGATCATCGCCATCGGGATATTCAACATCCCGGTCTTTGCCCGGGTCACGCGCGGGGCCGCCCTGCCGCTGTGGACGCTGGACTATGTCCGCGCAGCGCAGGTCGCGGGCAAGGGCCGCACGCGGATCAGCCTGCAACATATCCTGCCGAATGTCGCCAGCCTGCTGATCGTACAGGGCACCATCCAGTTCAGCCTGGGCATCCTGGCCGAGGCAGGCCTGTCCTATGTCGGCCTTGGCGCGCAGCCTCCGACGCCAAGCTGGGGCCGGATGCTGGCCGAGGCCCAGACCATGGTCGCGCTGGCCCCGCATGTCGCCGTGATCCCCGGCCTTGCCATCGTGGTGACCGTACTGGGGCTGAACCTGCTTGGGGACGGGTTACGGGACGCTCTGGATCCCAGATTGCGCAGGTCGCCATGATCGAGACCAGCAAGCTTGCCATCAGCATCGGCACTCATGACATCCTGCACGGGATCAGCCTGCGCCTGCCGCCGGGCGAGATCACCGGGCTGGTCGGCGAAAGCGGCTCGGGCAAATCCATGGCGGCGCTGGCGATCATGGGCCTGTTGCCCGAGGGGATGCGCGCCGAGGGCCGGATCGGGCTTGACGGGCTGAACCTGCTTGACCTGCCCGAACGCGAGCTGTGCCGCATCCGGGGCAAGCGCATCGGCATGATCTTTCAAGAGCCGATGACGGCGCTGAACCCGCTGATGACCATCGGCGATCAGGTGGCCGAGGTGCTGCGCATCCATGAGGGTCTGGACCGCAAAACGGCGCTGCTGCGTGCCCGCGACCGGCTGGATCGCGTCGGCCTGACCGCCCCGCGCTTTCCGCTGACGCTTTACCCGCATGAACTATCGGGCGGTCAGCGCCAGCGCGTCGCCATCGCCCTTGCCATCGCCCTGCGCCCGGAACTGCTGATCGCGGATGAGCCGACGACCGCGCTGGACGTGACCACACAAGCCAAGATCCTTGACCTGCTGAAAGAGCTGGTGCGCGACGAGGGGATGGCGCTTTTGCTCATTACCCATGACCTGGCCGTGGTTGCAGGGGTCGCGGATCGCGTTGCGGTGATGCAGCACGGCGTCATCGTCGAAGAGGGGCCGACCGAGCAAGTCTTTCGCCAGCAGCTCCATCCCTATACCCGCGCGCTGTTTGCTGCCTCGACCCATCAGCCGCGGCTGGCGCTGCCCTCGGACCAGCCCCGCCCGCTGTTGCAGGTCGAGGGCGCGGTGCGCGAGTATCCCCTGCCCCGTCGCGGCCTGACCGGCAGGCGCGACAGCCTGCGGGCGGTGGACGGCGTCAGCTTTCACATCGACGCCGGAGAGTCGGTTGGACTGGTCGGCGAGTCAGGCTGCGGGAAATCAACGCTGACGCGGGCGATCCTAGGCCTCGACCGGCTGCAGGGCGGTCGCATCCTGCTTGAAGGACAAGAGATCCGCGCCGGTCACGCCATGCCGCCCAATCTGCGCGCCAGGATGCAGGTTGTCTTTCAGGACCCATTCGGCAGTTTCGATCCGCGCTGGACAGTCGAACAGCTTGTGGCCGAACCGTTTCACCTGACCGGCCGCCCCCGCGACTGGCGCGAACAGGTGGCCGAGGCGCTGTTCGAGGTCGGCATCGCTGGGGATGCCATGCGCCGCCATATCCACGAATTTTCCGGCGGCCAGCGCCAGCGTATCGCCATCGCCCGGGCCCTGATCATCAAGCCCAGGCTGATCGTTCTGGACGAGGCGGTCAGCGCGCTTGATGTCCGGGTGCGCGCGCAGGTTTTGGACCTTCTGGCCCAGCTGCGGGTCAGCCATGGCCTGTCCTACCTGTTTATCAGCCATGACCTTTCGGTCGTGCGCCGGATCACCGACCGGGTGATGATCATGGAAAAGGGCCGCATCGTCGAATCCGGCCCCACCCATGCGGTGCTGGAAACGCCCGAACATCCCTATACCGCCAGTCTGCTTGCCGCGACGCCGCAGATCCCCGACGGGTGGAGCGTTCACGAACAGGTCAACGGGGTTGCACTTTCTTTTCCGGAACCTTAGCTGCGGCACTCCCAAAGCTGAACGCAACCAAAGACCACAACCCATGCGCGAAGATCACGGCACAACCGTCCCGGCCAGCGGCAGCAAGGCTGACGGGCCCACGGCCCTGCAGGGCGGCACCGGCGCTTTGCTCCCCGCCATGCCCGAATCACCTATTCCCGATTGGTCGGCCCGCAACCGCACCCCTGATCCGCTGACGCAGCACAGCTCTGACGCCACGGCCGTGCAGTCCCGGCCTGCGGTGAATGATGCGCAAAAGGGTCAGGATCGCGCCAGTGGCAGTGCCCCGGCCGTTACCGAATTTGCAACCATCTGAAATCACAGAAAATTCATTACGACCGGAACGGCCCGCGGTTTTCCAAAAACAACAGGCCCCGCGCTGGCAGGGCCTGTTGCTCCTCCCCTGTTGTGGCGGCCAGCCTCCCCGCGTAGCCGCCTCAGGTAACTGATCTGCTCAGGCGCTGATCAACTCTGCCTGACGCACAATCACTTGTGCCTGACGGATGGACGCGATGTCAACCAGTCGACCTTTGTATACCGTCGCGCCGGCCCCGCTACGCTTGGCCTCTTCCATCGCGGCAAGGATCTCGCGCGCCTCAGTCACGGCCTTTTCGCCAGGCGAAAAGATCTCATTCGCCAGCGCCACCTGCTTGGGATGGATCGCCCATTTTCCGACCATGCCCAAAGTGGCTGAACGCCGGGCCTGAGCGCGAAAGCCCTCATCATCGCTGAAATCGCCAAACGGTCCATCGACCGGCAGCACGCCATGGGTGCGGCAAGCGGCGACAATCGCGGTCTGCGCCCAATGCCACGGATCGGCCCAGTATTTGGCGCCCTCATGCAGCATGTAATAGTTTTCCTGCGTGCCGCCGATCCCGGTCGTGGCCATGCCCATGCTGGCGGCAAAATCTGCCGCGCCAAGGCTCATCGCCTGCAGCCGGGGGCTTGAGGCGGCGATCTCTTCGACATGGGCGATACCGGCAGCAGATTCGATGATCACTTCCAGCGCAATGCGCCTGGAGCGGCCCTTGGCCGCCTCGACAGCGGTGACCAAGGCATCGACGGCATAGATATCGGCGGCATTGCCGACCTTGGGGATCATGATCTGGTCCAGCCGCTCTCCGGCCTGCTCAAGCAAATCGACCACGTCACGATACCACCAGGGTGTATCCAGACCGTTAATGCGAACCGACAGAGTCTTGTTGCCCCAATTGATATCGCCAATCGCCGCAATCACATTTTTGCGCGCCTGCTCTTTGTCGTCGGGCGCAACCGAATCCTCAAGGTCAAGGTTGATGACATCGGCGGCCGATCCCGCCATCTTTTCAAACAGCGCCTCGCGTGAGCCGGGACCGAAAAGCTGGCAGCGGTTCAGACGTGCGGGCGGAGCGGGTTGCGTGCGGAAGGACATATCTTGCCTTTCGGGTAAGGATGTTTCAATCAGCGCTACCGATGTGATAGATAATTGCTGCGCCAGCATCAAGCTGATTCTGCATCTGCGAAAAACCCAGCGTCTTGACGCCTCGCCGCTTTAGGCGCAGGACCGCGCTGCAAGCCTCTGGGACAGGAGAAACGACATGACCCGCACCGTCTATCTGAATGGCGACTATCTGCCGGAAACCGAAGCCAAGGTCTCGATCTTCGACCGGGGTTTCCTGATGGGTGACGGCGTCTATGAAGTGACGAGTGTGCTGGACGGCAAGATTTTAGAGTTTGCCGGTCACATGGCGCGGCTGACCCGATCACTGGCCGAGCTTGGGATGGGTAACCCCCTTAGCGAAGAGGAATGGCTTGAGGCGCATCGCCAGCTCGTCGCCCGCAATGAGGTGACCGAGGGCATGGTCTATCTGCAAGTGACCCGTGGCAACCCCGGTGACCGCGATTTTGCCTATCCGCCCGAGGATACGCCGCAAACCGTCGTCATGTTCACCCAGTCCAAACCCGGCCTTGCGGACAATCCGCAGGCGAAAACCGGTGTGCGGGTGATCTCGCTGCCCGACCTGCGCTGGAGCCGCCGCGACATCAAGACGGTGCAGCTGCTTTACCCCTCGATGGCCAAGATGGAGGCCAAGGCCAAGGGCGTCGATGACGCCTGGCTGGTCGAGGATGGCTTCGTGACCGAGGGCACCTCAAACAACACCTATATCGTCAAGGACGGCAAGATCATCACCCGCCAGCTTTCGACCGACATCCTGCACGGCATCACCCGCAGTTCGCTGCTGCGCTACGCAGCCGAAGCGCAGATGCAGATCGAGGAACGCCCCTTCACCATCGCAGAGGCACAGGCAGCCGATGAGGCTTTCTTCACCTCGGCATCGGCTTTCGTGATGCCGGTGGTAGAGGTCGATGGCGTCACACTCGGCGCGGGCAAGCCCGGCCCGGTGGCAACCCGCCTGCGCGAACTCTATCTGGAAGAATCGCGCAAATCCGCAGTCTGAAGCCCGGATCAGAACCACCTGAACGAACAAGGCGCGGGGACCAACACCGCGCCTCTTGCTTGCCAGAACCTGAACCGCTGCCTTAGCGCGAAGAGGTCTCCCGGACCACGCTGATGTCCCTTACGTCGCGCACTTCCGTATCGCGCAGCACGGCGATCGGTTCGCCATCAAGCAGCAGGCGAACGTCCGAGCCATCCTGAACCAGCTCATAGCGACCTTCGCCTTCGTAATCCTCTGCCAGCGTGACAGTGATGGTATCGGCGCTGCCATAACGGATATCCGCCTCGCCACCGATATCGCTGCGCAGCACCAGCTCATCCGCGCCGCTGCCACCATCGACGATATCGCCGGCGCCTGCATGAATGGTGTCATTGCCATCCCCACCCAGCAACGTATCCGGCCGCTCGGGGTCCGATGCATCGGGCGACAGAATCAGGTCATCGCCATCCTCGCCGTCGATAAAGACCGAACCACCATGATCCTCGATACGATCATCACCATCGCCGCCGGTGATCGAATGATTGCCGAGGTTGGTGATGATGGTGTCGTTGCCCGAGGCGCCGTCGATGGTGTCGTTCCCTTCATCCACGCCGGGGTTGTAGGCACCGTAAAGATCATCGTCTTTGCCCAAGTATATTTCGTCATCGCCCGCATCGGCAATCACGGTGTCATTGCCTGCGCCGGTGCCGATCAGATCATTACCCGCACCGCCATTGACCCTGTCATCGCCGTCATAGCTCAGGATGCCGTCATCGCCGTCGGTGCCGGTCATCTCATTATCCTCACCATCACCCTCGATCAGCTTGTCGGGATACAGCCGGGGATCATCCGAGGGACCCTCCGGCGGATGGTCGTCGTCATTGCTCGACACCAGCGAGCCGATGCCGGCAAGGCCAAGAAGGCCGAGCACCAGAAAAATGGTCTCATTCATCGCGAAATCTCCGAAGCGGTCGGCGGCAAGATAGACCGGCCCCGCCCTGCCCCGCAACTGCCCGCATTCCTGCGATGTCTTCCGTGGGCAAATATCCCGCAAGGGGAGGCCGCCGCACCGGCGGCGGACGGGGAACGCGAAGTTCCCCTGCGACCGCGCAGCTCAATGCCCCAGAATCTGGGAAAGGAACAGTTTGGTCCGCTCAGAGCGGGGGTTATTGAAGAACTCCTTGGGAGTGTTCTGCTCGACGATCTGCCCCTGATCCATAAAGATCACCCGATGCGCCACTGCCTGCGCAAAGCCCATTTCATGGGTAACGCACAGCATGGTCATGCCCTCTTCGGCAAGCTCGATCATGGTATCGAGCACCTCCTTGATCATCTCGGGATCCAGGGCCGAGGTCGGCTCGTCAAAAAGCATGATCTTGGGCCGCATGCATAGCGCACGCGCGATCGCTACCCGCTGTTGCTGCCCGCCGGAAAGCTGACCGGGGTATTTGTGGGCCTGATCGGGGATCCTGACCTTGGTCAGGAAATGCATGGCGATCTCTTCGGCCTCGCGCTTGGGAATCTTACGCACCCAGATCGGGGCAAGCGTGCAGTTCTCAAGAATGGTCAGATGCGGAAAGAGATTGAAGTGCTGAAACACCATTCCGACTTCCGAACGCACCTTGTCGATGTTCTTGAGGTCATGTGTCAGCTCGGTCCCATCGACGATGATCTTGCCGGCCTGATGCTCTTCCAGACGGTTGATACAGCGGATCAGCGTCGACTTGCCGGACCCCGAGGGGCCGGCAATGACGATACGCTCACCCCGGCTGACGACCAGATCGATATCGCGCAGGACGTGAAAAGTGCCGTACCACTTGTTGAGCTTGGCGATTTCGATGGCGGTTTCGCCGGTCATCGCGGGGGCTGCGTTGGTTTGTGCAGTCATGGTTGGCCTCCTTCAGCGGTGGTCGCGCTTCAGCCGGCGTTCCAGATACATGGAATAGCGCGACATGCCGAAGCAGAGGATGAAAAAGATCGCGCCGACAAAGATGTAGGGCTCCCAATAGGCGCCTTTCCATTCAAAGCTTGCGCGGATGGTGTCGGCCATCGCCTTTAACGGATCGAACAACCCGACGAACACGACCAGCGTCGTGTCCTTGAACATGCCGATGAAGGTCGAGACGATGCCAGGGATCGAGATCTTGAGTGCCTGCGGCAGGATGATCAGCCGCTGTGCTTTCCAATAGTCCAGCCCCAGCGCATCGGCTGCCTCGTACTGCCCCTTGGGCAGGGCAGCAAGCCCGCCACGGATCACCTCGGCCATATAGGCCGAGGCAAACAGCGTCACCATGATGATGACCCGCAGGATGATGTCGAAATTCGTCCCCGGCGGTAGGAAATAGTTCAGCAGCAGCGACGCCACGAACAGCAACGTGATCAAGGGCACACCGCGGATGAACTCGATGAACATCACCGCCAGCATCTTGATTACCGGCAGGTCCGAACGCCGGGCCAGCGCAAGGATGATCCCTGCCGGCAGGGACAGCGCGATACCCGCAACACCAATGGTGATCGACAGTACGAAACCGCCGAACTGGTCCGACGACACCGGCTGCAATCGCAAGGGCAGCACACCGGCCAGGGACGAGGTCAGGGGTCCGGCAGCGACCAGCCACCAGGCCACGGCCGCGACAACACCCAGCGCAAAGGCCAAAAGGCCGAACCGCACCACCAGCAGGCGCCAGACGATAAAGCCGATCACGAAACCGGCCAGTGCCGCAATCTCACTCCACAGCGAACCGCCCCAAAGCAGCCAGACTGCGATGAACGGATAAACCAGGGTCGCCAGCAGCGACCAGCCGGGGCGGGTCTCGATCAGCGCGCTCCAGCCCAGCATGACCAGCGCGGCAGCCAGCAGCACCGCGCCACCCGCGCCAAGCAGGCTGGCAACCAGCAGCGTCAACACCACCGCCAGGCCTAGCACGATGCGTCGCGCCCGCTCGCTGTCCGCAAACAGCACCGGAGCAAGCGCAAGGAACAACAGGCCAAAGGCCAGCACCGGCCGCCAGTAAAGCGTCTGCGGATAAAAGCCGAACAGGAACTGATTCCAGCGATGTTTGATGATGGCAAAGCAGGCGCCATCCGTCCCCTGCCCCCAGGTCTCGGCAATGATCTGGCGGCATTCTGCCATGCTGTTTGCGTTCCAGACCCCGTGGACAAGCCATGGCCCGACAATGCTGGCCACCAGCCAGACGATGCCAAGACCGATCAGGGTCAGGACGATGTTCAGCGGCCCGGAAAACAGGTTCTCGCGCAACCATTTGATCGCCCCGGTCTCGGCCAGAGGCGGAGGTTCGGGCGGCAGCATGGTTTCGCGTACATAGGCAACGGTTTCTGTATGAGTGTCGCTCATCTCACCGCTCCTTCAGCTTGACGCGGCTGTTGAAGATGTTCATCCCGCCCGAAATGATCAGGCTTAGTGCCAGATAGATGCCCATCATCAGCACCATGCATTCCATCTCGCGTCCGGTCTGGTTCAGCGTGGTACCGCCCAGCGTGCCGCGCAGATCCATATAGCCGACCGCGATGGCCAGAGAACTGTTCTTGGTCAGGTTCAGATACTGCGAAATCAGCGGCGGCACGATCACCCGCAGCGCCTGGGGCAGCACCACCAGCGACATGGTCCGGCGTGGCCTCAGCCCCAGCGCGAATGCCGCCTCGGTCTGACCACGGCTGACAGCCAGAATGCCGCCGCGCACGATCTCGGCGATAAAAGCGCCGGTATAAAGGGTCAGCGCCAGCCACAGAACCACCAGCGCGTTATCAAGATTTATGCCATCGGCAAAGTTGAAGCCGCGCAGCACCGGCGGCACCAGATGCAGGCCGAAATACCAGGTCAACAGCAGCAGCGGCACGGCAAAGATCGCAAGGCTGATCCACCAGGTCGTCGGGCGGGTCCCGGTCCGGTCCTGCACCGCCTGCGCCCAGACCCGCAACCGCCGCCAGGCGATCCATGCGACAACGATGACCACGACATAGGCGATCAGCGCCCAGCTGATCGCTTCGCGCCCCAGGGCGATGGTGCCCGGCGGGTTGGTCATGCCCAGTGAGGGGATGGCGGTATAGCGGTTCGTCGGCGCGATCAGGTCAAACAGGATCATCTGCGCAGCAGGATTTTCGCCGCGATAGGCGTTCGGTGCGGGCATGACCTCGGTAAAGATCGCAAGGCAGACGAGAATCCACAAAAGCACCGGGATATTGCGAAACACCTCGACATAGATCGTCATCAGCCGCGCGATCAGCCAGTTCGAGGATAGTCTTAACACACCGACGACCACGCCCAGCGCAGTGGCCGCAATGCAGCCCAACAGGGAAACCAGCAGCGTGTTCAGCAGCCCCACGATGGTGGCGCGCAGATGGGTGTCGTCTGAGTTGTAGGGAATGAGCTGTTGCGGAATGTCATATCCCGCACGGCGGAATAGAAAGTCAAAGCTGAGCGTTTTGCCCATCGCGGACAGGTTGCGCAGCGTGTTGTCGATCAGCCAGCTCGCCATCACCATGACAAGGATGAAGACAATCGCCTGCAAGGTCAGCGAGCGGTAGCGCCGATCATAGATCAGCATCGACAACCGGAACGGCGGATGGTCCGCCCCCGTGTAAGTCACCATATTTTAACCCCCTGTTTCCGGCTTGGATGTCGGGCCTTTGGCCTCTGTACTGCCGGTCAAGCCTGGGGGCGCCCGGGGGCATAGGGCCCCCGCGCGCCCTTTTTCAGATGCGATTACCGGAAGGGCATCGCATACATCAGGCCTCCCTGGGTCCATTGAGCGTTCAGGCCGCGCGCAAGGCCAATGGGGGTCTGCTCGCCAATGGTGGCAGCAAAGATTTCGCCATAGTTTCCGCCGGCCTTGATCGCCCGCTTGGCCCATTCGGCATCTAGGCCGATCATCTTGCCCAGCTCATCGGTCGTGCCCAGCAGACGCTGAACCTCGGGGTTGTTCGAGCTTTTTGCCAACTCGTCGATATTGGCCGAGGTGACGCCGTATTCCTCGGCCGCGATCAGCGCGTAAAGGGTCCAGCGCGCGATATCAGCCCAGTTGCTGTCGCCATGGCGGACCGCCGGGCCGAGAGGCTCTTTCGAGATGATCTCGGGCAGGATGATGTGGTTTTCCGGGTCGGCAAAGCTTGCGCGCGTCGCGGCAAGACCTGATGCATCGGTCGTATAGGCATCGCAGGCGCCGGCCAGATACTGCTGCTCGCCCTCGGCATTGCTGTCGATGTTGACCGGCTGATACTCCATGTTGTTGGCTTTGAAGTAATCTGCCAGGTTCAGCTCGGTCGTGGTGCCGGTCTGGATACAGATCGTCGCGCCGTTCAGCTCTTTGGCCGAGGACACGCCCAGATCTTTACGCACCATGAAGCCCTGACCATCGTAATAGTTCACGCCGATGAAATCGAGCTTGAGGTCGGTATCGCGCTGGAAGGTCCAGGTCGAGTTGCGGGCCAGAATGTCCACCTCGCCCGAGGAAAGGGCGGTGAACCGGGTCTGGCCGGTGGTCGGCACATATTTGATCTTGGTGGCATCGCCAAGAACGGCCGCAGCCAGCGCCTTGCAGAACGAAACGTCAAAGCCCGACCAGTTCCCGTTCGCATCGGGGGCGGCAAAACCGATCAGGCCGGTGTTCACGCCGCAATTCAGCACGCCGCGGGCCTTGACCTCTTTCAGCGTGTCTCCCTCTGCGGCCAGCGCGCCCGAGGCCGCCAGGGCGACCGCTGTCACAGAGCCGAAGAATACGGATTTCTTCATAGATTTCCCCACTGTTGTTCCCGGTCCCGCCGAGGAATGAGCCGTAACTGGGCCATTGGCGGGCCCGGTTTATGCAAGGAGGCTTTATACCCCCATAAGCGGCATTGTGCCGATAGGGGGCCATGCGTCAAGAAAGAACCCAAACCAGACGGTTCAGCTGCGACTAAGCTGCCAGAACCGTTCGGAACTGCGCAGGGCGACCAGACGGTTCCGGGCCGCCTCATCGGCCTCGGTATCCCGACCCCATCGTTGTGCCTGAAATTCTTCATCAATTCGTGACAGCGCATGGGCCGTATCAGCGTCGATCCGGCCCCGGATTACCGCCAGTCCAAGGATCAGCGAACCAGGCAGCGTCACAAGATCGTGCAACGCCGTCAGGCCGAATGGATCAAGCTCTGCCACCTCGGCATGCAGTTTTCCCAGCACCGCTGGTTCCTGTGGCACGGGAATCACGCCATGGGTGATGCGCAGGGGCGCCTTCAGTTCGGTCGCGGCCCAGTCGATCAGCGGGTCCCAGCCCTCGGCCTGGGCGCGGACAAGTGTTTCGGGCGCGTCGGCACGATAGGATAAAAGGTCGGTTCCGCCATATTCAGCAAGCATTGCCGCGACCTGGGCAAATTGCGGGATCACCTTTTCAATGGCCGAGTTCGCGGCACGGGTCAGCGGCATGTCCTGAGGATTGATCACATCCTCGACCGTCTGCCATTCTTCGGCAATGGCTTCGGCCAAAGCCCCAGCCGGCAGGATCAGCGGTTGCTTGCCCGGCGTGCGCAAGGGCCGCTCGTCCAAAAGAACCATCCAGCCCCCGGCTTCCTTGCGCAGGTTCACGGATTTCCAGAACCGGCGCGCCTTCCATTCACTCATTCGCCCACTCCAACAGGGCGCGGGTCAGGGCGGGATAGTCCGGGGCGACCAGCCGCGCACCGGCCGCGTGCAGATCCTCGGCCGGGTGAAAGCCCCACTGGACGCCGAACCCGGCAACACCCGCCGCCCGCGCCATTTCCATATCGAAAACAGTATCGCCGATCATCACCGCCCGCCCGGCCTCGACCCCGGTTTCGGAAAGCGCGCTTTCCAGCATCGCCGGATGTGGTTTCGAAGGATGCCCGTCCGCCGATTGCCGGGTGATAAAACGTCGCGTCAGCCCATGCGCATCAAGGGTCGCCGCCAGCCCCCGCGCTGGCTTGCCGGTGGCAATACCCAAAAGCACCTCGTCCATCGCCGCCAGCGCATCCAGACAGTCCAGCGCGCCGGGATACAGCGGCGGCCGTGCCCCTGCCAGCCGTTCCGCGATGAATGCTTCGCGGTAGCCAGCGACGACGCGCTCGTGCAGGTCTGGCCCGGCCTCCGGCAACAGCCGCGCCACCGCCACCGGCAGTGACAGACCGACGATGGACAGGATGCGCGCCGGCTCCATCTCGGGCAGGCCTGCGCCTGCCATGGCGCTGTTCATCGCATGGGTAATCTCATGCTGGCTGTCAACCAGCGTGCCGTCGATGTCAAAGATGACCAGCTTCATGTTGCCTCGGCAAATGGGTCCTCGGGCACATCGTTTTCCGACCAGCCCAGTGTTTTCCACGTCCGGACCATGTGGTCGGGCAAGGGCGCGGTCACGGTGATCAGCTTTTTGGTGATCGGATGCTCGAAACGGATCATCCGAGCGTGCAGATGCAGTTTGCGGCTGATCTCTCCGCCAAGCTGGGCGCCCCATCCGTCACCGGGGTTTTCCTGACCCGAACCGCCATATTTGCCGTCGCCCACAATGGGATGGCCGATCCCGGCCATATGGGCGCGCAGCTGATGGGTGCGGCCCGTCACCGGGACCATGGCAACCCATGCCGTGCGGCTGCCCAAAGCGTCCAGCACGGCAAAATCGGTATGGGCGCGCTTGGCCCCTTCGGTCGAGGCGACGGCAGAAGGATGCACGGTCATCATCTTTTCGCCTTCGCCGCCGCGCCCACGTCCCGGTGCCTTGACCAGCCCGTATTTGATCGACCCCATGCGCGGGCTGGGCACGCCGGCCACCGCCGCCCAGTAGATCTTGCGGGTCAGGCGATGACGAAACGCTTCGGACAAAGAGCGTGCGATCCGGTCGGTGCGCGCCAGCAGCAAAACACCCGAGGTGTCCTTATCCAGACGGTGCACCAGCTTGGGCCGGTCCTTGTAGCCAAACATCAGCGCCGCGGTCAGCCCGTCCACGTGCCGGTCCCCCTGCCCCGAACCACCCTGAGAAGGCAGGCCCGGAGGCTTGTTCAGCGCAATGATATGTTCGTCGCGCCACAAGACGCAGGACTGGATCATCTCGGCATCGGACTGTTTCACCGCCGCCCTGGGACGGGCGGGCACAGGTCCCGAGGCCGCCACAGGCAACGGCGGCACACGTACCTCCTGGCCCGCCTCAATGCGGGTATTGGCTTTGACCCGTCCACCATCGACGCGCAACTGACCGGTGCGGCACCATTTCTCGACCGCGCCCTGGGTCAGCTGGGGAAAACGCTTTTTCAGCCAGCGGTCGATACGCTGATCGCCTTCGTCCGCGCTGACGCGGATGGTTTGCACGCCGCTCACGAGAACAGCCCCCGACCAATGACCAGCCCCATGACCACCGCCGCAAGCGACAGGATCACCGAGCACAGCACATAACCCAGCGCAACCGCGCCCGCGCCACGCTCCCACAGCGTTGCCGTATCCAGTGCAAACGCGGAAAAGGTCGTAAAGCCGCCCAACACCCCGGTCAGCAGAAAGGGCGCGAGATGCTGCCCGCCGCGATGCGCGAGCAAGGCCGCAAGCAGCCCCATCGCCAGGCAGCCGACGATGTTCACGATCAACGTGCCCAGAGGAAAACCCTGTGTCATCCGCCCGGCCAGAATATTGACGCCGTAGCGCGCAGCGGACCCCAAGGCCCCGCCCAGCCCGACCTGAAGAAATGTATGTGTCATGCCTTGTCCTCTGTCCGCCGCTTCTGGCGCAGCCCGGCGAACCATTCAACGCGCTTTTTCAACTCACGCTCGAAACCGCGTTCGACGGGCAGATAGAAAACCGGCCGCTTCATGTCGTCGGGGAAATAATTCTGACCCGAGAATCCGTCCTCGGCGTCGTGGTCATAGCGATAGCCCGCACCATAGCCCTGATCGGCCATCAATCCGGTCGGTGCGTTCAGAATATGCTTGGGCGGCATCTGGCTGCCCGAGCGTCGCGCCAGATCTCGCGCCGCTTTATAGGCGACATAGCCGGCATTCGATTTGGGCGCCAGCGCCAGATAGATCGTGGCCTGCGCCAGCGCCAGCTCTCCCTCGGGGCTGCCCAGCCGTTCGTAAAGTGCCCAGGCGTCAAGGCAATGGCGTTGCGCGGCAGGATCGGCCAGGCCGATATCCTCGACCGCCATACGGGTCAGGCGGCGGGCGAGATAGCGCGGGTCCTCTCCGCCTTCGAGCATACGCGACAACCAGTACAGCGCCGCATCGGGATCACTTCCACGCACTGATTTGTGCAGGGCCGAGATCAGGTTGTAATGCTCATCACCCGACTTGTCGTATTTCGCCGCGCGCCTCATCAAACGCTGCGCCAGTTGGTCGGTGTCGAGCTTGCCCGGGACCCGCCAGGCCATCACCTGCTCGATCAGGTTCAGCGCGGCGCGGCCATCGCCATCTGCCATCTCCAGCAGCCGGTCGCGCGCCTCGGCGGTCAGGGGCAGCGGGCGATCAAGCTCTTTCTCGGCCCGCTGCGCCAGACGTTCCATATCGGCAAGGCTCAGCCGCTCCAGCACGATGACCTGAGCGCGGGACAACAGCGCGGCGTTCAGCTCAAAACTAGGGTTTTCGGTAGTGGCACCGACCAGCGTGATGGTGCCATCCTCCATATGCGGCAGGAAACTGTCCTGCTGCGCCTTATTGAAACGATGGATCTCGTCCACGAACAAAAGCGTGCCCCTGCCTTGCTGGTGACGCAGACGGGCTGCGTCAAAAACCTTGCGCAGTTCGGGCACACCCGAAAAAATCGCCGAGATCTGCACGAAAGCCAGGTCGGTTTCCTGTGCGAGCAGACGCGCGATGGTGGTTTTCCCAACCCCCGGCGGCCCCCAGAGAATCAGCGACGACAGGCTGCCGGCATGCAGCATGGCGCCAAGTGGCCCGTCCGGGCCCAGCACCTTGTCCTGACCCACGACATCAGCCAGCCGTGCCGGTCGAATCCGGTCGGCCAGAGGACGCGCCACAGGGCGCGCAGGTTCGCCCGAGGCGGGCGCGGTATCAAACAGATCAGCCATGCGGACGGTATGTTACGCCGCCCGCATCATCGGCGAAAGGCCCTGCACCCGATGCCGCGCATCAGTGCATCTTTGCCGCAAGGTTGATCGAGACACACTGGAAGTAACCGTCATCAATCCAGACCACCGGCCCCATGGCCTGCGCATCAAGCCCGCAGGGCACCAGCCAACGCGGCCAGTTCGAGGCGACAAGGCACACCAGACGCGTGGCACCCAGATTACGCGCCGAGTTCGTCATCTCTTGCACCAGGTTCAGGTGAACGCGGCGACGTTCACGCTGGGGGACGTCGTGATTGACGAACAGCCTGCTTGCCTCCCACGTCCCGGGATCGACCGGGGCCGGCTCATCAAGCAGGTTCTGAGGGATCGAACCGCCCAGAAGATCAAGCTGGGCATCGCGAATCATGTAAGAGTACATGCCGCAGTGCGCCGTGGTGGGCGTCAGCCGAACTCCAGCCAGTACCTGCCCGTTCTGATGGATCGCCACCCAACGGCTCATCGGGGTGTCGTATTGATCGAACTCCATATCGTCCGTCTGGGGCAGATCCCAGCACTTCTGGACGATGAAGCTTTGCTTGCGTGCACGAAAGATATTCGCGAACAGCTCGCCATGGATGTGCAGGTTAGCAAAGGAAAGGGTGGTGGTCTGCATGCTCTTCTCCTGGGGTTGCGGTGGTACTGGCCCCCAGGTGTAAACCGCAATGGTTAACGCAACGTCCTACAGCAGGCGGTAATCCTTGGCCCGTTGCAGCGCTTCGGCAGTCGTTCTTGCCATCAGCCTTTCGCGCGCCGAGATCAGACGAGCTTTGAATGCGCTTTCCGTAATACCAAGCTTTGCAGCCGCCGCTGCATGACGATCGCCCTCTGCGATACACCGAAGGGCCTCTTGCTGAGCCTTCGTCAGACTCTCCGGCGGCTCCGTAATTTCGTGAAGCCGACGTATCGTCGCCGAGATCACATCAATCTCATCATCCGTGAACTCCCGCCTGTCATGAGCAAAGGCAGCGATGGTACGCGACTTGATCGGCCCATGAGCCACCACCACACCATAAGGCAGGCCGTGATCTGCTGCGTCCTGAAGGATCGAAAAGGGGTCGGGAATCGGCAGCACGCTCCAGCGGCATACGCCTGTTGTCGAGAATCCCCAGGCAATCGTCGGGTCGCGCAAGGCATAGGCGCGCTCGGAATAACGCTGCGTCCACTCCTTGTTATAGGTCTGGAACTGCATCAGGGGCGCAGCAAAGCGGATGTGCAAACCGATAAAGTAGCCCGCGGGGGCCAGCTTTTTCAGTTTGGCGAGTGCTGCGTTGATTTCCGCGCGAGACGACATGACTATTTGTACAGATTGCTTTTACCTCAGGTCATCAAGAAAATTGGCATGTATTACAGGGTATTCAAGCAATACTGTATTAAGAAGCAACGTTTTTTCTGCCGCCGTCGTCTCTCCTCGTCGGCGCCGGGGGTTGTTGTCATCTTCGCAGACACCAATGACGGCCCGGCGCACCCCTGTTTTCCATACCTTTTCCATAAGCCGCCACAACTATTTGAAGAACTGTAGAAATTCTATCTACCGTTGCTTGCAGAGCTTGTTGTGGCAACTGTTGCAAAAAGGCCCGCAGCCATCTGGCGTGGCTGCGGGCCCAAGATTCGCTTAACCGCAAGAAACGGTTAGACTTCTCACGATTCGTCGGTGGCCGATTCGGCTTCCAGACGGGCACGGTCAGCCGCACCCTTGGCGCTGGTGTCGCGCTCGACGAACTCGATGATCGCCATGGGTGCCATGTCGCCATAGCGGAAACCGGCTTTCAGAACACGGACATAGCCGCCCTGACGGTCTTTGTAGCGCGGGCCGAGAATCTCGAACAGTTTGGCAACGTGGCTGTCCTGTTTCAGCTGGGCAGCCGCCTGACGGCGGGCGTGCAGGTCGCCGCGCTTGGCCAGCGTGATCAGCTTCTCGATGACGGGGCGCAGTTCCTTGGCCTTGGGCAGAGTCGTCTTGATCTGCTCATGCTCGATCAGCGAGCCAGCCATGTTGGCGAACAGCGCCTTGCGGTGTTCGTGGGTACGGTTCAGACGGCGATAACCGCGGGCGTGACGCATGATATGTCTCCTTTACGTCTTTTTGCTTTGTCCGGCAGCCCATGCGTGCGGGCCGCTCTCCTTGGGGCGGAATGCCCGGTACTCCGGGGGCGACATGCGCCCCCGGTATTCGTGATCAGAACTGGTCGTCGAAACGCTTGGCCAGATCTTCGATGTTTTCCGGCGGCCAGTCCACAACATCCATACCGAGATGCAGGCCCATGCCCGAGAGCACTTCCTTGATCTCGTTAAGCGATTTGCGGCCGAAGTTCGGAGTGCGCAGCATCTCGGCTTCGGTCTTCTGGATGAGGTCGCCGATATAGACGATATTGTCGTTCTTGAGGCAGTTCGCCGAACGCACCGACAGCTCCAGCTCGTCCACTTTCTTGAGCAGGCGCGGGTCGAATTCCAGCCCATCCTCGGCATCCGAGCGGGTGGCCGTCTCGGGCTCTTCGAAGTTGACGAAGACCGACAGCTGGTCCTGAATGATACGTGCGGCATAGGCCACGGCATCTTCCGGGGTCAGCGAACCGTCGGTTTCAACCTTCATGGTCAGCTTGTCATAGTCCAGCACCTGGCCTTCACGGGTCGGCGTGACTTCGTAGCTGACACGCTTGACCGGCGAAAAGATCGCGTCGATCGGAATCAGGCCGATGGGCGCATCCTCGGGACGGTTCTTGTCGGCGGCGACATAACCCTTGCCGTTGGCAACGGTCAGTTCCATGTGCAGCTCGGCGCCGTCATCAAGATGGCAGATGATGTGGTCGCGGTTCAGGATGGTGATGCCAGCGGTTTCCTGGATATCACCAGCCTTGACCTCGCCCGGACCCTTGGCCGACAGCGTCAGCCGTTTGGGCGCATCGACTTCCATCTTCAGCGTCACGCCCTTGAGGTTCAGGACGATGTCGGTGACGTCCTCGCGCACCCCCGGGACAGAGGAGAACTCGTGCAGCACGTTGTCGATCTGCACCGAGGTGATGGCCGCGCCCTGCAACGAGGACAGCAGCACACGGCGCAGCGCGTTGCCCAGCGTCAGGCCAAAGCCGCGCTCAAGCGGTTCCGCCACGACGGTGGCCACGCGGGACGGATCGGCACCCGGCTTGATTTCAAGCTGGGTCGGCTTGATCAGTTCAGCCCAATTCTTGTGGATCATGCGATTGCCTCCATACCAGTTTCCGACCCATGACCGACAGTCGGAAACGCCCGAGGTGATAAGCGAAAAGCGCGCCCGCGCCGAAAAACGGCGCGAAGCGCGTCAAAGTCTTGACCGATCAGACCCGGCGGCGCTTCGGCGGGCGGCAGCCGTTGTGCGCGATCGGGGTAACATCGCGGATCGCAGTGATGTTGAAGCCAACCGCAGCCAGCGCACGCAGCGCCGATTCGCGGCCCGAGCCGGGGCCCTGAACTTCAACTTCCAGCGTGCGAACGCCATGTTCCTGCGCCTTACGGCCAGCGTCCTCAGCGGCCATCTGGGCGGCATAGGGGGTCGATTTACGCGAACCTTTGAAGCCCATGGTGCCGGCCGACGACCAGGCAATAGCGTTGCCCTGCACGTCCGAGATCAGGATCTTGGTGTTGTTGAAGGACGAATTCACATGCGCCACGCCAGCGGCGATGTTTTTGCGTTCCTTGCGCTTGATGCGAGTCTTATCGCGTGCCATGTCCGTTCCCCCTTACTTCTTCTTGCCGGCGATGGGTTTCGCCGGGCCCTTGCGGGTGCGGGCATTGGTGTGGGTGCGCTGGCCGCGCACCGGCAGGCCGCGACGATGACGCAGGCCGCGATACGAGCCGAGGTCCATCAGACGCTTGATGTTCATCTGCGTCTCACGGCGCAGGTCGCCTTCGACGGTCAGGTTGGCGTCGATGTATTCGCGGATCTGCAGAACTTCAGCGTCCGACAGGTCATTCACGCGGCGCGCCGGATCGATACCGACAGCCTGAATGATCTGTTCGGCGAATTTCGGGCCGATCCCGTGGATATAGGTCAGAGCGATGGGGACGCGTTTCCCCGTCGGAATGTTGACGCCAGCAATACGAGCCACGCGTGTTTCCTTTTCCATGTTGCGGTTCCGTAATGCCGGAACCTTTTTTCACAACCAAAGACCCGAAAGCCGTGCCTTCGGGCCTAAAGCTACACCTGAGACTCAGGTGATTCTCTTCCGAGATGCTGCGAATTAAGGGATTTGCTGGTCAAGGTCAACCCTGACCCGGAAACCTGTCCATAATCCGCGAGATCTGGCCGGCAACCTCATCAATCTCGGCAAGGCCATCGACCGTATGCAGGTTCCCCTTGACGTAGAAGTAACCGATCAGCGGCGAAGTCTTTTTGTAATACTCCATCAACCGCGTCTTGAGGCTTTCCTCATTGTCATCGGCGCGACGACGCAGGTCGGTCGAGCCACAGACATCGCAGACCCCCGGCTCTTTCGTCGGCTTGGTCACATCGTGATAGACCTCACCGCAATTGCCGCAGGTAAAACGGCCGGTGATGCGCGAAACCAGCGCCGCGTCATCGACCCGCATCTCGATCACGGCATCAACGCGCTGATCCATTTCCGCCATCAGCGATTGCAGCGCGTCGGCCTGTGCCAGAGTGCGCGGAAAGCCGTCAAAGATGAAGCCCTTACCGCGCTGCGCCAGTTTTTCCCGGATCAGACCAATGACAATCTCATCCGTCACCAGCTCGCCCCGGTCCATGACCTCAGCCACGCGCTTGCCCATCTCGGTGCCCGAGTTGCGCGCTTCGCGCAGCATATCGCCGGTCGAGAGCTGGACGAGACCGCGCTCGTCGATCAGACGCCGCGCCTGGGTGCCTTTGCCTGCGCCGGGCGGGCCCAGCAGAATGATGTTGATCGCCATGTCTCGTCCCTCTCCTACCCTTATGGTGGGCTTGCCTCAGCGACGCGCGGGGGCCTTGCGCGTCTTCGCCTTGCCACGCTTGCCGCGCAGCTGCGATTTCTCAATCAGACCTTCGTACTGATGCGCCAGCAGGTGGCTCTGCACCTGGTTGATCGTATCCATGACCACGCTGACAACGATCAGCACCGACGTTCCGCCAAAATAAAAGGGGATCGCCAGCTGGTTACGGATGACCTCGGGCAAAAGGCAGACAAAGGTCAGGTAGGCCGAACCAATGACCAGCACCCGGGTCACGACATAGGTCAGATAATCCTCGGTCCGTTTGCCGGGACGAATGCCCGGAATGAACCCGCCCTGATTCTTCAGGTTCTCGGCCACATCCTCGGTCTTGAAGCTGACGTTGAACGTGTAAAAGTAGGTAAAGAACACGATCAGCGCCGCAAAGAACAGCAGGTAAAGCGGCTGGCCGGGGCCAAAATAGGCAAGGATCGTCGACATGATCGGGCCCGTCTGATTGCCCGAGAAAGTCGAGATCGTGACCGGCAGCAGCAGCAGCGAGCTGGCAAAAATCGCCGGGATCACGCCCGCCGGGTTCACCTTGATCGGCAGGTGCGAGGACTGGCCGTCATAGATCTTCATCCCGACCTGCCGCCGCGGGTACTGGATGTGGATCTTGCGAAGCGCCCGCTCCATGAAGACCACAAAGGCAATCACTGCGGCGACCATGACGATCACGCCCAGAATCACCGGAGTCGAGATTGCACCCGAACGGCCTTGCGCCAGAAACTGTGCCAGATGGGCCGGAATTTCAGCAACGATGCCGACAAAGATGATCAGCGAAATACCGTTGCCGATGCCGCGAGCGGTAATCTGCTCACCCAGCCACATCAGGAACATGGTGCCGCCGACCAGCGTGATCACGACCGAGGCGCGGAAGAACATCCCCGGTTCATGGGCAAGGTTGCCGTGCTCAAGACTGACCGCCAGACCCCAGGCCTGGAACAGCGCCAGCGCGACCGTACCATAACGGGTGTATTGGTTGATCTTCTTGCGGCCCTGTTCGCCCTCTTTCTTGAGCTGCTCAAGAGCCGGCACCATGGAAGCCAGCAGCTGCACAATGATCGAGGCCGAGATATAGGGCATGATGCCAAGCGCAAAGATGCCCATGCGTCCCAGCGCACCGCCGGTGAACATGGACAGGATTCCGCCCAGACCAGCCTGCGCCTGATCCATGAAATTGCGCAATGCGGCGCCATCAATGCCGGGCACCGGGATATAGGTGCCAAGGCGGTAGATAATGAGAAGTCCGAGGGTGAACCAGATTCTCTGACGCAGCTCGGTCGCCTTGCCGAGCGCGCCCCAGGAAAGGTTCGCGGCCATCTGTTCTGCGGCTGACGCCATGCTTAAGCCCCTTCGTGGCAGCGCCGCCGGATCGTTTCCCGATCCCGCGGCGCCTGGAAAACTCGATAGCTATCTATGGGGCGCGGGCGCGCCCTTCAACAGCTTATTCGGCCGCGGAAGCGTCAGCGGCTTCTTTTGCCGGACGGGTGACGGTGACCTTGCCACCAGCTTTCTCGACCGCTTCGACCGCCGATTTCGACGCGCCGGTCACGGTCAGGTTCACGGCAGCCCTCAGCTCACCCTTGGCCAGCAGACGCACGCCATCGCGCTTGCGGCGAATGACACCGGCAGCAACCAGCGCATCCTCGTTCAGTTCGGCTTTTACGTCCAGCTTGCCGGCGTCAATGAACGTTTGCAGCTGGCCAAGATTGACCACCGCGAATTCAAGACGATTCGGTTTGCTAAAGCCACGCTTGGGCAGGCGGCGGTAAAGCGGCATCTGGCCGCCTTCATAGCCATTCAGCGCGACGCCTGAACGCGAGGTCTGACCTTTGATACCACGGCCGGCGGTTTTACCCTTGCCCGAGCCGGGACCACGGGCAACGCGCTTTTTCTTGCGCGAGGCGCCGGGATTGTCGTGCAGTTCATGCAGTTTCATATCGCTTCTCCTTGGCCGGAAGCGCCCCATGAAGCGAAAAGGGCGAACACGGCATTCTTGATTGAGTCGGTGCCGATGGGCACCGGGGGTCTTTATACAGTGCAGGCGCCGCGGTCAACAAGCTGCCGTTACCCTGTGGGGTTTGGTCGCACAGCCCTTCGGCCTGACTCAAAACTCGACCCATGTTCCGATCCTTACCGCCGTCTCCCCCGCTCCGCTCAGAGGCAGAACCGCGCCGACTTCCAGTCTTACGGGGCCAGCCAGATCCCGCACCACTGTGGTTGCGAGACTCGCTGAAAAGCCGGTATCCGTGCGATCCTCAAATCGCAACTGGTTGATCAGCATCATTGTGTCGGTCGTATGCCAGCCGAATGTCAGCTCAGCCTTGGCGGTCGCCTCTGGCGTCAGATAACTAAACAGCCCCGCCCCTTGCGAGGCGAGTTCGGACCAAGCCTCCCCATCCTTCCAGCGTAGTGCGACCCGGTAACGGGCCTCGACCGAAAGCCAGCCGCCACCATGCAGGGCGCGCAACAGCGGAAGTGCATCCCAACCCCTGCCCCAGCCCACACCAACCTGAGCTAACGGCAAATAATCTCCGCCACGTTTCAGCACTCCACCACCAGCAGAAACCACCCAGCGATCCGGCCCCGCCCCTTGATCGAGAGACCGCTGCCACCAGATCATTGCGCTGTTTTCGCCGCCGCTGGCGCGCCCCAGTTCAAAGCCCAGCGTGTCTCGCGGGCTCAGCCCATATTCGCCATAAAGGCCAAGATAGCCGTTGCCCTCATGATCCCGCTCCCCGGACAGGGAAAGAAAAACACCCCGCTTCCCACGCGCCCACGGACTGGCATCAGCGAACCCAGCCGAAAACAACAGGCATAGGATCAGACCAAATATCCGGCACAGCACAGCATGTCCCTTGCAGGAGCCCAAATCACCCCCGCAGCATAGACGGAACCCCTTACCACAAGGTTAACAGGTCCTGCTTTCGTGCCCTGCGCGAATGAAAAACGCCCCGGATATCTCCGGGGCGCTTCTGACTTTCCGTCGCGCGGGACCGAGATCAGCCGCGCTCTTCGATGATGGTCACCAGATGCGGGATCTTGGCAACCATACCGCGAATCGCCGGGGTATCCTCAAGCTCGCGGGTACGGTTCATCTTGTTCAGACCAAGACCTTTCAGCGTTTCACGCTGGATGGCCGGACGGCGGATCGGCGAACCGATCTGCTTCACAACGATGGTTTTAGCCATAAGCCTGTCTCCTTACGCTTCGACAGCGGCTTCTGCCGGCTTGTCGTTGGACGGCAGGATCTCGGCCACTTTCTTGCCGCGGCGCTGTGCAACGCTGCGGGGCGAGGCTTCTTTTTTCAGCCCGTCGATCATGGCCCGGATCATGTTGTAGGGGTTTTGCGAACCCAGCGACTTGGCCACAACGTCCTGAACGCCCAGCATCTCAAACACAGCGCGCATCGGACCACCGGCGATGATACCGGTACCCGGAACGGCGGTCCGCATCACCACTTTGCCAGCGCCGTGACGGCCTTCGACATCGTGATGCAGGGTGCGACCGTCACGCAGCGGCACGCGGACCAGGCTGCGCTTGGCCTGTTCAGTAGCCTTACGGATCGCCTCGGGCACCTCTTTGGCCTTGCCTTTACCAAAGCCGACGCGGCCGCGCTGATCCCCAACCACCACAAGAGCAGCAAAGCCAAAACGCTTACCACCCTTAACGGTTTTCGACACGCGGTTGATCGCGACCAGCCGGTCGGCGAATTCCGGAGTCTCTTCGCGCTCTTCGCGCCGACTCCGACGGTTTTCACGTTCTGCCATCTGGCATTCCTCATAAGCTGGCGCGTCGCGCGCCGTGTTAGCCAATCCAGGTGGGCCGCAAAAGAAAGAGCAGTCCCCGGATCATCGGGGTGGCGCGAACGCCACCCGCACCATCAGAATTTCAGACCGCCTTCGCGGGCTGCATCCGCCAGAGCCTTGATCTTGCCGTGGAACAGGAAACCACCACGGTCGAAGATAACCTCTTCGACACCGGCTTTCCTGGCCCGCTCGGCAATCGCGGCGCCAATCTTGGCCGCGGCTTCGACGTTGTTCTTGCCAATAACACCCAGGTCCTTTTCGAGCGACGAGGCAGAGGCCAGCGTGACCCCTTTCACATCGTCGATCACCTGAACGCTGATGTTCTTGGACGAACGGTGGACGGAGAGACGCGGACGACCGTTCGCAATCTTCCGCAACTTGTTCCGCACGCGCAGGCGGCGCTTCTGGAACAGCTCTTTTTTGGTCAGTGCCATTTATGCGCCCCTTACTTCTTCTTGCCTTCCTTGCGGAAGACGACCTCGCCCTTGTAGCGGATCCCCTTGCCCTTATAGGGCTCGGGACGGCGCCACTCGCGAATGTTCGCGGCGACCTGGCCGACGAGTTGCTCGTCGATGCCTTCGACCACGATCTCGGTCTGCTTCGGCGCCGTGATGGTCACGCCATCGGGCGTCACGAAATCCACGTCATGCGAATAACCAAGCGCCAGTTTCAGGACCTTGCCCTGCATCTGCGCGCGGTAACCCACACCCTGGATTTCCAGCTCTCTTTTGAAGCCCTGGCTGACGCCAGTTACAAGGTTCGCCACCATCGAACGCGACATGCCCCATTGCTGGCGCGCGCGCTTGGACAGACCGCGCGGCGTAACGGTGACAGCACCGTTATCGATCGCAAGGGTCACGTCATCCGTCGCGGTGAAGGAACGGGTCCCTTTCGGACCCTTCACCTCGATGGTCTGGCCTTTCACTTCGGCGGTCACGCCCTGGGGCAGTTCGACCGGCTTTTTACCAATCCGAGACATCCTGCCCTCCTTAGAACACGGTGCAGAGGACTTCGCCGCCGACATTGGCACTGCGAGCCGCCGCATCCGACATCACGCCTTTCGGCGTCGAGACGATGGACACGCCAAGGCCGTTGCGGACCAGCGGGATGTCCTTGACCGAAGCATAGACACGACGGCCGGGTTTCGACACGCGAGCAAGCTCGCGGATCACCGGGGTGCCGTCAAAGTATTTCAGGCTGATTTCCAGCTCGGTATGGCCGGATTCAGTCTGAATCTGCTCATAACCGCGGATGTAGCCTTCTGCTTTAAGCACGTCCAGCACCCAGGCGCGCAGCTTGGAGGCGGGCGTACGGACGGTCGATTTGCCGCGCATCTGTGCGTTGCGGATGCGGGTCAGCATATCGCCGAGAGGATCGTTCATCGACATCGTGCCCCCTTACCAGCTCGATTTGACCATGCCAGGGATCTGGCCGAACGAGCCGAGCTCGCGCAGCATGATCCGCGACAGTTTCAGTTTGCGGTAATACGCGTGCGGACGGCCGGTGAGCTGGCACCGGTTGTGCAGACGCGTGACCGAAGAGTTGCGCGGCAGTTCAGCCAGTTTCAGGCTGGCTTTGAAGCGCTCTTCCATCGGGCGGGATTGATCGTGAATGATCTCGTTAAGAGCAGCACGCTTGGCGGCGTATTTCTCAACCAGATGCTGGCGCTTTTTCTCGCGCTCGACCATGGATTTTTTTGCCATATCTTCTTCCCTCCGCGATCAGCTGTTGAACGGCATGTTGAAATGCCGAAGCAGCGACTTCGCTTCCGCGTCGGTCCGCGCGGTGGTGCAGATGATGATGTCCATCCCCAGAACTTCGTCGACCTTGTCGAAGTTGATTTCCGGGAACACGATGTGCTCTTTCAGGCCCATGGCGTAGTTGCCGCGGCCATCGAAAGCCGTGCCTTTGACGCCGCGGAAGTCGCGGACGCGGGGCAGCGCAATGTTGATCAGACGGTCCAGGAATTCATACATCCGGTCGCCACGCAGGGTCACCTTGGCGCCCAGCGGCATCTCTTCACGGACGCGGAAGCCTGCGATCGACTTCTTCGCCTTGGTGATGACGGCCTTCTGACCAGCGATCAGCGAAAGCTCTTCAGCGCCCTGTTTGACCTTCTTGGTGTCCTTGACGGCCTCGCCGATACCCATGTTCAGGACGATCTTGTCCAGTTTCGGGATCTGCATGTCGTTCTTATAGCCAAACTCTTCTTTGAGCATGGCGCGGATATTGTCCTTGTAGAGCGACTTGAGGCGCGGAGTGTAATTGGCTTGATCCAGCATCAGATCGCCTCCCCGGTGGTCTTGGCATAGCGGACCTTCTTGCCGTCTTCGACACGGAAGCCGACGCGGGTGGCCTTGCCGTTCTTGTCCATCAGCGCAAGGTTCGACAGGTCGATCGGCATGGCTTTCGCCACACGGCCGCCCTGGCTGTTCTGGGTCTGACGCTGGTGACGGATAGCGATGTTGACGCCATCAACCACGGCCTTGTTCTCTTTCGGGAACACAGCAGTGATTTCACCCTGCTTGCCTTTGTCCTTGCCCGTCAGCACGACGACCTTGTCGCCCTTTTTGAGCTTCGCAGCCATCACAGCACCTCCGGCGCAAGCGAGATGATCTTCATGAAGTTCTTGGCCCGCAGCTCGCGCACGACCGGCCCGAAGATACGGGTACCGACCGGTTCACCCTGGTTGTTCAGGATGACGGCAGCGTTACGGTCAAAGCGGATCGAGGTGCCGTCTTCGCGTTTCACCTCTTTGGCGGTGCGCACGACAACGGCCTTGCGGACGTCGCCTTTCTTGACACGGCCGCGCGGGATGGCCTCCTTGACGGAGACGACAATAATGTCGCCCACCGACGCATAGCGACGGTGCGAACCACCCAGGACCTTGATGCACTGAACCCGGCGTGCGCCGGAGTTATCAGCAACATCCAGATTGGTCTGCATCTGGATCATTTGGTTACTCCCGACCTTTGGGGACCGGCCCGAATTGCTTCATGCTCCGGCCCCAGGGTTTCGTTAAATTCTGGTGTCAGGCCTGGGCTTCAGAAGCGTCAGACAAAACAGTCCAGCGTTTGGTTTTCGAAATCGGCGCACATTCGGCGATGCGAACGATATCCCCGACCTTGAACTCGTTTTTCGCGTCATGGGCGCGATATTTCTTCGACGAACGCACGGTTTTGTGCAGCAGCGGATGCTTGAAGCGCCGCTCCACCAGAACGGTGACGGTCTGTTCGTTCTTATCGCTGACGACCTTGCCTTGCAGGATGCGTTTGGGCATGGACCGGCTCCTTAATTCGACGCCGCGGCTTCGGCCGCTTTCTGGTTCAAAACGGTTTTGACGCGTGCAACGTCACGACGGACGGCACGGATACGGGCGGTCGATTCGAGCTGGCCGGTGGCCTGCTGGAAGCGCAGGTTAAACGCTTCCTTTTTCAGCGAGAGCAGCTGTTCTTTCAGCTGATCCGGCGTTTTGTCTTTTAGTTCCTGCGCTTTCATGCGCCTCTTCCTTTCAACATCACCGGAGAGCCCCTGCACGCAGGGCCACCCTGATTCCCGGTGGAGTCCATGATGAAGCCGTGCCTATACGCTGGACCCCCAGCAAACACAAGGGCTTTATTGAACCGGCCGTACCAGCCGGACAGGTGTGCTCACCTACCCCTGCATCATCCAACCTATAATTGCTCGCAAGTGAGCGATAATTCTGCTGTCGTTAACCCGGATGGCAATGACATAGCCGGATGAGCCCGGCCCCGAGGGCTTTCCGATGCCGGATTAAGGACCTGAACCCGCGATTGACGAACGGGGCCGGATGGTCGGAACGATGGAGATGACGGGATCAGCTATTATCCCGACTGATCCAGTGAACTCGCAGCAATCCATGGCGAGAGCAGGGCCGATGCAATTAGTTCATATACTGCCGACCCCTATAGTGGGGAGGACGGTAGTGTTCAGGCGATCGGGGCTTGCTCAGCTATCAAACGTGGAATGCCCCTGGCGTAAAACAGACACAATCCAAGCCAGCCAATCAGTCAGTCAGTCAGAAAGCTGGTTAGAGACTACATATGAAAAAGCCCCGGATCTCTCCGGAGCTTTTTTATTTCAAACCGAAGTCGAAGGCGCGATGGCGCCTCCTTCTTACCAGTCTTCGCGAACCACAATGCGGGTCAGAACCGGCAGCTTCTGAGCACCAAGACGCAGAGCTTCGCGCGCGATAGTGTCGTTCACACCGTCGATCTCAAACATGATCCGGCCGGGGTGGACGCGAGCGGCCCAGTAATCCACCGAGCCTTTACCTTTACCCATCCGCACTTCGGTCGGTTTCGACGAAACCGGCACGTCCGGGAAAATCCGGATCCAGACCCGGCCCTGACGTTTCATGTGACGAGTGATCGCGCGGCGAGCCGCTTCGATCTGACGGGCGGTGACACGCTCGGGCTCGATGGCTTTCAGCGCATAGGAGCCGAAGTTCAGGTTGAACCCGCCCTTGGCCTCGCCGTGGATGCGGCCCTTGTGCTGTTTGCGGAACTTAGTCCGTTTCGGTTGCAGCATTGCTTCTTCTCCTTAGCGCGCGTCGCGGTCACGGCGCGGGCCGCGGGGCGACGGCCCGTCCTGCGCTTCGGTCGCGCGGCGGTCGTGGGCCTGCGGATCATGCTCCATGATCTCGCCCTTGAAGATCCAGACCTTCACACCGATGATCCCGTAAGGGGTCGATGCTTCCGACAGCGCATAGTCGATGTCGGCACGCAGCGTGTGCAGCGGAACCCGGCCTTCACGGTACCATTCGGTACGGGCGATTTCAGCACCGCCAAGACGGCCCGAAACGTTCACCCGGATCCCCAGGCCGCCCATGCGCATGGCGTTTTGCACCGCACGTTTCATGGCGCGGCGGAAGGACACCCGACGCTCAAGCTGCTGAGCGATCGACTCGGCCACCAGCTGGGCATCCAACTCGGGCTTGCGAACCTCAACAATGTTGAGATGCAGTTCCGAGGCGGTGAAGTTCGCCAGCTTTTTACGCAGGGTTTCGATATCGGCGCCTTTTTTGCCGATGATCACGCCCGGACGCGCAGCATAGATCGTCACCCGGCATTTCTTGTGCGGACGTTCGATCACGACGCGGCTGACACCGGCCTGCTTGGCTTCTTTTTTGATGAAGCTACGGATTTTCAGGTCTTCCAGCAACAGATTGCCGTAGTCCTTGTCATCCGCATACCAGCGGCTATCCCAGGTGCGGTTGACCTGGAGACGCATCCCGATGGGGTTTACCTTCTGACCCATTACGCGTGCTCCTCGACCTGACGCACCTTGATGGTGATTTCCGAAAACGGCTTCATGATGCGGCCATAACGGCCCCGCGCCCGCGGACGGCCGCGCTTCATCACCAGGTTCTTGCCAACCCAGGCCTCGGCGACGATCAGATTGTCAACGTCGAGGTTATGGTTGTTTTCGGCATTGGCGATAGCCGATTGCAGGCATTTCTTCACATCGCCCGCGATGCGCTTGGACGAAAAGGTCAGATCGGCCAGCGCCTTGTCGACCTTCTTGCCGCGGATCATCGCCGCCACCAGGTTCAGCTTCTGCGGCGAGGTGCGAAGCATGCGGGTCTTCGCCATCGCCTCGTTCTCCGCCACGCGGCGCGGATTCTTTTCCTTACCCATGACGATTACTTCCTTTTCGCTTTCTTGTCGGCGGCGTGACCGTAGTAGGTCCGGGTCGGCGAGTACTCACCGAACTTCTGGCCGATCATCTCTTCGGTCACCGAGACCGGGATGTGCTTCTGGCCGTTGTACACACCAAAGGTCAGGCCGACAAACTGCGGCAGGATGGTGGAACGACGCGACCAGATTTTGATGACATCCGACTTGCCGGATTCCCGGGCTTTCTCGGCCTTGCGAAGCACATAGGCATCGACAAAGGGGCCCTTCCAAACAGAACGTGCCATGGATTAACGCCCCTTCTTCGCGTGACGCGACCGCAGAATGTATTTGTCGGTCGATTTGTTCGAGCGGGTCCTGGTCCCCTTGGTGCCCTTGCCCCAGGGGGTAACCGGGTGACGACCACCCGAGGTCCGGCCCTCACCACCACCATGCGGGTGGTCGATCGGGTTCATGGCGACACCGCGCACACTCGGACGGATGCCCTTGTGACGGTTGCGGCCAGCTTTACCAAAGTTCTGGTTCGAGTGGTCAGAGTTCGACACGGCGCCGATGGTCGCCATGCATTCCTGACGCACCATGCGCAGTTCGCCCGAGGACAGGCGGATCTGGGCATAGCCACCGTCGCGGCCGACGAACTGGGCGTAGGTGCCGGCCGAACGGGCCAGCTGGCCGCCCTTGCCGGGCTTCAGCTCGACGTTGTGAACGATGGTACCGATCGGCATACCGCTGAAAGGCATGGCGTTGCCGGGCTTGACGTCCACTTTATTGCCGGCGATGACCTTGTCGCCCACAGCCAGACGCTGCGGAGCGATGATGTAGGCCTGCTCACCGTCTTCATATTTGATCAGCGCGATGAAGGCGGTACGGTTGGGGTCGTATTCGATCCGCTCGACGGTCGCCGGAACATCAAATTTAGTGCGCCTGAAATCGACGATGCGATAGAGACGCTTCGCCCCGCCGCCCTTGCGGCGCATCGTGATCCGTCCGGTGTTGTTCCGGCCGCCGTTCTTGGTCAGACCCTCAGTGAGGGATTTGACCGGGCGCCCTTTCCAAAGCTCCGAACGGTCGATCAGAACCAGCCCACGCTGGCCAGGCGTCGTCGGTTTATACGACTTGAGTGCCATGCTTTCTGTCTTCCGTTGCTTTGGACCTCAGGTGGTCCGTTTCAGTCAAAAGGCGACGGCCCCGCTGCCGGGGCCGTCGATTCGCAGGCTCTATATCAGAGACCAGTCGACACGTCGATGCTGTTGCCAGCTTCCAGCGTGACATAGGCCTTTTTCACGTCCGAACGGACACCGGGGCGGCCGCGGAAACGCTTGGTTTTGCCTTTGGTAATGGTCGTGTTCACGGCCTTCACCTTGACATTGAACAGAGCCTCGACGGCTTCTTTGATCGCCGGTTTGGTCGAGTCCTTGGCCACCTGGAAGACATAGGCGTTGGCATCGCCCACCAGGGTGGCCTTTTCGGTAATGACCGGCTTGACGATCACGTCGTAATGTTCGGGTTTGACGCTCATTTCAGGCGAGCCTCCAGAGCTTCGACACCGGCGCGGGTCAGCACAAGCGTATCCCGACGCAGGATGTCATAGACGTTGGCGCCGATCGAGGGCAGCACATCAACGCCTTCCAGGTTGCGGGCAGCGCGGGCAAAGGTTTCGTTCACCTCGGCACCGTCGATGACCAGAACGCGCTTCCAGCCGTTTTCCTTGACTGCCTTGGCGACGGCTCCGGTTTTGGCTTCCGCGATGTTCAGGTTCTCTACGATCACCAGCTCACCGGCAGCAGCTTTGGCCGACAGCGCATGCTTCAGACCCAGAGCGCGGACCTTCTTGGGCAGATCAAAGGCGTGCGACCGCGGGGTCGGACCTTTGTAGACACCACCGTGACGGAAGATCGGGGCCTTGCGGCTGCCGTGACGGGCGCCACCGGTGCCCTTCTGGCGGTAGATCTTCTTGGTCGAGTAGCTGACATCCGATTTGCCCAGCACCGAATGGGTGCCCGCCTGAGCCTTCGCACGCTGCCAGCGCACGACGCGATGCAGGATATCCGCACGCGGCTCGAGCCCGAAGATGTCATCGCTCAGTTCGATGTTCCCGGCTTTGCCGGCATCGAGCGTGATAACGTCGAGTTTCATCAGTTGTCTCCTTCGGGCGCGGCAGCTTCAGCCGGGACCGCAGCCTCGGCCTGAGCCTGGACCTTGGAACGGGTCGCGGCCGGGAAAACGGTGTTTTCGGCCAGCGGCTTCTTCACGGCATCCTTGATGGTGACCCAGCCACCTTTCGAACCCGGAACCGAGCCTTTAACCATGATCAGGCCACGTTCGGAATCAGTCTTGACGACCTGCAGGTTCTGGGTGGTGACACGGACCGCACCCAGATGGCCGGCCATCTTCTTGCCCTTGAACACCTTGCCGGGGTCCTGGCACTGGCCGGTCGAACCGTGCGAGCGGTGGCTGATCGACACACCGTGCGAGGCGCGCAGACCGCCAAAGTTGTGCCGCTTCATCGCACCGGCAAAACCTTTACCGATCGAGGTGCCGGCGATGTCGACATACTGGCCGGGGAAGTAGTGATCGGCAACGATCTCTTCACCCACTTCAACCAGGTTCTCGGGCGAGACGCGGAATTCCGCGATCTTGCGCTTGGGCGCGACATTGGCCTTGGCGAAATGACCGCGCAGCGCAGCGGTCGTGCGCTTGGCCTTGGCTTCGCCAGCGCCAAGCTGCAGCGCGACATAGCCGTCTTTTTCCACGGTACGCTGAGCGATAACCTGCACGTTGTCCACATGCAGGACGGTGACGGGCACCTGACGCCCGTCTTCCAGGAACAGCCGGGTCATGCCCAGCTTCTTGGCGATAACACCAGTCCGCAGCATGATAGCCTCCTTACACCTTGATCTCGACGTCCACGCCAGCGGCGAGGTCGAGCTTCATCAGGGCGTCCACGGTCTGCGGGGTCGGATCGACGATGTCCAGCAGCCGCTTATGCGTGCGGATTTCCCACTGGTCGCGGGATTTCTTGTCGATATGCGGACCGCGCAGCACGGTGAATTTTTCGATCTTGTTGGGCAGCGGAATCGGACCGCGGACCTGGGCGCCGGTGCGCTTGGCGGTGTTCACGATTTCCTGCGTGCTGGCATCCAGAACGCGGTAATCGAACGCCTTCAGCCGGATGCGGATATTCTGGCTTTGCATCATCATCCCTCTTGCGGGGCGTGTTCAGTTGAGAGGCAGACCCCACACCATGCGGCGCCTGCGTCGAACCGTCTTCAAATTGGCAGGCCGGCGACATAGCCGCCGGTCCGCCTCTTGGCAACCCCGAATCGGGCGATTGCCATATTTTCTTTACGGGCTGCGCCAGAGACGCAGCCCGCAACAAGCACAAGGCTTGCTTATTTAATGATTTTGGAGACGACGCCTGCGCCGACGGTGCGGCCACCTTCACGGATGGCGAAGCGCAGCTTCTCTTCCATCGCGATCGGAGCGATCAGTTCAACCGTGAACTTCAGGTTGTCGCCAGGCATAACCATCTCGGTGCCTTCCGGCAGCTTCACCGTACCGGTCACGTCAGTGGTCCGGAAGTAGAACTGCGGACGGTAGTTCGCAAAGAACGGAGTGTGACGACCGCCCTCTTCCTTGGTCAGGATGTAGGCCTCGGCTTCAAACTCGGTGTGCGGGGTAACCGAACCCGGTTTCGCCAGAACCTGACCACGCTCAACGCCGTCACGCTCAACACCGCGCAGCAGAGCGCCGATGTTGTCGCCAGCCTCACCGCGATCCAGAAGCTTGCGGAACATCTCGACGCCGGTGCAGGTCGTCTTCTTGGTCGGACGGATCCCGATGATCTCAAGCTCGTCGCCGACGTTCACCGCGCCACGCTCAACACGGCCGGTCACAACCGTACCACGGCCCGAGATCGAGAACACGTCTTCGATCGGCATCAGGAACGGCAGGTCAACCGCACGCTCGGGCGTCGGGATGTACTCGTCAACGGCCTTGATCAGTTCCCGGATCGAGTTCTCGCCGATCTCGGCGTCGCGGCCTTCCAGAGCAGCCAGGGCCGAGCCCTTGATGATCGGAATGTCGTCGCCGGGGTAGTCGTAGGACGACAGAAGCTCACGAACCTCCATCTCGACCAGTTCCAGCAGCTCGGGATCGTCAACCTGATCAACCTTGTTCAGGTAAACGACCATGTAGGGGATGCCAACCTGACGGCCCAGCAGGATGTGTTCACGTGTCTGAGGCATCGGGCCGTCAGCAGCGTTCACAACCAGGATCGCGCCGTCCATCTGCGCAGCGCCCGTGATCATGTTCTTGACATAGTCAGCGTGGCCGGGGCAGTCGACGTGCGCATAGTGGCGCGTATCGGACTCGTACTCAACGTGCGCCGTCGAGATCGTGATACCCCGAGCACGCTCTTCAGGGGCCCCGTCAATCTGATCGTAGGCCTTGAATTCACCGTAGTACTTGGTGATCGCTGCCGTCAGAGTCGTCTTGCCGTGGTCAACGTGACCAATCGTACCAATGTTGACGTGCGGTTTCGTACGTTCAAACTTTGCCTTTGCCAT
>NZ_JAFL01000015.1:0-102000 GCF_019633685.1 Paracoccus sp. J56
CGAAGACCGGCGCCGAATTGCTGTTCGAGCTGATCTCGCAGCGCTATGAGCGCAGATCGACCCTGATCACCAGCAATCTGCCCTTCGATGAATGGACGGAAACCTTCGGTTCCGAGCGTCTCACCGGCGCGCTGCTCGACCGACTGACCCACCACGTCAACATCATCGAGATGAACGGCGAAAGCTATCGCCTCGCCAACAGCACAGCCCGTAAACAGCGCTGATCACCATAAAATATCTACCCACGATTGGCCCTAAGGGGCCAGTGCGCCATGGCTCGCGCCAGCTATGTGGCCAGCGCGCGCACCATGGCGCACCCCCCAACTGGCCGGACTTTACGCCGCCGCCCCGGCCGACTTTTGCTCCGCCGTTGACACAGGGCCTGCGCCACCTGTGGCGAGGTCATATCTGCGCATATGAGACGCGATGCGAAGTATTGCTCTATCGCCTGCGCCTTGGCAGCACAGAGGAAGCGACGAATGGCGGCGGCTGCAGCGCGACTATCCGCCAGCTGTGGCAGCCTTTTCCAGCCGGGCCGCCGCTTTTGCAGCCATCTATGCGCGGTGGAGGCGACCAGGAAGCGCCAGGCTATCTCCTGCGCTCAATGCGGCGTGAAGTTTCATCCTCGCAAAGACAATGCCCGATTCTGCTCGCGGTCATGCGCAGCAAAGCACAAACATGCGACCGGCACTTTGCGCCACTTTCCCCGCAAACTCACCGCAGCGAGGCTGGATCACGCGCTTGCTCCGCGCAGGCCTAAGCGCCGCTATGTCCAGCGCCTCACCCCGGCCCGCCTCGACCGGCTGCTGGCAGGCCGATAGCTGAAATCCGCAATAATTGCGGATTTGCAGCGACGTTTCGCGTCGGAATAGCTTATAAGACTAGCCGGATAAAGCGTCACGCTTGCGCTTGCGTCGCGCCTTTTCGCTGTTTCCGGGCGGGGCAAGCACCAACATCTTTATATCGGTGTACCCGCCGTCGCCTACCCATATCTCATAGAGTTCTGCCGCTATGGGAAGGCCGCGAGCGAGGATGTCTTCGGTTACATCTTTCGCCATGTCGGCATCAAGATAGCCGATATGCCACTCGTCATTGCCGACGGTGCCATACACAGCGATTGCATTCTGGTCGTGCGGGTTGTGTGGCTCAGGTTCAAGCCGCAGGCCGTAATGGCGTCCGTCCCTTTCGGCCTGTCGTGCCGCAGCGGCCCAGCCTGCGACGGCTTCAATGCGGTGGTTAACGCCCGCCACCTTCACCATCATCGTAGCCTTTACCCAGTCTCCGGGCGGCATATGCCTAGAGGTTCCGAAACGCCCCGTTGGGGCGCGCGCTGAGGGGCGCGTGAAGCCAGACGACGAGGGAGGCGGATGGGCAGCAGGCTTGCCAAACAACCAGCTCAATAGACCCATACCACCCTCCATATGTCGCCGCATGAACGGTGCCCTTGAGCCGAGTGTGAGTCAAGCCGCCGCCCCGAAGGGCAGGCTTGACGATCAACGGTGTTGGCGTGTTACCCCGGATGTTACCCCAAAGCAAAATCCGGCTCGGTGAGCAGTGTCTTTTTCTATCTAAATCTTTGATTTTATTGGTGGAGCCAAGGGGAGTCGAACCCCTGACCTCTTGAATGCCATTCAAGCGCTCTACCAACTGAGCTATGGCCCCACCGGAGGTCCGGGCGGCGTCTGCCGCTTCCGTGTGAGGCGTCGTATAGGAGGGCGCGCGGGGAGGTGCAAGCGGAAAAATGCAACCTCGGAGAAAATCTCCGGAGAAACCACGTAAAGCACAGAAATTACGATATTTTTTTGTGAATTTCTGGCCGAACGCATGAGCGATGGAGGGGGCGGAGCAGCGGTGCCGCTTCGCCCGTCGGTTAGGAAAATGTCAGCCGAGACCCAGCTTGCCGCGCAGGGTCGCAAGGTCCTCGGCCAGCGTGTTAACCTTGGCTGAAAGCGCGTTGCGGTCTGCATCCGTCAGCTCTTCGTAGGAAACAAAGCCGCCCTCGGCGGTGCGGTATTTCCCAAGCACATCGTCTACGGTCTTGAAGTTCCCGTCGACCTTGGCGACGAAATCCGCCTCGGATTCGGCGATCAGCGGGCGCAGCAGCTCATAGATCTTTTGCGCGCCCTCAAAGTTCGCGTCGAAATCCCACAGGTCGGTGCGCGAATAACGGTCCTCTTCGCCCGAGATCTTGGTTGCGGCGACCTCTTCCATCAGCACACCGGCGCCGCCGACCACCACTTCGGGCGGGAAGGTCAGGTCGTTGATCCGCGAATCGAGCTCTTTCACATCGGCAAGCAGGCGGTCGGCATATTCGCCCAGCCCCTCGGTCGAGCCCTGTTCCCACAGGCCGTATTCAAGGCGGTGGAAGCCGGTGAAGGCAGGGTCCTGTTCGGCCTTTTCATAGTCATCGGCGCGGGCGTCGATCGACACATCAAGGTCCGAGAACAGCTCGGCGATTGGTTCGATCTTTTCGTAGCTGGTGCGGGTCGGGGCGAAAAGCGACTTGGCCTTTTCGACGTCGCCCGCCTTGACGGCCTCGGTCAAGGCAGTGGTGTCCTCGACCAGTTTGGCGGTGTTTTCAGCCACATACAGCTTATATTCGGCCAGAGGCGCGACCAGATCCAGCGAGGGATCTGCCGCCATGGCAGGCGCGGCAAACCCGCCAAGCGCCAAGGCCAGAGCCGTTGTTATGAGATATTTTCCGACCATCTTTTCCAACTCCCGTTTGATGGATTTCCGGCTTGGCGGATCAGCTTCGCCTGGCTGCTTTGACAAGGGAAGAGCCGAGGTAATCCCCGGCCTCGACGCCCGGCAGGGCAAAGAAATAACCCCCGCCCACCGGCTTGATATATTCCTCTAGAGGTTCGCCATTCAGCCGGTTCTGGACCGCTATAAAACCGGCCTCAAGATCGGCCTGATAGGCGATGAACAACAGCCCCTGATCAAGCTGTCCGTTCTTTTGCACGCCCCGCGAATAGTTGAACGGGCGGCGCAGCATCAGGTTGCGGGCGCTTTCGGGCGTGCGGGGATTGGCGAGCCGGATATGGGAATCTGGCGGAGTCTTTTCCCCGTCAGGGTCGGCGGCATAGTCGGGCACGTCATATTCGCTGGCCTCTGGCGCATCAAGCGGCGCGCCAGAGACCTTGGTGCGGCCAAAGATGTTCTCTTGTTCGGACAGCGGTGCGCGGTCCCAGCGTTCGACAAAATTACGGATCACGCGCACGGCCTGATAGCTGCCGCCATGGGCCCATTCGGGTTCATCTGCGCCATGGGTCCAGACCACCTGATCCATCAGTTCTGCATCATTGGCGTCGGGGTTGGCCGAACCGTCGCGGAAGCCAAGAAAGTTGCGCGCGCTGGGGGTCGAGCCATCGGCCGCGGGTGGGACCGGTGGCACGAAACCCTCGATCATCCAGCGCATGACCAGAAATTCGGACAGGTTCTTAAGGATGTCGCGCAAGGCGTGGATATTGGTGTCGGGCAGGTTCGCGCAGAATTGCAGCGACAGATCGCCATGACACAGCGCCGGGTCCAGCGCGTCATTCGGGAATTGCGTCATGCGCTGCAGCCGCGTGGGCTTTAGCCCGGTAAGCCAGTCGTACCGCTCAAACAGCGATGCGCCGAGGCCCAGAGTGATGGTCAGGTTGTCAGGCGCGATCACCGGGCCAAGCAGACCGGAATCGGTTGGCGGCAGTTTGGGATCCCGGGCCGGAACCTCGCCGCCCTGGGTCAGAAAGACGGCGCGTTCGGTCAAAAGTTTCAGCATCTGTTCGAACTCATCAAGCGATGAGACGACGATATCAAAGGATGCAAAGATGCCGCTGGCCGGGCGGGGGGTCAGGATGCCGGCCTGATGGGGGCCATAGAAGGGCACGCTTTGCGCTGCCGTTTCGGCATGGCCCGCGGGTGCATCGACCACCTGATGGCCGGGCTTGGCCTCATCGGCCAGCGCAGGCAGCGCAAGGGGGCCAAGCCCCCCCGCGACAGTCCCGCCCAGCACACTCAATCCCAGCCGGCCAAGAAGGTCGCGACGCGTGACGGCAAGCGGGGTCTGACGGATCATTTCTAGTTCATTCCAATGGCAGGTTGCAGTTTGCGCAGGCTTTCAAACAGCTGGGTCAGGTCCGCAGCCAGCGCCTCGCGCTGATCCTTGGGGACATCGCCATAGCTCGGATGTCCTTCAGCGGTGATTGTGGCCAGACGGGCGCGGGTGGCCTGCAAGTCCTGTTCGATCACCTTGTCCAGCGCCGGATCAACCTGTGAGACGACCTGACGCAGCAGGGTGGTCAGCTTTTCGATCCCGTCGAGGCTTGCGCCCAGATCCTCAAGGTCGTTACCGGCGTATAGGTTGTCACCCTGTGGCAGCTGGCCTTGCGCGATTTGCAGGGCGCTTTCGCCCGGCATCTCGATCAGCAGGCCGGGATCCAGCGGGGCTTGCTTAACCCGGGCCGCAAGTTCGGTCAGATCCTTGACCAAAGCTTCGGCGACCGGGGTCAGCCCCTCGGTGCTGTTTTCGGCGAAAAGCCCGTATTCGATCCGGTGATAGCCGGTAAAGGCGGGGTCAGCCTCGCGCTTTGCCAGATATGCGGCGTGTACGTCGATACGCTCTTCAAGGTCCGAAAAGCGATAGGCCAGCGGCTCGACCCGACGATAGGGCAGGCGAGCCTGACGCCAAGCCTCGCGCGCGGCCTCAAGATCGCCTGCGGCGACGGCATCGCGCAGCGCCTCGGCTGCCTTTACGGCGGCATTGCCCTGCATGACCAGATAGACGCGGTATTCCGACAACGGCCCAAGGAACTTGCGCAGCGTGACCTCAGAGGCTGCCGCCGCCGCCTCATCCGAGGGGGTCACGGTCAGCGTGCCACGCGGGTTCGACAACAGCCCGCAGGTGATCGCGTATTCGCCGGGCGCAAGCTGCACCTCCAGTGTCGAGCGAAAGCCGGGGGCGATATTTTCACGCTCGGCCACCACCATGACCCCGTCCAGGATCTCCCATTCGATAGGGCGGTCGCTGGCATTGACGATCTCAAAGCTGCGCCGCCCGCCGGGGACGGTGATTGTGTTCGGTTCGCAGGTGGTGGCATTGACGGTGACCAGCTGATCGGCCGTCGTCTGAGTGGCTGCGTTTTTTTGCGCAGCGTACCAGAATGTCACGCCGCCTGCGACGGCCAGCGCCCCGGCAGCGGCGATGGCCAGATAGATGCCTTTGGAAGGTTTGCTCATTTCCGTCCTGCGATCTGGGCCGGGGCGGGCAGGGGACCCGGCTGCGGCCTGAGGAAAAGCACCAGCGTGACTGCAAGAAACAGGCCCCAGGCCAGCGCCTCGCCCAGCGTCGGTGCCTCGCGATAGCCCAGAAGGCCCGACAGCACCGTGCCAAGCGGGCTGGATTCGGGCAGCACGTGGCTGAGGTCATAGACACGCTCTTGCAGGCCGTTCCACAGCCCGGCCTCATGCAGGGCGCGCAGCGATCCGGCCAGCAGCCCCGCCGCGACCAATAGGATGAATACCCCGGTCCAGCGGAAAAACCGCCGCAGATCCAGGCGCAGCGCACCGGCATAGATGGCCCAGCCTGCGCCGATGGCGGCGATCACGCCAAGCGCGGCGCCGATCGGGGCCGCGGCATCACGGCTTTGCTGAAAGATCGCCAGCAGGAAAAAGACCGATTCCAGCCCTTCGCGTGCGACCGCCAGAAACACCATGCCGATCAGCGCCCATGTTCCGGCACCGCCCGGATGGGCCAGCGCCTGATCAACAGAACCCTGCAGTTCGGCCTTGATCGAACGTGCGGCCCGGCGCATCCAGAACACCATGCCGGCCAGCACGACAACAGCGACAAGGCCGATCACCGCTTCGAACAGTTCCTGGGTTTTTTGCGGGAAACCGGCGGCCACAAGTTGCAGCGCAGCCCCCGCGAACAGCGACATCGCAACCGCCAGAAGCACGCCAACCCAGATCGCGGGCAGCCATTCCTTGCGGCCTGTCTGGCGCAGATAGCTGGCGATGATGCCGACGATCAGAGCGGCCTCAAGCCCCTCTCGCAGCATGATAAGAAACGGTGCCAGCATTGGCATACCTCGAAATCCGCCGCACCGCCTGTTCCGCCGTCAGGGCGTGCAGGGCATCTTGCGGCACCATCACCGGTCCGGAAAGGGCGCGGCACGAAAGATCAATACGCCGACAGCCCGGCTTGTCAATCCAGAGAGAAACTCTAGGAAAGCCTGCGTCGCCGTGTCTCACCGGATGTTCGGGGCGGTCTGTTCAGCCGCCGGCCTGTTCGCGTCCATGGGGTTCGTCCCAGTCGATGACCGGGTTGATCGGGATGATGCGATGCGGGTTTATGGTGGCGTGGCTATAGTGATAATGGCGCACGATATGATCGAAATGCACCGTCTCGGCCACGCCCGGCCATTGGTATAGCTCACGCGTCCAGGCCCATAGATTGGGGTATTCGCGCAGCCATTTGCGGTTGCATTTGAAATGCGTGTGATAAACCGGGTCAAAGCGCAGCATGGTGGTGAAAAGCCGCCAATCCGCCTCGGTGATCCGCCCGCCGCAAAGATAGCGGTGGGCCGAGAGGTGCTCTTCCAGCCAGTCGAGCATCTGGAACAGGGGCACTACCGCCTCGTCATAGGCTGTCTGCGAAGTGGCAAACCCGGCCTTGTACACACCGTTATTGATCCGGTCATAGATACGCTCGTTCATCGCATTGATCTGGTCCAGCAGCGCGGCCGGGCAATAATCGTCGCAGTTGCCCGTCAGGTCGTCGAAGGCGCTGTTGAACATGCGGATGATCTCGGCGCTTTCATTGCTGACGATGGTGCCTTGGACCTTGTCCCACAGCACCGGCACCGTCACCCTGCCGGATGCCTTGGGGTCGGCCTTAAGATAAATGTCACGCAGATAGGGCAGGCCAAAGAGCTGGTCCCCGGTCGCGCCGGGAAAATCAGTCGCAAAGGTCCAGCCTTCGGACAGCATGTCGGGATGAACGACCGAGACGTCGATATGATCGGAAAGCCCCTTGATCGCGCGAAAGATCAGCGTCCGATGCGCCCAGGGGCAGGCATGCGAGACATAGAGGTGATAGCGCCCGCTTTCGGGGGCAAAGCCGCCGCGCCCGCCGGGACCGGGACTGCCGTCCCGGGTGACCCAGTTGCGATAGGTCGTGACGCTGCGCTGAAACCGTCCGCCCGATTTTGCGGTGTCGTACCATTCGTCGTGCCAGACGCCGTCGATCAGCTGCCCCATATCGTCCCCCGTTTGATCCCGAAAACCAAAGCATAGCCCCGCCCGGCGCAGGGGCAAGCCGGACCGTCCGCATTGTCGGCGGTTCTTGCGCCTGTGGGCGATGAAGCCGAATAATCTTCGTCAATATGGCGTAGTTTGGCTGAACTATTTCATTCTTACCGCGCCAGCACCCCCAGCTTTCGCAAGCATTTGCGCGGCAGCAGTGACAGACTGATCGCATAAAACACCATAACGCATGGGAGGAAAAACACATGAAGATCGGCTGCCCCAGGGAAATAAAGCCGCAGGAATTTCGGGTGGGCATGACGCCCGCCGCCGCTGCCGAGGCCGCAGCGCATGGTCATCAGGTCCTGATCGAGGACGGCGCGGGGCAGGGCGCGGGCTTTGCGGATGAGGATTATCTGGCCGCCGGGGCGCGGATCGTCCCGGATGCCGCTGCCGTTTTTGCCGAGGCCGAGATGATCGTGAAGGTCAAAGAGCCTCAGGCAGCTGAGCGTGCCATGCTGCGTCGTGGCCAGCTGCTCTTTACTTATCTGCACCTTGCACCGGACCCCGAGCAGACGCGGGACCTGCTGGCCTCGGGCGTGACGGCAATCGCCTATGAGACGGTGACGGATGCACGCGGCGGCCTGCCGCTGCTTGCGCCGATGTCCGAGGTGGCGGGGCGGCTTGCCCCTCAGGTCGGCGCATGGGCGCTGCAAAAGGCAAATGGCGGGCGCGGCGTGCTTTTGGGCGGGGTGCCGGGGGTGCGGCCGGCCAATGTGCTGATCATCGGCGGCGGGGTCGTGGGCGCTGCGGCGGCGCGGGTCGCTGTCGGTATGGGCGCGAATGTGACGGTCATGGATCGTTCGTTGCCGCGCCTGTCGCTGCTTGACGATCTGTTCATGGGCAAGCTGACCACCCAGCACGCCAGCGCCGCAGCGACCGCCGACCTGATCCAGACCGCCGATATGGTGGTTGGTGCGGTTCTGGTGCCGGGCGCTGCAGCACCCAAGCTGGTTTCGCGCGACCAGCTTGCCACCATGCCGCGCGGTGCGGTGCTGGTCGATGTTGCTATAGATCAGGGGGGCTGTTTTGAGACATCGCACGCGACCACGCATCAGGACCCGATCTATGAGGTCGATGGGGTAATTCATTACTGCGTGGCGAACATGCCGGGTGCGGTGGCGCGAACCTCGACCCAGGCGCTTGGCAATGCGACGCTGCCTTTTCTGCTGGCGCTTGCGGACAAGGGCTGGCGCCGCGCATTGCAAGAGGATGCGCATCTGCGCGCGGGCCTTGCCACGCATGAGGGGCAGCTGACCTCGCCCCCGGTGGGGGCCTCTCTGGGTCTGGCCGCGATCACCCCGGACGAGGCCTTGGCCGCCTGAGGCAAAAGGGGGCGCTTTACGCGCCCCGTCACTCAGCCGGATTGGAAAACAGCGCCTCGGGGCGCAGGATGCGCAGGGTGCGGCGGCCGCTTTCGATCACGCCTTCGCGGTTTAGCTTGGCAAGGCCGCGGCTGATTGCTTCGCGATTCGCGCCGACGATATTGGCGATCTCGGCATGGGTCGGAACATCGGGCAGGACCCGACCGGGCTTTAGCCCGCCGCGATCAAGCGCAGTCCGCAAAAGCCATGCGCGCAGCCGCTCTTCGACGCTGAGCGAGGTCAGCTCATGCACCCGGTCAGTCAGGGCATGCACGCGCCGGATCAGATGCAGCGTAATCGCGCGCCGGACCGAGGGCTGGCTGTCCATCAGTTCCAGCAGCGCGGCGCCGGGCAATTCGTAAAGCGTACAGGCGTTGCGGGCGTAAAGCGACAGTGAGCGCGGCTCACCCGAAAGGACCGACAGCTCACCACAGGCGTTGCCGGGGCCGATGTCGCTATAGACGATCTCGCGCCCGGTGCTGGTCCAATGCACGGCCAGCACGTTCCCAGACAGCACGAAAAACACCGTTTCTCCGGGGTCGCGCCGCTCAAAAATCAGCTGTCCCTGGGCGAAATGGCGTCGCCGCATCATGGACTCGATCTGGGCAAGCTGCTGTGGGGTAAGATCTGCAAACCACTCCAGATCGCCAAGCCCAAGCGTTTTCGTCATTCCTCCGCGCCCTTTCCTTTTCCCTGTCCGGTTCTGGTTGGCGTCTGTCCAGACCGCCTTTGTGCGCTTCCGCACAGATTTTTACCGATTGATCAGTCAAGAACAACGGCGAACACTCCGTTAACCGGAGGTCAGTGTGACCATGCCGAATCGACCAGACGAAACATGCCGTGTCACCGATCAGCTTGCCGCCAGCGCCGAGGTGTTGCGTCGTGTAGGTCTGACCGCCCTGCATGTGCAGGCCCGGGCGAGCCTGCAAGAGCGGCAGATAAGCCAGATTGCCACCCGCGATACCAGCGCGATTGCCCGCGCCACAACCGAGACCGAGACCGGGCTGCGCGCCATGTCGCGCTATGGGCTTGAGCATCTTTTGCCGCGTACACAGGCACTGTTAACCCAGATCGAGGGGCTTTCCTCGGCGATGGCGGGTTATGACGTGAACGGCGGATCCCCGATTGCCGAGCATCTGCAGGCTGCGGCTGGCGAGCTTGACCGTTGTCGCGTCATTCTGCGCGGCCATGCCCGGCGCGCACCGCGCGGGGCCAGCATGATCCGCTTTGGCGAGCAGCGGCTTTGGGGCGCGCTTGCGGTCGAGCTGCAACGGATCGAAGGCAGCGAGGGGCCGATGATGCATGCCTGTGGCCGGATCGAAAAGCTTGCCTCTGAGCTTGCCTTCGCCATCGAAGAGCTTTTGAAAGAGGGTGAGCCGATGCCGCTTGCCCGCCGCTTTGCGTTTGGCACGACATTGATCGAATCCTCGGGCCGCATGGTCATGTGCGAGCTTGAGCTGCAAAAGATTATCGAGCCCTATCGCCTTGATGCCCGTCAGTTTGCCCGCCCCATGGCCCTGCTGACCCAGCTTGCCGGCCAGTACCGCGACCTTTGCAAGGGATCGCAACAGGTGGCGGCGGCGCTGTGCATCGCCACCCAGGCCAATGCGCAATTCATGGTGACCGGTCTGCTGGAAAAGGATTTGCAGGCCCTTGACCGGTTGCTGTGTACGCTGGCGACGGATTATCGCGGGCTGATGCGGCTGGCTCCCCGTGCCATGGGCCGAGAGCTCGTTGCGCGGCGGTTAGAGATCGAGGTTCCGCTGTGGCGTAAAATCGCGGCGGCCATCGCCGAGCCGCTGGCGCTAAGCCGCGAGACGCCGGATACAGCCGCACCAATGGCCCGCCCGCCTTTGCGATCAGCCGGGCAGGCTGCGCTGCAACAGATCTAGGCGGGTTCAGGCGCCGCTGTCGTGCGGCGCCCCGGCCTGATCATTCCTTGGTGCTGTTGTTGTTGATGCTCATCCCGCGCATGCTCATGCCGCGCCGGCTACGGCTGCGCGAGCCGCCCTGCAAAAGCTGCTCAACCGTCCCGCTTTGCATATCCATGCGGATCGAATAGTCGGCCTTGTCATAGGACCAGACGCGCAGATCATCCAGCGGCATCGGAATGCCTTGTGTCTGATCGCCGCCGCCCTCGCGCCCCAGACCAGAAAGGACGCGGCTTGCAGGCTCGCCCTGCCCATGGACCAGAAACAGCGCCGGTCGGGGCAGGACATGGTAAAGGCCGTTCTGGCCATAGCCGTAGATGCGGGCAAACGCCGCCCCTTCGGATCGCAGCTGCTGTTCCAGCTGTCCCGAGGTGCCAAGGCTGCCGCCTTCGCCCCCCTTGGAACCGGCTTTGTCTTTGGGCTGCGTGCGGATCACCAGATCCTCAAGCAAGCGGCCGAAAAGCAGGATGTTTGACGGGCTGAGCAATGTCTCGGGCATCATGGCTCCTATGCTGCGCTATCCAAGGGGCAGAGCGCCATCGCCGGGCTGGCGAGTGCAAGACGCGGGAATCGCACAAGGTAAACGCTATGGCGACCACACGATGTGTAAAGATAGCCGAGCGCAGGGTCTCTGTCGATCTGCTTCGTCAGCGCGAATGATGCCGGGCGAAGTCCTTGCCTAGCAGCTCGAAGAACCGATCAAGGTCGGACAATCCCAATCCTGCCGCATACTCATTCAGATCAGCGGGGATTTCGCGGCCAAGGCGTGTCTCGAAATACCATGCAAGCAGCAGCGGCCGGGGCGGGGTACGCGGCGTCCCTTGATCGGGGCTGGCCAGCGCATTGTCCCGCAGCGTGGAATACCGGTTTTGCAGCCGCAACTGATCCAGCATTGCCGGGCGCAGCGCCCCATCCAGCCGTCGCGCCAGATTTTCCACGCTTGCACGGGCGCGGATCAGCCGCGCCAGCCCGGCATCGTCAAGGCCGTTCTTATGTGCCCATTCATCAAGGTCGCGCTTGCGCAAAAGGCCAAGGGGCAGGCGCAGATCCTCGGCTGCTTTGGCAAGTTCTTTGGGTTGCAGCTTCAGCCCTTCGCGCGTGGCGGCCTGATCAGCGAGATGCTGCAACAGTGCCGCCTGTCTGACCTCGGCATAGGCCGGGCCTTCAAGCCGCAGTTCGTCAAGGATAGCGTCGGCGTCAGGCCCTTCTTCCCGAGGTGCAGGGGTCAGCCATGACGCATTGGCCCAGGCCTCGGTCAATTCAAAGGTAAAGCCGGGCGATATGGGTGGCTCATCCGATGCGAGGTGGTCGGCGACAGCTTGCAACAGTGCCCGCGCATCTTCGCGTTTGCGATCGACGCGGCCACGGGGCAGCCAGTCGCGCAGCCGCTCGCATGCCGGGGCGGGCAGGGGGACGGCCGCCAGAACCTCGGGCCATGAACGGTCCTGATAGAATAGCGCCTTGGCGGCGGCGGTCAGCGCGCTGGCCTCGGCGGCATCCAACACGCCCTCGGCCTGCGCACGGGTGATGGTGGCGCGAATATTGACCATGGGTTCGCTGAGGGCGGGGTAGGCGGTTTCGGGCGGGCCGTGCAACAGGGCGACCTCATCATCATCGGTCAGGCGGCCGTCACGGTAATCCTCGAATATGCGGCCGATGCCGCGCATACCGAACTGGTGCAGTTCGGCCGCGCGCAGGGCACCCATGCTGGATGCGCCGAATACCGCGATGCCCTGTGACAGCGCCCACAGGATTTCCTTGTGCAGAACAGCCGGTACCCCGTCGAAATAGCCGTCGATGACACCGATTGCCCGGGGGCGCAGGCAGGCTGCGGCGTAAAGTGCGCCCTGACGCACCGGCGGCTGGAACTGAAGGCCGGGCCATGCCGCGCGGTCGCTGTCATCAAGGCTGGGTCCGGCAAAGATGATCGCGGTCATTGCGCCTGCTCCATCGCCAGGGCACGGCGGCCGGGGCGATAAGCAGCGTGGTCGTCCGGCCCCTCAAGCCCCGGAATGACCACCCGCACCACCGGCAGTCCCAGCTGCGGCCTGCTTAGATCAACCGCGACGACCTCATTCATCCCTGTCGCCTGCAACCGTTCAAGCAGCCACTCCAGATCACCGGCAAAACTGTCCTGTGCCTGATCGGCGATGGCGGCGAAATCACGGCGCGGGTGATGGGCGGCGCGCAGGGCGTCAGCCTCGGCGGCGCGTTCGGCCCGGTGGCGGGCGGTGAATTCGGCCGGTGACAGATCGTCCCGCGCGCCCGAGATATAGGTCATGCGCACCTGCACCGCCTCGGTCAGGGCACGCATCAGCGCGATCCCCGGCGAGGGATGGGTGCCAGCGCCGATGCCGTGGTGATGCAAAGGATCGCGCCGGTCGGTAAGCAGGCAGAAAAAAGAAGGTACACCGATGTCGCTTGTCGTTTCCCACAGCGTGATGCCGAACCCGGCGCGCTGAAGCTGCGCCAGTACCTCGCGGCAGGCCGGGTCGTCGATGCTGTCGGGGTCAAGCCCGGTGTCGGCGCGGCGATCAGGGCGGGCGTTCCACAGGGTGGTCGCATCACGCTCGATCAGCTCGCAGATAGCATGGCAAAGCGCCTCGCCCATGCTGTTGCCCGCGCCCAGCCCGTTGCTGCTGCATTCAAAGCAGCCGCTGCCGGGTGGCGGGGGCAGGGTGTAATTCGCCCGCACCATCTCGAACGGTACCCAGCGACTGCTGCCCGAAACCAGCTCATCCCCCTCGATCCACAGCATGACCAGATCGGGGTGAAAGCGGTCCGAGATCCTTGGCAGCCGCGCCAGATCGGCAAAGTCATGGGTGGGCGCAAGTTCGGCCTGACCGCCCAGTTTCAGCGGCTGCTCGATATGTTCGGCATGGTAAAGCTCGGCCGCCTCCATCAGGGCCGATGCCCCGGCGGCGGCAAGGTCCAATCCCTTGCCCTGCGCCACGACAAGCGAGCGCGCATTGGGCCGACAGGCCATCGTGACGGGCAGCCCGATCCGGTCGAGCCCGGTGAGATTGGCCAGCCGCGTGATCCCTATCGCGGGCATCAGTGCGGTCAGCCGCGCCAATGTCTGGGCAGGCGGCACAGTGCGATGGGTCCCGCGACGGTGCTGCTTTTCAGTTTCGGCCCGCAGCGCCATCAGGCAGGGCGAGGCAAGGGTCATGCGCTTTTCTCCTCTGCTCAGCGGGCGGCGATGGGATGGTAGAACCGGGTCTTGGCGATGAAAATTTGCTTTGCAAGCACTTAAGCCAATGCATGCCCGGTTTCCGTCATCTAGACTTGACAGTTCAGGGGGGTGTGGCTTGACCTGCCCCGCAGGTCGTAAGCATTCCAAACGACCAAATGAGGCAGGGTGAGGAGTTGGCGTCAGGACGATGTGTGTGCAGTCAAGTCTGTCCGGCCCCAGGCAGCTGGCGGTGCTTTATGCCGATGTGCATGGCTACACGCGCCTTGTCGAAAAGGACGAGGCGGGGACGGTCGCGCGCCTGACCCGGTCCCAGCATCTGATCCGTGGGCTGGTCAGCGATTATGGAGGCGCTGTCGTCAATACGGCGGGCGACGGGTTGGTCGCGGTCTTTGAAGGTGTCCAAAAGGCGCTGCATTTCGCGCTGGCGATGCAGCGCGAACTGGCGCGCGAAACCGCATGGACCGGGAGCGCAGAGCCGATTTATTATCGAGTCGGCATCTCGATCGGTGATGTTTTCGCGGGCAGGGACGGTGTTTATGGCCACACCGTCAATCTTGCCGCCCGGATCCAAAGCTTTGCCGCACCGGGGGGGATCTGTGTCACCGATACGGTTTATCAGCTGGTGCGCGACAATCCGGCGCTGATCCTGCGCTCGCTTGGCCGCAAGCGGCTTAAAAATATCTCGGCCCCGGTCGAGGTCTTTGCCGTCGCCTCGGCCGAGACCGATGCGGCCCTGCCTGCCGGTGCTGATGCCTCGGCCCTTGCCCGGCCGGGGCGCGAGACGATGACAGATGCCTCGCTTGCCGTTCTGCCGCTTGAGAATATTTCGGGCGATCCGAATGATCTTTATATCTGCCGGGGCATCGTCGCCGATCTGATCACCAGCCTGTGCCGGTTCCGCAATCTGATGGTGATTGCGCGCCATTCCTCTTTCGTGGCGGCGGCCGGAGCCAGTTCGCTGCGCGAGATCGGCCGGAGTCTGGGTGTGCGCTATCTGCTTGCCGGCAGCCTGCGCCGTGCCGAAAACCGTCTGCGGATCACCGTGGACCTGATCGAGGCTGAAAGCGAAAATACCCTGTGGTCCGAACGTTACGACGGCACCATGGCTGACATTTTTGATTTTCAGGACGATGTTGCGGCCATGACAGCGGCGCGTGTTGCCATCCAGATCGAGACGCTTGAGCGCCGCCGCCTCGCCGAACAGATCCACCCCGCGCTATATGCCTATGGCCTTGTCCTGCGCGGCCAGGATATGGGCTTTCGCTTTCGTCCAGAGGCGAACCTGCACGCCCGCCGCCTGTTTGAACAGGCGCAAGAGCTGGACCCTCAATACGGCCGCAGTTATGCCGCCATGTCGCGTACCTTTAACGTCGAATGGCGCTATAACTGGACCAACGATCCCGATGCGGCACTGAACCGGGCGCTGGATCTCGCCAAACGCGCGGTTGAATGCGATCATCTGGACGCGCGCGGTTTTTCGGAAATGGGCCTCGCCCATCTTTACAAAAAGCAGCATGACGAGGCGATCGCTGCCTATGAACATGCCCTGGCCCTGAACCCCAATGACGCCGATCTGTTGGCCTATATGGGCGATTGCCTGGCCTATGTCCGTCAGGGTGAGCGTGCGGTGCAACTGATCGAGCGGGCGATCAGGCTGAATCCCTATCACCCCGACGCCTATCTGTGGTTCCTTGGCGACAGCTATTTCCACATGGGCGATTACGCCCGCGCCATCGAGGCGCTTTACCGCATGCGCGACCGGTCCGAGGCCCACCGCCTGCTGGCCGCCAGTCACGCCCTCCTGGGCAATATGGACGAGGCACGCCACCATGCCCGCGAGGTGATGCGCGTGCATCCGAATTTCACCATCGACCATTGGAAGAAGGTGCCGCCCCTGCGCGACCCCGAAGACCTTGATCTTTACGTGGATGCTCTGCGCAAGGCAGGATTGAATTAGGCAGGGTCCAGCCCCCCTATGAGGCATCATCGGCATGGCGGCCAAGCCCCATCCCCATGCCCATACCTGCACCTGTGCCACCACCGCCCATGCCTGTGCCACCACCCCCGCCAGAGCGGCCGCCGCCCTCGCCCCGGCCGCCGCGCGCACTGCCCGACTGTTGGCGGGCCGGACCCTGCAAGGGGATAGTCACATCGGCCGGGACCGGTCCCAGATCCAGCGCCTTGCGAATGAAATCGCGCAGCGAGATCACCAGTTCGGCAGTATGGATTGGCCGTCCGGCCACCATCTCGGCCGCGGCATGGCTGGCCAGCCGCACCTGCTCTTCGGTCCCCAACAGGATGATGTCGGAAAGCGCCGCCTCGACCGCATCGCGGATGCGGCGCGCCCGGTCCGAGCCGGCCGGGCCAGCGGCTTCATCATCTGTCTCCTGCGCGCGCTGACGCAGATCGCGCAGATGGGATGGGTCGACCAGCAATTCGCCGGTGAATGAGCCGCCCAGAACCTTATAGGCAGCGATCAGCACCCGCAGCCGCTCGTTGATCTGGCGGTTCATGCGCTGCTGGCGCTGTTGGATGGTCAGCTGCATCAGGACCCGGATGCCCACCCCGATCAGCGTGAACAGCGCAATGCCAAGCAGCGTCGTCAGAACCCCATGCCAGGTACTGAAATCGAAATAGCGCATTGGCATCTCCACCGTCCCGTTCAGGCCTTTATTCCATTCCGGGGCGGCTCAGCGCCAGCGCTTTTCCAGGCTGGACATGATTTGTCAGCGTTCCTGACGCAGCGCCGCGATCAGGTCGTGGAAGCGGTCGCCCTGAACGATGACATGACTGCGCAGGGCCTCGGCCGCGCCCTCATCATCGCCCGCGCGTATCCGTGCCACCACCGCGTCATGTTCGGCAAATGACCGCATCATCCGGTTGCGTACCTTTAGCTGCATGCGCCGATAGGGTTGCAGCATGGCATGCAGCCGCGCGGCCTCTTGCGCCAGAAAGTCGTTATGGGTGGCGCGATAGATGCAATGGTGAAAATCCGAGTTGCGGGCGTAATAAGCCTCGACCTCACCCGCCTCGCACAGGCGGCGGCATTCCTCGTGCACATGTTCAAATGCGGCCAGCTCGGCCTCGGTAATGCGACGGGCGGCAAGGCGGCCACAAGTCGCCTCGATCTCGGCCATGACTTCGAACCGCTCGGCCAGTTCGCTGGCGCTCCATTCGGTGACAAAGGTGCCGCGCTTGGGGACCACACGCACCAGGCCCGATGCCTCAAGCTGGTGCAGCGCCTCGCGGATGGGCGTGCGCGAGACGTCGAACTCTTGCTCAAGCGCCTCGGGATCCAGCCGCGCGCCGGGCGGATATTTGCCCTCTACAATGGCGTTTTCCAGCGCGTTGCGGATGCGCAGCGTGTTGGGGATTCGCGCCATGGAACGCCTCCTTTGCCTTTTTCCCATAAGATAAGCGGCTTTACGGCTTTTATCCATGTCTTGATTTGTTATATACAACAGCGAAGAATATACGTATAACAGACAGATGTGGATTCGCGCGTCAGAGGAGGGCGCGGGGAACTGACAGGCCGCAACGCGGCAAAAGGAGGTTTGCATGGAGAGGAGCCGCGCATGACCCCACATCTGCTATCAATCTATGTGCTGGCGGGGATGTTCGTCGTCGCCACGATCTGGCCGATCAACATGGGGGTGCTGGCGTTTGTCGGTGCCTTTCTGGTTGGCACACTGCTGGCCGGACAGGCCGCCAAAGAGATTATCGCCGGTTTTCCAAGCGGTCTTTTCCTGACGCTTGTCGGCATCACCTGGTTGTTCGCGCTGGCGCAGAACAACGGCACCATCGACTGGCTGGTGCGCATGGCCGTGCGCGCAGTGCGGGGCCGGATCGGGGCGATTCCGTGGATCATGTTCGTGATCTCGGCCATCCTTACCTCGGTCGGGGCGGTCAGCCCCGGTGCGGTCGCCATCGTTGCGCCCATCGCACTGGGTTTCGCCTTTCGCTACCAGATCTCGCCCCTGCTGATGGGTTTGATGGTCGTGCATGGTGCGCAGGCGGGTGGTTTTTCGCCGATCAGCATCTATGGCGGTATCACCAATGGTGTCGTCGCCAAGGCCGGGTTGCCGCTGTCGCCGATGGCGACCTTTGCCGCCAGCTTTTTCGTCAACGCGGCGGTGGCGCTGTTGCTCTTTATGGTGCTGGGCGGGCGCAAGCTGATGCAGGCCCAGCCCGAGCAGATCGAGCCGGTGACCGTACCGCACCTTGAGATCGCCCGTCCGGCGACCGGGCCGCAGATCTTTGGCGACAGCGAGGCCGAGGCGCTAAGCCGCCGCATCGGCGAAGAAGGCGGCGGCGAATCCCATCGCCTTGTTGCCGAAGAGCCCGAGATCGGGCAGGCCGAAGGCACGCTTTACCAGATCGTAACCCTTGCTGCGCTGGCCCTGCTGGCGGTGCTGGTGCTGGCGCTGAACCTTGATATCGGGTTCGTGTCGCTGACCATCGGCCTTGGGCTCGCGCTTTGGGACCCTACCATGCAGAAACGCGCGATGGCGCAGGTCGCATGGCCCGAGATCATGCTGATCACCGGCGTTTCGACCTATGTCGCGGTGCTGGAGCATATGGGCACCATCGACTTTGTCGGAGACAGCGTCGCTGGCATGGCTTCGCCGCTGCTTGCGGCACTGCTTTTGTTCTTTATCGGGGCGGTGGTCTCGGCGTTCGCCTCGTCTACGGCGGTGCTTGGTTCGCTGATCCCGCTGGCGGTGCCGTTCCTGCAGGGCGATACCGGCGTTGGCGCGATCGGCTTCATCGCCGGGATGGCGGTTGCCTCGACCATCGTCGATGTCAGTCCCTTCTCGACCAATGGCGCTTTGGTCCTTGCCAATGCGCGCGGGATAGACCGTCAGGTATTTTTCCGCAAACTGCTGAACTATGGCGCGCTGGTGACGGTGGTTGCTCCGGTCGTGCTGTGGCTGATCTTCGTCGTGCTGCCGGGGTGATCCCGGCGGCCCTTCTCCAAAACCCGGAGGCCCGAAATGATCAAGACCGTTGAGACCCCGCGCCCCGCCCGCCCGGCCTTTCTGGGCGAGCTGTTCGAGGTGCTGACAGCGCGCGGCCGACGCCTGCTTGGCCGCCGAGATGCCGCAGCCGCAGCCGAGGCGCCCGACCTGTGCGAACTGGGCGAGGCGCTGTTGTCGCGGCGGGGCGAGGCCTCGGGCGTGGTCCTTGCCGAAGGTCTGCTTGCCGCCTTTGAACATGCGGATGAGGCAGCGCGGCTGACCTTTCTGCAAAACCTCGCCGATCATTTCGGCCCCGGGACCGAGGCCGTCCGTAGCGCCCTGCAGGCGGTTGAGCGTGACCCCGACGACGTCGACGCCGTCGAGGCCCTGCATGCTGCCGCCGAGCCGCGCCGGCAGGAGCTGTTCCGCCGGCTGAACCTTGCGCCCGGCGGCACGGCGGCGCTGGTGCGCATGCGCGAAGAGCTGTTGCGCCACCTGCGCCATAATCCGGCGCTGAGACGGGTTGATCATGATTTCGCCCATCTGTTTTCGTCATGGTTCAACCGGGGGTTTCTGGTGCTGCGCCATATCGACTGGAACACGCCCGCAGGCATTCTGGAAAAGATTATCCGCTATGAGGCGGTGCATGCGATCCAGAACTGGGACGATCTGCGCAACCGCCTGCAGCCGACCGACCGGCGCTGCTATGGGTTCTTTCACCCGCAATTGGTGGATGAGCCGTTGATCTTTGTCGAGGTCGCGCTGACCGAGGATATTCCCGACAATGTCGCGGGGCTTCTTGATCTGGACCGCCAGCCCATCGCGGCCGAGCGCGCCAGAACGGCAGTGTTCTATTCGATCTCGAACACTCAGCGCGGGCTCGCCGGCGTGTCCTTTGGCAATTTCCTGATCAAACAGGTGGTCGAAGAGCTTAAGGCCGAGCTGCCCAATATCCGCACCTTTGTCACCTTGTCCCCGGTGCCGGGTTTCGCCGCCTGGCTGGCGCGCCAGCGTCAGGATGAAAGCCCGGACCTGATCGACGCCGACCAGCGGCTTGCCTTTGCGTTGCTTGACGATCCCGACTGGCACAAGGACTCCGGGCGCGCCGAAAGCCTGCGCGAGCCTCTGCTGGCTGCCGCTGCGACCTATTTCCTGCGCGCCCGCGATCAGAAAGGCCGGCCTGTCGATCCGGTGGCGCGGTTCCACCTTGGGAATGGTGCGCGGCTAGAGCGGCTGAATTTTCTGGGCGATGTGTCGGCCAATGGGCTTAAACAATCCCATGGGCTGATGGTGAACTATCTGTACGACCTTGGCCGTATCGAGGCGAACCACGAAGCATTTGCCGAGCGCAGCGCCATCGCCGCCTCGGACAGCGTCCGGCGGATGCTGCCGGCCTCTAATCCTTGAATGACGGGGACAACTCATGAGTGATAATCTGTTCGACCTTTTCGCCGCCGGCATCCGCGACCCCGAGGCCGTGGCGATCGAGATTCCTGCGGGCGAGAATATCCGCTATCGCGACCTTATTGCCCGCAGCGGCCATATGGCCAACGCGCTGGTCGAGCTGGGCGTTCAGCCCGGCGACCGCGTCGCAGTACAGGTCGAAAAATCGGTGCAGGCGATTATCCTGTATCTCGCCACCTTGCGGGCGGGGGCGGTGTTCTTGCCGCTGAACACCGGCTATACCCCGGCCGAGATCGCCTATTTCCTGGGTGATGCCCGGCCCAGGCTGTTTGTCTGCGACCCCGCACGGCAAGAGGCGCTGCGCGAGGCGGCCGAGGGCGCCGGTGCGCGCATCGTCACGCTGGACGCCAGGGGGCAGGGCAGCCTGACCGATGCCGCATGGATCGCGCCTGAACCCTTTGCCACCGTGCCGCGCAGCAGCGATGATCTGGCGGCACTGCTTTACACCTCGGGGACGACCGGGCGGTCAAAGGGTGCGATGCTGACCCATGGCAATCTGGTCTCAAACGCCCGGGTGCTTATCGGGGAATGGCGCTTTTCCGACCGCGATGTGCTGATCCACGCCTTGCCGATCTTTCACACGCACGGGCTGTTTGTGGCGACGAATGTGGTGCTGTTCTCGGGCGCCTCGATGATCTTCTTGCCGAAATTCGATGTGGATCAGATCTTTGAGGGCATGTCGCGGGCGACGGTGCTCATGGGGGTGCCGACCTTTTATGTCCGGCTGCTGCAGGATGACATGCTGAACGCCGAGACGACCGCGAATATGCGGCTGTTCATCTCGGGTTCGGCGCCGCTGCTGGCCGAGACGCATCGCGAATGGCGGACCCGCACCGGTCATTCGATCCTTGAACGCTATGGCATGACCGAGACGAATATGAACGCCTCGAACCCCTATGACGGGCCGCGCCTTGCCGGGACGGTCGGCCTGCCCCTGCCGGGGACCGAGATCATCATCACCGATCCCGAAACCGGCGACGAATTGCCCGCGGGGGAAATCGGAATGATCGAGGTGCGTGGTCCGAACGTCTTCAAGGGCTATTGGCAGATGCCCGAAAAGACCGCTGCCGAGCTGCGCGCGAACGGGTTTTTCATCACCGGAGATCTGGGGAAATTCGATGAGCGCGGCTATCTGCACATTGTCGGCCGTGGCAAGGACCTGATCATCAGCGGCGGCTATAACGTCTATCCCAAAGAGATCGAGACCGAGATTGACGCCTTGCCGGGCGTGGTCGAATCCGCCGTGATCGGCCTGCCGCATCGCGATTTCGGCGAGGCGGTGACGGCGGTGGTTGTCGCCTCGGGCAGTCCCGCGCTGACCGAGGCGGACGTTCTTGCCCCGCTGGAAGGGCGTCTGGCCAAGTTCAAACAACCCAAGCACGTGCTTTTCGTCGATGAACTGCCGCGCAATACCATGGGCAAGGTGCAAAAGAACCTGCTGCGCGACCAGTTCGCTGCCCTTTACGACTGACAGGCGCGTGATGGGTAAGGGGCAGGGCGGGTGACCGTCCTGCCCCGTTCACAACGGCTGCTCAGGCCTTGGCAATGTTGCCAAAGACCAGCCGGCCCTTGTGGAAGGTGGCGCTGCGGGGGGTGCGGCGCGCCACCGCCTCGGCCGAGCAGCTTGCCTCGGCCAAAGTGAATTCCGCCAGGTCCCCCGCCTGTGGCCAGACACGCGTACCCGCGTCATTGAGGGGGGTGACATCGCCGGTGGCGATGGCCATGGCGCGGGTCAGGGCGAATTCGTCGCGCCCGCCATAGATCTGGGCGCAAAGGTTGGCCTTTTCCAGCATGTCGCCGGTGCCAAAAGGCGACCAGTGGTCGATTACGCTGTCGGTCCCGCTGATCAGCGTCACACCCTTTTCGCGCAAGCGCGGCAGTGGCATGGTCAGCGCCCCCATAGGCACGGTTGAGGCGACCGTGACACCATGGGCCGCCATGCGCTCGGCCAGCGGATCAAGTTCGGCCTCGCTCAGCGTCGCCAGCGCAAAGGCGTGGCTGAGCGTCAGCCGATCCCTGAGCTGCGGCGTACGCTCGACCGTATCGACCATATAGCGGATCGCCGCGACGCCAGAGGGGCTGGTTTCATGGATGTGGATATCCACGCCTTTGTCGTGGTCCAGCGCGATCTGGAACATCGCATCCAGAGACTTTTCCATCGCGCCATCAACATTGGTCGGATCAAGCCCGCCAACGAATTCGACGCCCATGGCCATCGCCTCGCGCATCAGCCCATCCACCTTGGAATGCAAAAGACCATGTTGGGGAAAGGCAACGATTTCACAATCGAACCTGTCGCTGTAATTTTCCAGCGCAAGTTTCAGATGTTCCAGACTTTTCAGGCCGCTGACCGGATCAATATTGCAATGGCTGCGCGCCATGGTCGTGCCTTGGGACAACAACAGCCCGATCAGTGCTTCGGCCCGCTGTTGCGAAGAGGGCAAAAGCTGCGGCAGCAGGATTTCTTCGCGCGCGATCATGTCCATGATCGTTTTGCCCTGACGCGGCAGAGGGGCACGCCACGGCCCGCCGTAAAAGGTCTTGTCCAGATGGATATGCATGTCGCGAAAAGCGGGCAACGCCAGCCGCCCCCCGGCCGAATAGCGCGCCACGCCAGCGGTCAGCGCCGCGCCCGGATCAAGGATCGCCGCAATCGCGCCATCGCGGATTTCCAGCGTGTAAAGCCCGGTGAGGGTCGCGGCGATATATTCGCCCTCATGTTCAAATCCGTCCTCAAGACGGACGTCGGTCAGGTAGTAATGCGTATCGGGGACCGAGGTAACCTGTTCGCTGTCGGCGGTGGTCTGTGCTGCTGCGGTGCTGCCCATGCCGATCACGGCCGAGGCCGTCATCAGCCCTCCGGTCCCGCACAGAAAGGCGCGGCGGCTGTGGTGGAATTCGTTCTGCATCGGCGTCTCCCCAATCTCATCCTGCGCCATTCTGAATAAGCTCTGACAAGATTATCTGGAAATTAAATGTCCGGATGATAATCATGCGCAAATCGAATGGAGGGGCCGATGCTTGATCCGCGTCTGCTGCGTGCCTTTGTCACCATCGTCGATTGCGGCAGCTTTACCCGCGCGGCCGAGCGGTTGCACATGACCCAATCGACCATCAGCCAGCAGCTGGCGCGGCTTGAGGATGCGACCGGCCATCCGCTGGTCGAACGTACCGCCCGCCCCGTCCTGCCCACCCCACAGGGTGAGAGGCTGCTGGGTTACGCGCGCCGCATCCTTGCCCTTCAGCAAGAGGCCGAGCTGGCGCTTGGTGACCCAAGCGGCACCAGCTCGATCCGGTTGGGTCTGCCAGAGGATATCTTTAACGCCGGGATGTGCGGGATATTTCGCAGCTTTGCCCGCCAGTTTCCGCAGATCCGGTTGGATGTGACTGTCGGCCTTAGTCGCGAACTGATGCGCCGCTATCGCTCTGCCGATCTTGATATCGTCGTGGTCAAAGAGGGCGCCGCCGCCGTCGATTGCCGCGCAAGCTTTACCGAGGCGATGGCCTGGTTTGAAAGCACGCTGCTGCCACGCGACTGGCAGGACCCGGTGCCGCTGGTGGTCTTTCCGCCCGGCGGACTTTACCGCGACGCGATGTTTGAGCGGATCGAACGCGAAGGCAGGCGCTGGTACGTCGCCTTTTCCGGCAGCAGCCTGCACAGCGTGGTCCTGGGGGTCGAAGGCGGGCTTGGCATCACGCTTTTGCCGGTGGCGGCGGTGGCTGGGCTGGGCGCGGACCTGCGCCGCTGCGACGGGTTCGGGGGCGAGCCCGCCATGGTCGTCTCGATCTACGCATGGGAACGGGGCGGGCCGATCGGCGGTCTGGTCGAGCAGATGACCGGTCTGCTGGCCGAGAGGCACCGTCACAGCCTTGATACGGCGGGTGGCTAGGCCCCTTTGGTCAGGCCAAGCCGTCGCATCCGGCGATAGATCGTGCTGCGGTCCACCCCCGCCAGCCGTGCCGCCGCCGAGATATTGCCGTCGCATTCCGCAATCAGCCGGTGCAGCGCCGCCCCCTCGACAGGACGCGCGTCGGGGTTGGTCATGGCGGGGTGACTGATATCGGCGGGCAGATCCTCGGGGCCGACGATTGCGCCATCGCATAGCGCCGCGCAAAGGGTGCATAGATTGACGATCTCGCGCACATTGCCCGGCCAGTCATGGGCCAGAAGTCGCGCCATGGCCTCGGGCGAAAAGCGCGGCTTGCCCTCGGTTGCCTCGGCGATGCGGGTGATCAGCCATTCCCGATCACTGCGCGCCCGGACCGGAGGAATGTCGAGGATCAGCCCGTTCAGCCGGTAATACAGGTCCTGCCGAAAGCGCCCCTCGGCCACCAGCGCAGCCAGATCGCGATGCGAGGCCGAGATGACGCGGATATCCACGGGCTCGGCCCGGGTGGCGCCAACCGGCATCACCTCGCGTTCCGACAGCACCCGCAGCAACCGCGCTTGCAAGGTCAGCGGCATGTCTCCGATTTCATCCAGAAACAGGGTGCCGCCGTGGGCTTCGCGGATCAGGCCCTTTTTGCCGCGGGCATGGGCGCCGGTAAATGCGTTCGGGGCATAGCCAAAAAGTTCGCTTTCAATCAGAGCCTCGGGCAGGGCGGCACAGTTGATGGCAATAAAGGTGCCACGCCGGCGGGACGAGGCATGCATGGCCCGGGCGATGAACTCTTTGCCGGTGCCGGTCTCACCGCGCAGGATGATGCTGATCTGACGATCCACGACCTTGGCCGCGCGTTCCGCCAGACGCTGCATGGCCGGATCGCCGCCATGAACCGCCGCCAAAGGCGCGGGCAGGCGGGGTCCGGCCGCACGTTGCGGCCTGGCCGAGGGCGGCACGGCACGGGCAAAGATCAGCCCGCCCGATTGCATCTCAAGCGCGCCATCGACGGGGGCCATGGCGCGCGACAGTTTGGGCAGATCGTCCAGGTCATGGGCAAAGATGTCGCTGAACCGCCGCCCGATCAGCATGTCGGACCCCTGATGCGCCAAAAGCTCTTGCGCGTTCTGGGTCATGCCGCTGATGCGCCCTTCGGCGCTGATCGCCACCGCGGCCATCGGGTCCACATCCAGAAACTCGGGAGAGGGGTTCAGCCGCAAGATCCAGTCGCCGCGATGGCGGCGGACCAGATTGGCCATCTCGATCCGGCGGGCGCAGGATTTCATTACCTCAAGCGTCAGCGCCTGGCTCATCTTGTCCTGAGGCGCGCTGAGATGGGACAGATCCAGCACTCCGATCAGCTTGCCCTGCGTGTCATGGACCGGAACGGCGGTGCAGGACAGTGGCGTCAGCGCAAGGTCGAAATGATCGGTGCGATGCACGGTGATCGCGCGACCCGTGGCAAGGCAGGCCCCGACGCCATTGGTCCCGACATGGCGTTCATGCCATTCAGATCCGGTGATCAGGCCGGCATGGCGCAGGTCGCGGTCAAGCTCGGCATCCCCGATTGCATCCACCGTCACGCCCCGGGCATTGGCCAAAAGCAGCACATAGCCCATGGCATTCACGCGGCGATAAAGATCCTCCATCCCGTGCCGCGCCATGCACAACAGTTCCTCGGATTCCTGTCTGTGCAGACGCAGTTCCTGTTCGGTGACGATGCGCGGGCCGATCTGGCGGCTGGGGTCCAGCTGATGCTCATTCACACAGCGCCGCCATGAGGCCAGAACATCGGCATCGCGGCGCGGCGACGGCGCGCCTTCGGCCACGCGAATGACTTCAAGGACATGCGTCCCCGTATCCGGCATCGCCCGCATCGGCTCCTCCCAAAGCCCCGGCGCGACCATAGCACGAACCGGCCGCGACGGTGCAGAAATCTTGCGCGGCCCGTTTAACGCGACAGGTCGATCAGGATTTTCAGCTGGCTGCCAGCTGGATCAAGCAGGGCGTCGAACCCCTCGCTGACTGCCTGATCCAGAGTGATGCGCTTGGTGATCACCCGGCTGGCCGGGATCGCGCCCGAGGCGATCAGCTCGATCGTGCGTGGCCAGCTATGGGTCGGATAACACCATGAGCCGCGGATCTCGGCATCTTTGAAGGTCAGCTGGAAAAAGTCGATGCTTCCCTTGCCCGGATGCAGACCGGTCTGGACGATGACACCCTGTTTGCGCACCGCATCAAGGCAGGATTGCAACGCCCGTTCATTGCCGACGCATTCCAGCGCCACGTCACAGCCAAGGCCCGAACCGGTGGCCTTGCGGACCTGCTCTCCGACGTCCTCGCGGGTGGGGTTTATGGTGACGACGCCCGGCACGACCTCGGCGGCCAGTTTCAGCCGCGTGTCATTCACGTCCGACACAAATAGCCGCGTCGCCCCAAAAGCCCTTGCGGTCAGCAGCGCAAGAATGCCGATGGGGCCCGCCCCGGTGACCAGAACCGAGTCCCCCGCCGTGATCCGCCCGCGGTCGCAGGCATAGACGCATACGGCGGTCGGCTCGACCAGCGCGGCCTCTTCGTCGGTCATCCCGTCGGGGATCTTTTCGACGTTATAGTCGTTCAGCAGCGCCATCTCGGCCATCCCGCCCGAGATCCATGACAAGCCGACCAGCGCAAGGCTGCCCGAAAGGTTGTGCCAGCCGCGATCGGCGAAATATTCATCGCTGCGCGGCATGATCAGCGGCTGAACCGCAACGCGGTCGCCGGTCGCGACTTTGGTCACGCCTTCGCCCACCGCGACGACCGTGCCGCCGAATTCATGGCCCAGAACCTGCGGTCCATGAGCGCCGGAACAGGGGTGTGGTTCGATCGGGATAAAGATCGGCCCCGAGGCATATTCATGCAGATCAGTGCCGCAGATCCCGACATGGCTGTTGCGGATCAGAACCTGACCGGGACCGGGCTGGGGTGGTTCGGGAATATCCTCGATACGCAGATCGCGGGCGGCATGGAAACGTAATGCTTTCATGGTTTTTCCCTTTAAAGTTCATCAAATGCTGCAAGGGCCTTTGCGGCATAGACCGTCCCGGGACCACCTGACATTTCGACGGCTACGGCCAGCACCTCCAGCAACTCGTCGCGGCTGGCGCCATGGGCCTTGGCTTCATTGGTGTGAAAGATGACGCAGTCCTCGCAGCCGCGCCCGATGGCGACGGCAAGGGCTATCAGTTCTTTCATCGCGGCGCTGATCCGGCCTTCGCGGGTGGCTGCGACCATCAGCCCGCGAAAGGCGGACATGGTCTTGGGATCGGCCTTGTATAGCGTGGCTGCACGCGCATTCATCTCGGTCAGTTTCTGTTTCGCGGTCATATCAGCACCATGCCTCCATCGACGACCAGGCTTTGCCCGGTCATGTAATTCGATCCGTCCGAGACGAGAAAGACCGAGACACCGGCCAGGTCGTCGGGGCGCGAGGGGCGGCCAAGCAGGATCCCGGCCGAGAATTCATCGAAAGCCTGATTGTCGTGCTGGGTCAGCCCCTCATCCTTGAAGCCCCTGTCGATCAGTTTCCACATATCGGTGGCGACCACGCCCGGGCAGATCGCGTTGACGCAGATACCGTGGCTGCCAAAGGCCCGCGCCGCGGCCTGGGTCAGCGCCACGACCGCGAACTTGCTGGCCGAGTAATGGGCCAGCGGTTCATAGCCCTGTTTGCCGGCGATGCTTGCGGTATTGACGATCTTGCCGCCGCCGCCCTGGGCAATGAACTGTTTCGCGGCCTCCTGAATGCCGATCAGCACGCCCATGGCGTTCACATCCATGACGCGATGCCAATCTTCCTCGGTGATGTCGCTGAATGGTTTGACCTGTGCGATACCTGCATTGTTGAACATCGCGTCCAGCCGCCCGTATTCGGCGACGGTACGGGCAATCAGCTCGCGCATGCTGGTACGGTCGGTCACATCAACGGCAATGCCTATTGCCTGACCGCCGTCGGCGCGGATCTCGGCTGCTGTGGCCTCGGCGCTGTCTATGGCGATATCGGCGATCACCACATGAGCGCCGGCCTGTGCCAGACCTGCGGCTATGGCGCGCCCGATGCCGCGGCCAGCGCCGGTGACGATGACCGAGCGGCCCTTGACGGAATTGCTCATGTCCTTCCCTCCCTTATTGCAAAGGGCCGCCCCCTTGGGGACGGCCAGCGGTTCAGGCGATAAAGTCGCGGATAAGGCGGTTTACCTCGGCTGCTTGCTCCATCTGGACCATATGGCCGGCGTCGGGGATGACGTGACGCGTGGCCGAGGGCAGGTTTTCGGCATGAGCGGCGGGAATGATCGCATCGCCCTGACCCCAGATCACCTGCGTGCGCACGCCCGAGGCGGCCAGCGCCCCACCCATCTCTGCCGCTTGCCTGCCAGCACTAAAAAGGCTGCCTGCAAGTTCAGAAAGAAATTCAGAAACACCATCCAGTCTTTTGTATTTCAAAAGATCTTCGATCATTGAACGACTGACAAGAGACTGGTCGTTGAACAGATGCGCCAGCACCGGCTTAAGCTCTTTGCGCCCGGCGGCATTGACGAAACCGTCGATGTAATCGCTGTTGATCTCGGGGCCGAGACCTGCCGAACAGATCAGCGTGACCGAGGCCGCGCGTTCGGGATGCCGCGCAGCCAGAGTGCCGGCGACAAGCCCGCCCATCGAGTGACCTGCCAGATGGGCACGTTCAAGCCCCAGATGATCCATGAAGGCCGTGACGGTCTCGACCAGCAGATCCAGCCCGGCGGGACGTGCCGATTTCACCGACTGGCCATGGCCGGGCAAGTCCGGCGCATAGACGGGGCCACCCTCGGCCAATGCGTCGATGTTGAAAAGCCAGTTGTCCAGATCGCCGCCAAAGCCGTGGATCAGGATCAGCGCTGTGCCTTGGCCCGGCCTTTCGGCGTAGCGGATCCGGCCCATGGAAAGATCGGCATATTGATAGCTTGGACCGGCCGCCTCATCGTCGCTTCCTGCCGCAGGGGTGGCATAAGAGGCGACATAGGCGTCGATTTCGGCATCCGTGACGTTTTCAGGCGCCATCACCGCCAGCAAAGCGCGGACGGGATAGGTCTCGCCCTCGGCGCCGATGCGGCGGCGTAACAGGCCGCCGTCGGCCGCCTCGACCACATTGGCGATCTTGTCGGTCTCGACATCCATGATCTCATCGCCGGGGCTGATCGTGTCGCCTTCCGAGACATGCCAGGCGGAAAGCTTGCCCTCTTTCATCGAGAGGCCCCATTTCGGCATCAGGATCGGGGTGATATCGGCCATGTCAGTTCTCCATCGTCTTGCGGACGGCCTCGGCGATGCGGGTGGCCGAGGGGACGTAGCTGTCCTCAAGCGAGGGCGAGAAGGGTACCGGCGCATGGGGCGGCGTCACCATCTGCACCGCCGCCTTGAGCGCGTCAAAGGCCTCTTGCGCCACGGTTGCCGATATGTCGGCGGCGATCGAACAGCGCGGGTTCGCCTCATCGACGCAGATCAGCCGTCCGGTCGCCTCGACGCTTTCCAGGACCGTGTCCATGTCGATGGGTGACAGGGTGCGCAGATCGATCACCTCGACCCCGATACCTTCCTTTTTCAGCAGATCGGCAGCCTCAACCGAGCGTCCGACCATCTGGCCATAGGTGACGATGGTGGCGTCGCCGCCTTCGCGGACGATGTTCGCCTCGCCAAAGGGGATGGTATAGGGTTCTTCGGGGACGTCGGCCGTGCTGGCGTAAAGGTTCTTGTGCTCAAGAAAGATCACCGGGTCATTGTCCCGGATCGACTGGATAAGCAGCCCCTTGCAGTCATAGGCATTCGAGGGGCAGACGACCTTGAGCCCCGGGATATGGGTGAAAAGCGGGGTCAGCATCTGGCTGTGCTGGGCAGCGGCGCGAAAGCCCGCCCCGCACATCGCCCTGATTACCACCGGAGTTTCGGCCTTGCCGCCGAACATGTAGCGAAACTTGGCCGCCTGGTTGAATATCTGGTCAAGGCAGACCCCGATGAAATCGACGAACATCAGTTCGGCCACCGGTCGCAGCCCTGCTGTCGCCGCCCCGATTGCCGCGCCGACATAGGCGCTTTCGGACAAAGGTGTGTCGATCATCTGGTTGGGGTGTCTGGCATAAAGCCCCTTGCTGACCCCCAGAACGCCACCCCAGGCGTCGTCTTCGCCCTTGGCGCCGGCGCCGCCGACGATATCCTCGCCCATCATGATCACGGTGGGGTCGCGGGTCATTTCCTGATCCAGCGCCTCGTTCACCGCGTCCTTCATGCTGATGATGCGTGCCATGGTGAGCCCTCCCTCAATAGGTCACATAAACGTCGGTTGTCAGTTGCCCGGGGCCGGGCAGCGGCGCGGCCATTGCCCCGGCCACGGCCTCGTCAATCAGGGCCGCCACCTCGGAATCGATGGCGTTCAGCTCATCATCCGAGATCACGCCCGCCTGTGTGACCTTCTGGCGAAACAGTTTGAGGCAATCGTTGTGTTCGCGGTTGTATTCATTCTCGCCCGGGGCCTTGTAGGTCTGGGCGTCGCCTTCGAAATGCCCAAAAAAGCGCACGTTCTTGCATTCAAGCAGCGTCGGCCCGCCGCCTTCGCGGGCGCGGCGGATGATCTCGCCAGCAGCCTCGTAGACCGCGAAAAAGTCGATGCCGTCGACGGTGATGCCCGGCATGCCAAAGCCCGTTGCCCGGTCCACATAGCTGTCCGATGCGGTGGCGTAATCGACCGAGGTCGACTCGGCATAGCCGTTATTTTCCACCACAAAGATCGCGGGCAGGTTCCAGATCGCGGCCAGGTTCATGCTTTCCAGCACCGTGCCCTGGTTCGAGGCGCCGTCGCCGAAAAAGGTGATCCCGACCCCGTCATGACCAAGCTTTTGCGCCGCCAGCGCCGCGCCGCAAACCAGGGGCGCACCAGCACCAAGGATGCCGTTCGCACCCATCATGCCCAGCGACAGATCGGCGATATGCATTGAGCCACCCTTGCCCGCGCAACAGCCGGTCGCCTTGCCATAGATCTCGGCCATCATCGCCTTCACATCGACGCCCTTGGCGATGCAATGGCCATGGCCGCGATGGGTCGAAGCGATGCGGTCGCGGTCGTGCAGATGCATCATGATGCCCACTGCCGTCGCCTCTTCGCCGGCGTAAAGGTGGACAAAGCCCGGGATCTCGCCACGGGCGAAATCGACATGCAGCCGCTCTTCGAAATCGCGGATGGTGCGCATCTTGCGATAGGCTTCGAGCAGCCGTTCCTTGGGTAGGGGAAACGGATTGGACATGAACTCCTCCCTTGTCCGGTTCAGTCTGGATTGCGGATAAACAGTCCGGCCTGCGCGGCACGGGCCATGCAGGCGGGCACATTGATTGTGCGGAAGGCATCGGGGATCAGTCGCACCCCGACCTGGTCGCCTTCGTCAAAGGTCAGCTCGCGCTCTCCGTCAAAGGCCAGGGTGCCGGCTTGGATCGAGGGCCGGTGCGTCTCACCCGGGGTCATCCGCGTGACCTCGGAAATGCCGACACGGTCGATCAGCCCCGGCGCAATCGGTGCCGTCAGTTGGCGTGGCGCGTCGGCCGCCAGGCGGATGTGCCGCCCCTCGGGCGCATCGCGGTCCACCGGGTCGCAAAGCCCCGCGATGGCTGACATGCCGATCGCCTGCGGCAGGCCGAAAGTCACGAAGAGATCGCGGAAACCGGCGGTTTTCCAGATCGCGCGAGCGCCGGTATAGCGGTCCTCGACGACAGCGACATCGACAAGCGCGATCTCTCGCCGGGTGCCAAGCGTCACCTCAAGCCATTTGTTCGCCCTTAGCGCCACGTCGCCCGGCACCTGTCCCGAGGCGAATAACCCGACTGCGAGGCCAGTGATCGTCGGCTCGCGCAGTTCGGGAAAGGCATTGTTGGTCCCGGTCGAGACCCCCGCCACAGGCACATCGCCGCAGGCGCCGACCACCACCCGGTTGGTGCCGTCGCCGCCCAGCACCACGATAGCCGCGACACCTTCCGCAGCCATCATCCGGGCGGCGCGGGCGCTATCCTCGGGCGTGGCGGTAACGGGCATGTCGAGATAGCGCAGGCGGGGGAAAACCCCCTGTCCAAGGCGCTGTTCGCGCTGGATGCTGCGTTCCAGATGAAAGCGGATGCCGCCATGTTCGGGCATGGCGACAACCTCATCAACGCCGGTTGCAGCCAGTCCGGCCATCATGCGCAGCACGATGTTGGCCCGATCGTTGATGGGCAGGTTCCCTGCATGAGAGATCACCCGCCGGATGTCACGGGCAGAAACCGGATTGGCGATGATGCCGACCTTGACCATGTTCGTCCTCCCTGCCCATCATGCAAGCAACGCCGGTGCCAAATTCGGCAGGCCAGTTTTGCTGGGATTTCCGTGGGCAGGTGTTGCAAGGCGGTGCAACACTGTGGCGCAACAGGTCGGGACAGAAAGGGCAGGATGCAAAGTCAGGAACAGCGCCAGATCCGCGGCCTTGCGTTAAGCCAACAGATGCGGCTGTCGCTTGATTTGTTGCGCATGGACGGCGCGCGCCTGCGCCGCAGATTGCGGATGGAGGCGGCGCGCAACCCTTGTCTTGAGCTGATCGAGGCGGCGGATGCACTGTCCCCCCGACAGGCGCTGACGGATCAGATCGGCCTGTTGCGCCTTTCCGGGGCGGATGCCGGGCTTGCCCGCGCTTTGGTCCATTGCCTTGATGATCACGGCTGGCTGGTTGATCCCCTGCCCGAAATTGCAGGCTGGCTGGATGTGCCGGATGCGCGGATCGAGGCGCTTTTGCCGGTATTGCAGGGGCTTGAGCCGCCCGGCGTCTTTGCCCGCGATCTGGCGGAAAGTCTGCGGTTGCAACTGCGGGCGCGCGGGCGACTGGACCCGATGATCGAGCGGCTGCTTGGGCGGCTGGACCTTGCCGCCGCAGGCGATCTGGCAGCAATTCAGGCCCATTGCGGATGCGATGGTGAGGATGCGGCAGGAATGCTTGCCGATCTGCGCGCCCTGTCGCCCTATCCGCTGGCTGAGGGCGCAGTCCCCGCTGCGCCGCCCGAGCTGGAGTGGACCCCCGACGGCGGTGTCCGACCGCTTGATGCCCCCGCCCTTGGCCTGCGTCCAGAGGGGAGGGCTGGGGACACGGCCCTGGCCCGCGCGCTGGTTTCAGCGTGTCAGGCACGGGGGGCAAGCCTGTTGCGCATCGCCTCGGCCATGGCCGAGGTTCAGGCGGGATGGCTACGCGGAGAGGGGGCGTTACGGCCGCTGACCCTGTCTGATCTGGCCGCGCGGCTGGGGCTGGCAAAAAGCACGATCAGCAGGGCGGTCGCCGGGGTGGCCATGCGCAGTCCGCGCGGTACCGTGCCTTTGCGCAGGTTGCTTTTGGCACCTGCCAGCCCGCGAAACCCGGGCATTGGGCGCGAGGCGGCATTGGCGGCACTGCGCGGGCTGATCGCGGAATGGCCGGCAGGTCAGCGGATCTCGGACGCGGCGCTGACGCAGGCACTTATGGGGCAGGGCGTTACCTTGTCGCGTCGGACAGTGGCGAAATACCGGGCTGAACTGGGCGTTTCCGGCTGGGGGCGCGGCTAAAGCGTCAGCCCGGTCCGGGATGGCCGATCGGGCGCGACAGCAGGTGACCGCGTTCGGCCAGCCTCTGGGACAGAAAGCCGATCACCGCGCGCACCCATTGCGTGACCCGCATATCTCGATGACAGGTCAGCCAATAGGTACGCGTCAGCCGTACCTGATCGGGCAGCACGATCTGCAGCTCGGGGTATTTCGCTGCCACATACCAAGGCAGAATTCCGATGCCTAGCCCATTACGAACCGCCGACAGTTGGTTGAATATGCTGGAACTTTTAACGCTTGCCCGGATCGAGGGATGAACTTCGCCCAGATAGTCCAGGCCGGGGGCAAAGATCATCTCTTCGATATAGCCGATAAAGCGCATCTGGCGCAGATCTTCGGGGCTGTTGATTGGCGGCAGGCTTTTGAGATGTTCGCGAGTCGCGTAAAGGTGCAGCGTGTAATCGGCCAGCCGTTCGGACCGATAAGGGCCGCTTGTCACCGGGTCCAGCGTGATCGAGATATCCGCCTCGCGCCGCGATAGCGACAGCACCTGAGGCATGGCGATCAATTCGGGCGAGATCAGCGGAAAGCGGGCGATGAAATCGGGCAGAAGGTGCGTGGAAAACAGACTGCTGAACCCCTCGGGCATGGCCAGCCGCAGCGGACGGGGCTGACCGGGCGCGCTGCGCTGGTCCAGCGGGATCAGCCCTGCGGCCTCTTCCATGCGCTCGGCCGCCTCGATCAGGCGCTGACCCGCCGGGGTCGGCTCATAGCCGCGCGGATTGCGTTCGAACAGGCGGGTATTCAGTGCCTGTTCCAGCCGGTCGATGCGGCGCGAGACGGTAACATGCGAGGTTCCGAGCGAGCGTGCGGCGCGTGAGAGCTGTCCATCGCGTACCACCGCCAGAAAGAATTGCAGGTCATCCCAGCTCAGATTTGCCATTTGTTCATAAATGCACAGGTCCTGTAAGTAATTAAACCTCTCTGAACACTTGTGTCAAAACCGAATTCTCGGCATCGTTCTGTGCAAGAGGGTGGGGATGGAGTCGCCCTCGACTGTAATGGGACAGCATTCCCGGTTGAAGGGATGCGCCTTTGGGAGGAAATGATGCGTAAGTTTTTGCTGTCGACCGCCGCGGTCGGCCTTATTGCCGCGCCTGCCGTTGCCGAGGTTTCGGACGGCGTGGTCAAGATCGGGATCCTGAACGACCAGTCCGGGGTCTATGCCGACTTTGGCGGCAAATATTCCTATGAGGCCGCCAAGATGGCGGTCGAGGATTTCGGCGGCAAGGTGCTTGATGCCTCGATCGAGGTTGTCACCGCCGACCACCAGAACAAGCCCGACATCGCCTCGAACATTGCGCGCCAGTGGTATGATACCGAAAAGGTCGATGCGATCATGGAGCTGACGACCTCTTCGGTCGGTCTGGCGGTGCAGGCGCTGAGCCAGGAAAAGAAAAAGATCACCATCAACACCGGCGCAGCCACGACCGAGCTGACCGGCCCGCAATGTACCCCCTATGGTTTCCACTGGGCCTATGACACCCATGCGCTGGCCGTCGGCACCGGCGGTGCGCTGGTGAAGGCGGGCGGGGACAGCTGGTTCTTTCTGACCGCCGACTATGCCTTTGGCTATTCGCTGGAAGAGCAGACCGGCAATTTCGTCAAATCGCAGGGCGGCACGGTCGTCGGTGCGGTGCGTCACCCGCTGGCGACGACGGATTACTCGTCCTTCCTGTTGCAGGCGCAGTCCTCGGGTGCCAAGGTCATCGGCCTTGCGAATGCCGGTATGGACACCCAGAACGCCATCAAACAGGCGGCTGAATTCGGCATCACTGCGGGCGGTCAGCGCCTTGCCGCGCTGCTGTTCACGCTGGCCGAGGTTCATGGCATCGGGCTGGACGCCGCGCAGGGGCTGACCCTGACCGAAAGCTTTTACTGGAACCGCACTCCGGAATCGCGCGAATTCGGTGAACGCTTCAAAGAGCGTACCGGCGTCATGCCGAACATGGTTCACGCCGGCACCTATTCGGCCGTGACCCAGTACCTGAAGGCGATCCAGGAAGCTGGTACCGACGAAACCGGGGCGGTCGCCGCCAAGCTGCACGAAATGCCGGTGAACGACGTCTTTGCCCAGAACGGCAAGGTCGGGCCGAACGGGCGGCTGATCAAGGACGTCTACCTGATGGAGGTCAAGGCGCCGGGCGATGTGAAAGAGGACTGGGATTACTATAACGTCCTTGCCACTATCCCGGGGGACGAGGCTTTCCTTAATCCCGCCGAAAGCGGCTGTCCGCTGGTCAAGTGATGGCATTGTCTGTGGCAACGCAGGCCGGGCCGCGGGTGGTTCTTTCCGCCCGTGGCCTTGGCAAGGATTTCTCGGGTTTCACGGCGGTGAATGGCGTCGATCTTGATGTCCATCACAGCCGTATCCACGCCCTGATCGGGCCGAACGGGGCAGGCAAGACGACAGTCTTCAACCTGCTGACCAAGTTCCTGCAACCGACGCGGGGGCAGATCACATTGCTTGATCAGGACATCACCCATACCCGCCCCGACAAGGTGGCGCGGATGGGGCTGGTCCGCTCGTTCCAGATCTCGGCAATCTTTCCGCATCTGACCGTGCGTGAAAACGTCAAGGTTGCGCTGCAGCGCCCGGCAGGGCTGGCGACGCAGTTCTGGCTGCCGCTATCCTCGCTTGACCGGCTTGATGCGCGCGCCGATGAACTGATCGAAAAGCTGGGCCTGTCGCGCTGGCGCGATTATCGGGCGGCGGATCTGTCCTATGGCCGCAAGCGCGTGCTTGAAATCGCGACGACGCTGGCGCTTGACCCCGCCGTCCTGCTGCTGGACGAGCCGATGGCCGGCATGGGGCAAGAGGACGTCGCCATGGTCGCCGATATCATCCGCGACGTCGCCAGCGAACGCGCCGTGCTGATGGTCGAACACAACCTCAGCGTCGTGGCCGATATCTGTCACCACGTCACCGTGCTGCAACGGGGCGAGATCATTGCGACGGGCGATTACGCCACCGTCTCGGCCGATCCGCGCGTGCGCACCGCCTATATGGGGTCCGAAGCATGAGCGCGCCGCTTCTGAACGTTGGCGACCTGCAGGCCTGGTATGGCGAAAGCCATGTCCTGCACGGCGTGAACATGACCGTCGCCGAGGGCGAGACGGTCTGCATTCTTGGCCGTAACGGCATGGGCAAGACCACCACCCTGCGCACGATCATGGGGATCTTGCGCAAACGGACCGGGCGGATCGAATTCGCCGGCCGCGACATGATGGGGGTGCCCCTGCATCACACGGCCCGCGCCGGGCTGGGCTTTGTCCCCGAAGAACGCGGCATCTTTGCCAGCCTCTCGGTCGAGGAAAACCTGATGCTGCCCCCCAAAGTGGCCGAAGGCGGCATGTCGGTCGATGAGATCTACGAGCTTTTCCCGAACCTGCGCGAAAGGCGCAACAGTCAGGGCACCAAGCTGTCGGGGGGTGAGCAACAGATGCTGGCCATGGCGCGCATCCTGCGCACCGGCGCGCGCTGCCTGCTGCTGGACGAGCCGACCGAGGGCCTTGCCCCGGTCATCATCGACGCCATTGGCGAGGTGCTGAAAAAACTCAAGAGCCGGGGCATGACCGTGGTGCTGGTCGAGCAGAACTTTCGCTTTGCCGCCAGGGTCGCCGACCGTTTCTATCTGATGGACCACGGCCGGATGACGGCGGAATTCCCGGTCGCCGGGCTGCCGGCGCAGATGGACATGCTGCATCGGGAACTGGGGGTATGACATGACCATGATCTTTGGCGTGCCCGTGCAGGCCCTGATGGGGCAGTTGCTGGTCGGGCTGATCAACGGCAGCTTCTATGCGCTTCTTTCGCTGGGGCTGGCGGTGATCTTTGGCCTTTTGCGGGTCATCAACTTTGCCCATGGCGCGCAATACATGCTGGGCGCCTTTGTCGCGCTGCTGCTGTTGACGGTGGGCGGTATCAACTACTGGCTGGCGCTGATCCTTGCGCCGCTGATCGTCGGGCTGTTCGCGGCGCTGGTGGAAAAGACCATGCTGTCGCGGCTTTACCGGCTTGATCCGCTGTACGGGCTGCTTTTCACCTTTGGCCTTGCGCTGGCGATCGAGGGGACCTTCCGCTGGTTCTTTGGTGCCTCGGGCAAGCCCTATGCGCCGCCGTCGCAACTGACCGGAGCGGTGAACCTTGGCTTCATGTTCCTGCCCGTCTATCGCGGCTGGGTGGTCATCGCCTCGCTGGCCGTCTGTCTTGGGGTATGGCTGCTGATCGAGCGGACCCGGCTGGGCGCCTATCTGCGCGCAGCGACGGAAAACCCGGTGCTGGTGCAGGCATTTGGCGTGAACGTGCCGCTGCTTTTGACGCTGACATATGCGCTTGGCGCGGGGCTTGCGGGCTTTGCCGGGGTGCTGGCAGCGCCTGTCTATCAGGTCTCGCCGCTCATGGGGTCAAACCTCATCATCATCGTCTTTGCCGTAGTGGTGGTCGGCGGCATGGGTTCGATCCTGGGCGCCATCGTCACCGGCTATCTTCTGGGCGTGGTCGAGGGGCTGACCAAGGTCTTTTACCCCGAAGCCTCGAATATCGTGATCTTTGTCATCATGGCTATCGTGCTGATCCTGCGGCCTGCGGGCCTTTTCGGAAAGGATGCCTGACATGGCCGCTAAATCCGAACCCATCGCGACCGAACAGGTCGCAGCCCACCCCCGCGCCGGGCAGGTGCGGCTGGTGCTGCTGGTGATCGCGCTGGCCGCCCTTTTGGCGGCGCCGCTGTTTCTTTATCCGATCTTCCTGATGAAGCTGCTGGCCTTTGCGCTGTTCGCCTCGGCGTTCAACCTGCTCCTGGGCTATACCGGGCTTTTGTCCTTCGGCCACGCGGCCTTTTTCGGGGGCGCCGCCTATTTCACCGCCCATGCGGTCAAGGTCTGGGGCTGGTCGCCCGAGGCGGGCATCCTGCTGGGCGTGCTTGGCGCGGCGGCGCTGGGGCTGGTGATGGGCGCCATCGCCATCCGCCGTCAGGGGATCTATTTCGCCATGATCACGCTGGCGCTGTCGCAGATGTTCTTTTTCTTCTGCCTGCAAGCGCCCTTTACCCATGGTGAGGACGGGATCCAGTCGGTGCCGCGCGGCCATCTGTTCGGCGTCATCGACCTGAACCAGCCGCTGAACATGTATTACTTTGTCCTTGCGGTCTTTGTGATCGGGCTGCTGATCATCTGGCGCTTTGTGAACTCGCCCTTTGGCATGATCCTGAAGTCGATCCGCGAGAATGAAAGCCGCGCGATCTCGCTTGGCTATTCGGTCCAGCACTACAAGCTTGGCGCCTTTGTCATGTCGGCGGCGCTGGCGGGGCTTGCGGGTGGGGTCAAGGCGCTGATCTTTCAGTTCGCCACGCTGACCGATGTGACCTGGCAGATGTCGGGCGAGGTGATCCTGATGACGCTTTTGGGCGGTATCGGCACGCTGTTTGGGCCGATTGTCGGCTCGGGGCTGGTGGTGACGCTGCAAAACGTGCTCGCCACGTCGGATTTCCCGGTCACCATCATCACCGGGCTGGTCTTTATGGTCTGCGTGCTTTTGTTCCGCAGGGGCATCGTGGGCGAGTTCTGCGCCACGAAACTTGGCAAGATGCTCGGCTTCCGAACCGAAAATTGACGGCAAGGCCCGCGCTGATGCGGGGGTCAGGCATGGAGTATCCGATGGAAAGCTACGACTATATCGTGATCGGCGCGGGCAGCGCCGGTTGCGTGCTGGCCAATCGCCTTAGCGCCGACCCGCGTAACCGGGTGCTGCTGCTTGAGGCAGGGGGGCGCGACAATTACCACTGGATCCATATCCCGGTGGGCTATCTGTACTGCATCGGCAATCCGCGCACCGACTGGGGGTTTCGCACCCTGCCCGAGCCGGGGCTGAACGGGCGGGCGCTGCTATATCCGCGCGGGCGGGTGCTGGGCGGCTGTTCGTCGATCAACGGCATGATCTACATGCGCGGGCAGGCGGCCGATTACGACCATTGGCGCCAGCTTGGCTGCGCCGGCTGGGGCTGGGACGATGTCCTGCCGCTGTTCAAGGCGCAAGAGGATCATTATCGCGGTGGCGACGAGATGCATGGCGCGGGCGGTGAACTGCGGATCGAGACGGCACGGGTTCGCTGGGCGGTGCTTGACGCCTTTATGGAGGCGGCCGAACAGGCAGGCATCCCTCACACCGAGGATTTCAACCGCGGCAATAATGAGGGCGGCGGCTATTTCGACGTGACCCAGCGCAAAGGCTGGCGGTGGAGTGCGGCCAAGGCCTTCCTGCGTCCGGTACGCAACCGCCCGAACCTGCGCATCCTGACCGGGGCCGAGGTCGAAAAGCTTGTGATCGAGGCGGGAGAGGTCACCGGAGTTCTCTTTCACCATCAGGGCCAGCGGCGCGAGGTCCGTGCGGCGCGTGAAACGGTGCTGGCGGCGGGGGCCATCGGCTCGGTCCAGATCCTTGAACATTCCGGTGTCGGGCGCGGCGATGTCTTGCAAGCCGCCGGGATCGACACGCAGATCGAGGTTCCGGCTTTGGGTGAGAACCTGCAGGACCACCTGCAATTGCGCATGGTCTATAAGGTGCAAGGCGTGCCGACGCTGAACGAAAAGGCCTCGCATCTGTTGGGCAAGGCGGCGATCGGGCTGGAATACCTGCTGAAACGCTCGGGGCCGATGTCTATGGCGCCCAGCCAGCTGGGCATCTTTACCCGTTCGGGGCCTGACAAGGCGACCCCGGATCTGGAATTCCACGTCCAGCCCGTCAGCCTCGATAAATTCGGGGACCCGGTGCATCCATTCCCGGCCATGACCGCATCGGTCTGCAACCTGCGGCCCGAAAGCCGGGGATCGGTCCATGTCACCGGGCCGGATTTCCGCGCCCATCCAGCCATCCAGCCGAATTATCTGGCGACCGAGGGCGACCGCGAGGTGGCAATGCGTGCCATCCGCCTGACCCGTAACATTGCCTCGCAACCAGCCTTCAGCCGCTACGGGGCCGAGGAATATCTGCCCGGCTCCGCCCTGCAAAGCGATGAGGATCTGATCAAGGCTGCGGGCGATATCGGCACGACGATCTTTCACCCGGTCGGCACCTGCCGCATGGGCCCGGACGACGCGGCTGTGGTTGATCCGCGTCTGCGGATGCGGGGGCTTGGACGGTTGCGTGTCGCCGATGCCTCGATCATGCCGACGATCACCAGCGGCAATACCAACGCTCCGGTGATGATGATCGCGGAAAAGGCGGCGCAGATGATGCTTGAGGATGCACGGGCCTGACGGCCAGCTTTGACTTTTCGTGCGACCCGCCCATATGTTTGGACAGGGGTTGGTTATGCGAAAGGCAAGACCATGCTCAGGACCATCTGCCTGTCACTGTCTCTGACGCTTGTGGCGCCGGGTGTCATTGCCGCACCGGTCGCGCCCGACCCGGGGCGCGTCGCCGTCACCTACATAACGCCCGAGCGGTTCCGCGACCGCGAACTTCATCGTGAACGCAGCCGGACCTCGGCCTTGGCAGAGTTCGACCGCTGGTTCGCCGAGCTTGGCACCCGCTACCTGCCGCCCGGTCAAAGCCTTGTGATCGAGATACTCGACATCGACCTTGCCGGTGAGTTCGAGCCTTGGCGCACGGGGTTCGGTGATGTGCGCTTTTTGCGCGACGTGACCCCGCCACGCATCCATTTGCGCTATCGGCTGATGCAGGATGGTGTGACCATCCGGACGGGCGAAGAGCGGCTGACCGACATGAATTATCTGTCGGACCCGCGCGGCCATAACAGCAGCAGGCGCTTTGTCTATGACAAGCTGCTGCTACAGGACTGGTTTCGCAAAAGCTTTGCCACCCCGCAACGCCGGAACGGGTCCGATCTTGCCGGTTGAGACGGGACCGGACCCCGGGGGCGATCAGCGCGCCTCGTTCAGGATGCGGATCTGGGTGAACTCGGCCAGCCCTTCCTCAGCGAATTCGACACCGAGGCCTGATTGCTTGGCCCCGCCAAAGGGGATGTTTGGCCCGAAATCCAGATGTTTGTTGACCCAGACAGTGCCGCTTTCGATGCGTTCGGCGATGCTGCGCGCCAGATCGCGATCCTCGCCCCAGACCGAGCCGCCGAGGCCAAGCTCAAGCCGGTTCGCGCTTGCCACTGCCGATTCCACATCGTCAAAGCGGATCACCGGCAGGATCGGGCCGAACTGTTCCTCATCGACGATCTGGTCACCGTCCCTGACGTCGGCAACGATGGTCGGGCGGATAAAATAGCCCGGCCCCTCGGGCAGGGTACCCCCGGCGATGATGCGGCCATCAGCGCGCGCCGAGTCAAGGAAGCCTTTGACCTTTTCATATTGCATGCGGTTTTGCAGCGGGCCGATGGTGGTGCCTTGCTCAAGCCCGTCTCCGACCACGGCGGCCTCGGCCAGTTCGGCCAGACGCGCGCAGACCTCTTCGTAGACAGAGTCGTGGACATAGGCGCGCTTGATCGCCAGACAGACCTGACCGGCATTCATAAACGCCCCTGCGAACAGACCCGGTGCGACCTTGGCAGGGTCGGCACCCGGCAGCACGATAGCCGCGTCATTGCCACCCAGCTCAAGGGTCAGCCGCTTGATGGTCGAGGCGGCGCTGGCCATGATCTTTTGTCCCGTCGCGGTCGAGCCGGTGAACGAGATCTTGGCCACATCGGGGTGGGTGGTCAGCGCCGGGCCAAGGTCGTTCTGATCGGTGATGATATTGACGACGCCTGCGGGCAGGACCTCGGCCATGATCTCGCCCAGTTTCAGCGTTGTCAGTGGCGTCGTCGGGGCAGGTTTTACGACCAGGGTATTGCCAGCCAGCAGCGCCAGCGGCAGCTTGAAGGCCACGATCAGCACAGGGAAATTCCACGGGATGATCGCACCGACGACGCCCAGAGGCTTGCGGAACTGGCGCACCAGGCGGCTGTGGTTATCCTCGATCACCTTTACCGGCAGATCATAGCCTGCCAGATGGCGGATGAAGGCGCAGGTGTACAGGATCTCGGCCTGCGCCTCGGGCAAGGGCTTGCCCTGTTCCTGTGTCAGCAGCCGGGCAAAGGCATCGGCCTGCGCCTCCAGCCGGTCGGCAATGGTCAGGATCAGGGCGCGGCGTTCCCCGATCGGGCGGGCGGCCCAGCCGGGAAAGGCGGCCTTGGCCGCCGAGACCGCCGCGTCAAGCTGTGCCTGCGAGGCACGCGGCGCCTCGGCCAGAACCTGTTCATTGGCGGGGTTGATGACTGGCATGGTCATGTCACCCTTGACCAGCTTGCCGTCGATCAGCAGTCGGTATTCCGTCATGTCTTCCTCCCAGAAGCGTTGCGATACTCTGGGACAGGGGGGCCAGGCGATTCTTGCCATATCCGGCCAATCCGCGCCCCGCAGGCGGGTTTGCGTGAAATCTGGCCGGAAATGCCAAATCGACCTTTCCGCGAAAATCCGGTGAAAGCGACAGTTTCTTAACGGTTTTCTGGCAACTTAGGGGCTTATGGGCCTGATTAACGGTCGCGTTGGGGATCGCCGGCTTGATGTGCTACAGTTTGTCGCAACAGGGAAATAGCCGGGGCAAGGCGCGAAACAGCACCAGCCGGCGCAGCCACGGGAAATGCCATGCAGATGTCATGGATTCGCGGAGCCATCGCATCAATGCTGCTGGGGGGCGAGGCCGAGCCCGTTCAGGCGGCGCCCGATCCCCAGATGCCGCTGGAAAACTTTGTCAGCCGTCTGGAACAGGATCGCGCCTCCAGTCCCGACGGGCTTTACTGGTGGCGTCTGGGCGAAAGGGTCGATCTGGGCAGCCTTGGCATTCTGGGCAGTGCGGTCGCGGCCCGCCGCACCCTTGGTGAGGCGCTGCGCAGCTTTGCCCGGGGCTTTCCCTTGCTGCAATCAAACAGTGACGTCTCGTTCGAGGTGAACGGGGATGAGGCGCAGATCTGCTACCGTGTTCTTGATCCGCGTATCTGGCCGCGCCGCGGCGACAGTGAACTGACGCTTGGTCTGATCCGCGGCATCTGCGACCGCTATGGCGTCCCCCGCGAGGCGATCCGGGATCTATGCTTTGAACATGCGCCGGACCGCGATCCACGTACGCTTGCCCGCTATCTGGGCCGAACCCCCCGCTTTGGCGAGGATGAGAACCGGATCATCTTTTCGGCCCGTGTGCTGGGCAACGTGCCGCGCTTTCCGCCCCAGGAAGACGCAGCAGTGATGGCCCGCCACATGGAGGGGGCCTTGCTGGATCTGCGCCGCCAGACCCCGGTTGTGCAAAGGGTGCATCAGCTGATCCTTGGCCGCATGGATCGCGGTATGGTCAATCAGCGACAGGTCGCTGCCGAACTGGGCATGTCCGAGCGTTCGCTGCGGCGGGCGCTGGCGGCCGAGGGGCAGCCGTTCCACCAGATCCTTGAAGAATGCCGCCGCATCCATGGCTTTGCATTGGTGGTGCGCAGTGAGCGGCTGTTTGGCGAGATCGCCTTGCAGCTTGGCTATTCTGATCAGACCGCCTTTTCACGGGCATTTTCGCGCTGGTATGGCGTCTCGCCGCGTGAGATCAGAAAGATGGGGGCCGAGGAAACCAGCGTGATCCGCTGATCGAACTCTCCCTCGCGCGCTGGACCGCTATGGGCGATAAAGATGCGCGTGGTTTTGTTATGCCGCGCCTCGATCGCGGCAAGGATACGCCTGCAGGCAGCATCGTCGATCTCGGAAAAAGCTTCGTCAAAGATCAGGATATCGGCCGGCCGCAAAAGGGCGCGGGCGATGGCGATGCGCTGGCGCAACCCGCCCGAAAGATCGGCCCCGGTTTCGGCAATCGGGGTGGCCAGCCCCAGCCTTTCCAGTGCCCAGCTGGTCAGATCCGCATCTGCCAGCGCCCGCCACAGCGCCTGATCGTCGGCATCCGGCACGGCAAGGCGCAGGTTCTGCGCCAGTGTGCCGCGCAAAATCGCCGGACGCTGCGCCAGGTGGGTGATGCGGGCGCAAAGGGCTCCGGGGCGCAGATGGCTGACCGTAGCCCCTGAAAGAAGGGCATAGCCCTCGGCCAGCGGTGCGTCGCGGGTCAGCGTGGCCATGAGGCGAGATTTACCGATGCCTGATGGACCGTCCAGCAGCACGCGCTGACCGGGCAGGATTTCGGCGGTTACCGGATAATGGGCCGCGCCTTCGGCACGGGCATCGCGCAAGGTGATGGTCAGGGGCCCCGGCGGTGGTGCGGCACCCGTGTCGGGGCGGGCAGAGCTGATCACCGCCCCCAACCGGTCGGCTGCGACCCTTGCGCGGGCTTGCGCGTGATAAAGGCCCAGCAGGTTGCGTAGCGGCCCCGACATCATCCCGGCATAGGCGAGAAACGCGACCAGAGTGCCGATCTGCCAGTTGCCGCGCACCACCTGCCAGCCACCGGCCAGCAGGATCGTACCGCGCAAAAGCGCGGTGATGGTCTGGCTGACGGCACCCACGGTTTCGGACCACAGACGCTGGCGGGTCAGTGCGGCGATCTGTTCCTGCTGCGCCATGCCAAAGCTCTTTTCACGCTGATCCAGCGCATTGAGGCCGCGCAGCGTCGCCCGTGCCGCCAGCGTCTCGGCCATCTGTGTGGAGAGTGCGCCGCGCTGGTTGCGCACCATCTCGGCCAATGTGCGGGTCCGGGGGCGGGCGCGGGACAGAAACCACAGCTCGAATGGTGCGGCGAGCAGCGGCAGCATCGCCATGCGCCAATCCAGCGCGATCATCAGGCCCAGCCCCCCGGCCAGACGGAACAGCGCCCCGACAGCGACCAATCCGGTGTCAAAGGCAAAGCTTTGAATTTCTGCGCAATCTCCGTCCAGCCGCGCCATCGCCTCGCCCAGGGGCAACTCGGCACGGGCGGGATCGCGGGCAAGGGCTGCCGAGAACATGCGTCCGCGCAGGTGGGCCAGCATATGGGCCGAGGCACGCAGATGCAGCATGGAATTTGCTATCCCAAAGCCCACCGCACCCAGACCCAGCGCAAAGGAAAGACCGGCCCAGAAAATCAGCGCCTGCATGTCCCGGGCCATGATTCCGGCGTCGATCACCTGCCGGGTCAGCATCGGCATTGCCAGCCCAAGGGCGGCCGCCAGCAGTGATGCCAACAGCACGACCATCCCCAAGGGCAGCGCCCGCGCCATGACGGGGGCGAGCCAGCCAGCCGCCTCGGCGCCAAAGATCATCCGGGCAAGGCGGGCGGCAAGCCTATCCATGATTACGTCTTTGCTCTGGACCGTGATGGATGGCGCGTGCGGCCAGCGCGGCGGTGGCCTTTGCCCCGTCCAGCCGTCCGGTTTCGGCCATGATTGCCGCCAGATGCCCCGCGACGCGGGCCGCGCCAAGGCTTGCGCCACCCATGCCGGGCGGGGCGTGTTCAGGTGAATTGCACCATGCGCCGAACAGTGCAGGCCCCAGTTGCGACAGATCCCCCCATCCGCAGCGCGCGTCCCCGGTTGCGGCAATGACCCCCGGATAGGCGGCGGGATAACATGGTGCGCCCCGGGCCGGGTAGGCAGCGACAAGGACCGCGCCCGAGGTGACCAGTGCCTCGCAGGCCAGACGCAGCGGGGTGCGGTTGGCGGCAAGGCCCAGGCTCATGCAGATCACCTCGGGGCGGACGTCGCCCATGGCGGCAAACCAGCGCAGTGCTGCGGCGACGCGGAATGCGCTGGTCACGGGGCGGTCGTCGAAGACCTGTGCATGAATAATCGCCGCGCCCGGACAGGCGCGGCGGATCATTGCGGCGACGGCGGTGCCGTGGCCCAGCCGGTCAGGCCGGGCCGCGACGGCCGAGCCGTCAGCCATAAATGCGCGGGCATCACCCAGGCGATCTTTGGGGCCGGGGCCGCTGTCGATCACCCCCACCCGCAGCATTTCAGTCGTCCCGCGTGAAAAGCCGCACCGAGGCCAGCGACATCGAGGCATTGCCGGGCAGGTCGATCTGGCCCTTTTTCTCCAGCGTGTCGGCGTCATAGGCCGCCAGATCGCCAAGCGCACCGCCAAGCCAGACCGTCTTGCCATCGGTCGAGACGTTCACCGAGTAATAGCTGTGCGGCAGGGCTACCCGCCGTAGCGAGACGTTCTTTTCCAGATCAAAGCTTTCAAGGACGTTATAGGTGCCAAAGGCGCGGTTCCTGGCCGGATTCACAGCGGTCGAGAAATAGAACACGTCCATGATACGCACCTCGCGCATCGCCATCTCACCGGTTTCAAGGTCCATGGTCAAAAGGCCGGTGCGATAGGCGCTGGGGTCGGAGGGGTCGATATCCTTGCGCGCGGTGTAGAAAGGCGTCGCCATCACGCCCGAGCTTTCATACTGGTTCCAGACGGCAAGCACGTCGGGCTGGGTATAGCTGTCCGGCTCCCACCCCTGGATCGGCAGGCTTTCGACAAGCTTTCCGGCCTCGGGGTCCATGACATGCATGTCGCGGCCAAGACCGTACAGTTTCGAACCGTCGCGGGCCCAGGCCAGCATGGTGATCTGGCGCGGGGCCTCAAAAACCTTGCGCCGCTCCAGCGTTTCCGCATCGTATAGCGCGACGCGGGTAGGCTGGACCTCGAAATGTGTCAGCTCTAGCCGGACCGGGCTTTCGTAAACGGCAAGCGTGCTTCCGTCAGGGGAAAGCGCCGCACCAAAAAGGCTTTTCACCCGCTCTTCCGGCGTTGACAGGTCGATGCGGCCCAATGTTTCACCGGTCGTCAGGTCGATCTTGACCAGACTTTCAGACTTGTTGATCGTCGCATAGGCGATCCGACCGCCCGGCGCGACCATTGGCACCATGGGTGTCGGGCCGGCGTCCTTGATGGTGATGACCTTTTCCACCGCCATCTTTTCGGTATCGACCACGACCAGCTTGTCGGGTCGCGCCGGGGCCAGGATATAGTCATGCGCCAGGGCCGGCCCGGACATAAGCGCGGCGGCGGAGGCAAGAGACAGCAGCGTTTTGCGCATCACGACGAACCTTTCGTTTCCGGGAACACCGATTGCAGCTTGCGCCAGTCCTGCATCACGTCATCGGCGCCCGCGCTCCAGTTCGGATAGGTGTTCAGCGTGTCGGCAACCTGTGCGGGCCACCAGCAGGGGTCGGCGCAGCCGTAAAGGTCGGCCTCCATCGGCTGGCAAAGGTTCGAGACCGCGCCAAAGGCGTCGATCTCCCATCCCGGGTCGAATGAGGTGGTACAGCCGACAAGCGAGTTCATCGCCACAACCTCCTCTTCGCGGCCTTCGGCCTCGGCTTCGACAAAGGCTTTCGCCTTGGCGTTGGCAGGTGTCAGATGTTTCATTGAAGAACCTCCCTTGCTGGGCCGGACCGGGTGATCCGGGGCTCTAGCTGGCTGCGAAAGAATGACGGGTTGGCCTGCATGATGCGGACATAGGATTCGATGCCGAAATCGACCCAGTCCCGCATCAGGTCGCAATAGTGCCAGACCGGGGCAAATGGATCGCCCTGGCGGGCATAGCTTTCATGGTAGCACCCGCCCGCGCAGATCGAGCGGATGCGGCAGGTCTTGCAGCCATAGGCGCTGCGATCCTGCGCGGTCTCGATGAACTGGCCCAGCCGGGGGATGTCGATGCCGGTTTCCACATTGCCGTAGGTCGGCTGGTTTGAACCGACGAAGCGATGGCAAAGATGCAGCTCTCCGTCCTTGTCCACGGCAAGCATGCCAAGCCCTGCCCCGCAGGGTACGGCCTTTTTTGTGCCCTGCGCGATATCGGTCAGCAGCTGATGCATGTTGGAAAAGCCGATATTCTCGCCCTTGCAGGCGGCCTCGACATAGCGGCGGCCAAGAGTTTTCATATCCTCGAAAGCACGTTTCAGCGCCTCGGCATCAAGGTTGAAGACCGCGATCGGTCCAGATGTTGCAGGGCCAAAGCCGACCTCGTGAAAGCCCAGATCGTTCTTCAGATGGTCATGGATGCCGATCACATCGGTGACGCCCCGGGTCAGCGTCACCCGCACCCCCACCGGACGCGAGCGATAGCGTGACAAAAGCATACGCACATTGCGTGCCACCAGGTCATAGGTGCCCTTGCCACCCACCGTCTTGCGGTTGGCGTCATGCAGGGCCTTGGGGCCGTCCATGCTGACCGTCAGGGCAAAGCGGTGGGCGTCGAACCAGTCGACCAGTTCGGGCGTCAGCAGGGTGGCATTGGTGGTCAGCGAGAAATCGACCGTTTTGCCAAGCTCGGCCGCGCGAGGTTCGGCATAGGCGACCACCTCGCGGATCAGCGGCATGTTCGACAAAGGCTCGCCGCCGAAAAACACCACATTCACCCGGTCACGGGCATGGGCCTGTTTCAGCAACAGTTCGAAACTGGCCCTTGCCGTCTCAAAGCCCATTTTCTGGCCCTTGGCCGGGGTGGTCAGATCCTCTTTGTAGCAATATGTGCAGGCAAGGTTGCAGCCGGTGTTGACGTTCAGGATGATGGTCGAAAGTGGAATTTCTTCGACCTTCACCACCGGCCGCGGGGTCTCGGCTGCGTCGGCATCGCGCAGGATATCCAGCGCGAGAAAGCTTTGCAGGCATTCCGACAGGGTTTCGGGGTCGTGATGCGGGCCAAGCTCGGCCCGCATCAGTTCGGCATCGACAGCGCGCGCGCGGCGGAACAGGTCATAGACATCGCGCGCCACGGCATCGAGTTCGAACAGGCTGGTCGTCGGCACATGCATCAGCATGGCATGGCCATCGACATCGACCCGATGGGCGTTGTGAGTGATGAGGGTCAGCGCTCCCATGGCGTCACCGGATCGGAGCGTCAACGAAACGCTGGACCGTGGCGTAGAGATGCGCCTCGGCGCTTAGCGGGCCGGTTTCGGTTTCGACAGTGGCGATGACCTTGAGGTTGCCGGCGTTGTTGGTCTGCATCGGCCGCTCGGGGTTCGGGCCGGCATCGGCCGGTGTGAACAGGCCGGTATCGCTGATCGAGCCTGCGAATTTCGCGTCCTGCATCTTTTCGGCCTCGGCATCGAAATCGACGGTCGCCCAACTGGCCGGGAAGGCACCCAGGGGGATGTCATCCCCGGTGTCAGGCTGACCATCGGGGCCGTTCAGCCAGCCCAAGGCCTCGAATTGTGCGGGAACCTTGGGGATTGGGCCGCCATTGCCGCCGATACGGGCGATGGTCGTCTCGGGCGTGATCGAGATGCGGTCGGGCCGGTCATAGGCGACCAGATCCACCTTTTGCCCGCCCAGCTCGATGCTGATGGGGCCGGGTGCGCCGCTTGCGGTCAGCTTCAGCACCGCGACGCCATCCGCCGCACTTTCGACGCTGCCGGTCACGCCTTCGGGCAGGGTCAGCGCCTCGCCAAGTCCCGTGCCCGCGACGCGGACCAGCGTTTCTTCACCGATCTTCAGCCGTGCGGGTGCTGCCGCCAGAACCAGTGGCGAGGCATCGGCCCTGACCGCCTCCAGCCGCCCGCCGATCACGTCACTGTCGGCATGATACCAGCGACCCGAGAAATGTCCGTTCTCGAAGGCAAGGACCTGACGGATGGCGGTTTTGCCATCGCTCAGCGTGGCACGCCATTCGCCAGCGCCAAGGATGCGACCGGTGCCGGTAAAGCTTTGGCTGCTATCGGCAAAGTCGAGGGTCATGGTTACCTCGTAATCCTCGCCTGCCTTTTTCAGCACCAGCCGTCCGGTATAGTCGCCGCGCCCCGGCTGCCGTCCGGCAAGCACATAATCGCCCGAGGCATCTCCGGTGAACGGGGCAGGAGCCTCGCCCAGCGGATAATGCTCGGCAAGGAAAGGGATGATCTCGGCCTGTGCGATGCCCCACCAGTCGCGGTCGCGCGCCAACGCCTGATATTCCAGCGTCGGGAACTGGCCGAGGTGGAAGTTGACGAGATGCTTCCAGTCCTCGGGCGTGCGGCGCTGCAGGGCGACCCGGGCATAGGAATGGCAGCGCCCGCAGGTCTGGGTCATCTGCGTATCCGGGCCTTCGTCCCAGGCCACCGGCTCACGCTCAAGGATATAGCGTCGCTCAGCGGTTTCGGTCAGCGACAGGCCGCGCGTGTCCGACAGGTGGCGCACGATCGCCGTGCGCTCTTCCGGGGTCAGCGCGACACCGTGATTGCGCATCATGCGGGTCACGGTCATGTCCCAGCCCTCGGGCGTCTTGCGGGCGGCGTCGATGCGTTCCCAGCGGCCGTCCTCATTCTGGACATGGCAGGCGGCGCACGCGTTCTGCATCACCTCCTCACCCGTGACCGCAAGGGCGGGTGCGGCGGCAAACATAGCTGCGCAAGAGAGCAACGCGCTGCGGGTCGATGGCTTCATCTGGCGGTTTCCTCTGGCTGGCCGGGCGGGGCCCGATTGCTTTGCCGTTGAGAAAAGCGTGTGGGCGGGCAGTATTCTTGTCATTCCCGGCCAAAGGCGCGGCGCATCGTCGCGGCGGGGGATTTTGGCCGCAAATGTCAGGTATCGCTGCCCTGTACCGCCCCAGACTGCCCATTATCGCAGCGGCAAGGGGACAGGGATGGTTTGCCGGACCGATCTGATCGTGCTGGGGGGTGGACCGGCGGGCGCTGTCTCGGCCTGGCTTGCGGCGCGGGACGGGCTAAGCGTCCTGCTGATCGACCCCGACCGCCAGACCCCGCGCGTCGAGGGGCTAAGCCCGCGTCTGCACCATTGGCTTGCCACGCAGGGGTTGCTTGAGGGGTTTACGGCCATCCGCGGTCCGCTTCGCCGTCAGGTGGACTGGGCCGGGATCAGCGAGAGCAATTCTGAACATGTGGTGCTGCGCGGTGCGCTGGACGCGCATCTGCGCCGGATGGCCGTGACCGAGGGCGTGCGGCTGATCGTGGCCAGCGGTCGTCCCGCGCCGGGCGGGGTCGAGCTTTCGGACGGCACGCATATTGCCGCGCCCATGGTGATCGACGCCCGCGGCCGCAAGGCCCCCGCGGCGGGGACCAGCGGTCCGGCGACCATCGCGCTTAGCGGCTGGGTCAAGGCAAAGGCGGTGGTGCCGGGCGTTTGGCTGACTGCGGTCGCCCAAGGCTGGCTCTGGCGGGTGGCGCTGCCCGATGGTCGGATATGGGCCCAGGCACTGCTGGATGCGGTGGGTAAGGGCAGCCCTGCTGACCGGCTGCACGGCATCATTTCCAAGGCCGAGCCGGTACTTGCCGCCGCCCCCCTGGGTCAGGTTCTGGCGCGCGAGGCTGCACTACGTCTGCCCGCCCCGCTTGCGGATATGTCACTTCTGCGGGTCGGTGATGCTCTTGCCGCGATGGACCCGCTGTCAGGTCACGGCCAGTTCTGGGCGGTTTCAAGTGCGCTTGCCGTTGCCGCCGTACGCCGGACCCTTGCCGCGCATCCCGGCTCCGGACAGCTTTGCCGTCGTTTCCTCGACAGCCGCGCCCGGGAAACGGCGCTGCATCAGGCCCGCATCGGCCGTGATTTTCTGCGCGCTGAGACCCGCTTTCAGGATGCACCCTTCTGGACTGCTCGTCGGGCTTTTCCCGACGACGAACCTGCCTCGGATGTTCCCCAATGTCCCGCCATCATCAACGCCATCGTGGTCGAAAACGGTCTTCTTACGGAACGCGAGGTGCTGCGTACGGTGCGGGCGCCCTCTGGGATCGGCTGGTTTGGCTCTGTTCCCGCGCCCGAGGTCTGGCGACTCTGGCAGCAGGGCGGGGCCGAGGCGCTGGCTGCGCGCTGGGGCGTCGCCGCCCCGGCGCTTGCGCGGCGCCTGCTGGACGAAATCGCCCCGCATGACACCACCCGCGCCTCGGCCTGAAGGGTTAGGGCGTCTGCCTCACCGGTCGCTGTACGGCTTCACCCCGCCCAGCGCCGGCAGGGCGGGCGAAACGGGGACGAAAGGCGGGACGAGGGACGTCGAATGAGGTGCGGCAAAACGGACAGCGACCGGCGGCGGCACGCGGCACGTTCCGCCCGCATTGCGGACAAACCGCAGGCAGGAATGAGCGAAGCATGTCGGAACCTTTATAATTCGAGGTGAACGGGAAAGACTGGCTGTCCCCGGTCGCCCGCCCGATCAGGGCATATACTGCGACCGGGGCAAACCAAGCGCCGTCACAACCCGAATTTCTTTGGCATGGCAGCTGTAACGCTTCACGCTGGTCCCCCTCTGGAAAAACATCCTCCGACGGCGGTCACCGTCATTTTTACAGATGGGGCCGGGACGGTGCCTTTCAACCCCGTGCCATGCGCGACAAACGGCCGCAGATAAAGGGAAATTTCAGTCTGCGTCTGCTCTGTGTCCGTCTGTGTCAAGTCCGCCGGAAAACACGCGGCTTGGGCGGATATCAGCCTCGGTGATGGTCGATAAGGCGCGGGCATCAACCGGGCCGTCTGCGGAAAACAGCCGGTTCGCCTGTCGCAACCGCGCCCGGTCCAACGCATTGCGGATCGAGCGGGCATTGGCAAAATGCGGCTGCTCGCGGCGCAGACGGATATATTCCTCCATCGCCTGCCGCCCGCCTTCGTCAAACGCATAGCCCTGACCTTCCAGCATCGAGGCCGAAATACGGCCCAGCTCCTCATCGGTATAATCGGGAAACTCGATGTGATGGGCGATGCGCGAGCGAAACCCCGGATTGGCAGCGAAAAAGCGATCCATACGATCAGCGTAACCGGCCATGATGACGACCAGATCGTCGCGGTTGTTTTCCATCACCTGCAAAAGGATCTCGATCGCCTCCTGCCCGTAATCGCGCTCATTATCCGGCTTATAAAGGTAATAGGCTTCGTCGATGAACAGGACGCCGCCCATGGCCTTTTTCAGGACTTCCTTGGTTTTGGGTGCGGTGTGACCGATATATTGTCCGACCAGATCATCGCGGGTCACGCTGACCAGATGGCCCTTGCGCACATAGCCCAGCCGATGCAGCAGCCCCGCCATTTTCAGGGCCACGGTTGTCTTGCCGGTGCCGGGATTGCCAGTAAAGCTCATGTGCAGGGTCGGGGTCTCATGTGCAAGCCCCAGCTCGCGCCGTGCCCGGTCTACCAGCAACAGCGCCGCGGTTTCACGAATGCGCTGCTTGACCGGCGCAAGCCCGATCAGCTCCCGCTCCAGATCATCCAGAATCTCGCGCACGCCAGAGGTTTCATATTCGGCCTTCAGATCGACCGTGGCGAGCTTGTCACCTGCATCCCCATCCATCTTTCAGCTCTTCTTTCGTGGAAAAATATCCTCGGGGGTCCGGGGGCAGACAGCCCCCGGGCCAACAGTGCGGTCAACGGCCGACCAGCTCTTGGGTATAGCGGATGTGACGACCGTCGGCTTCGGTCCGCCAGGTACGCAAGCTCGGCTCGCTTGCCGGGCGGTTGACGATAAAGGACATCATCACCGTCTCCCAACCGCGCGTGCTGTCAAATGCGTTGATGCGGATATAGCTGTCACCATGGGCTTTGCGGCATTCGTCCAGCTCCATCATCACGCCTTTGGCGTCCTTCAGGTCGAACATCGGGTTGCCCCACATTTCCCAATAGGTATTGCGGGGGTGAGGTTCGTCGGTGAATTCGATCCCGACGGCCCATTCGCGGGACAGGATATATTCGACCTGGGCCCTGATCTGTTCGTCGGTCAGATCGGGCAGGAACGAAAAGCAACCCTGAGTGATACGCATCGGATGTCTCCCTTAGCTGACGGACGGGGTCGGAACAAAGTCCGAGCTGTCGGTTGGGGTATAGTCGAAGGTGATGTTGCCCCAGGTATCCAGGGCGGCCTCCAGCGGTTTGCACCATTTGGCGGCACGGCGCAGGACCTCGGGCCCCTCGCTTTTCAGGTCCACGCCTTCGTTGCGGGCCAGCACCATGGCCTCCAGCGCCACGCGATTTGCCGTTGCGCCGGCCTGGATGCCCATCGGGTGACCGATGGTGCCGCCGCCGAATTGCAGGACGACATCATCGCCGAACAGATCCAGCAACTGGTGCATCTGTCCGGCATGTATCCCGCCCGAGGCGACCGGCATGACCTTCTTGAGGTTGCCCCAGTCCTGTTCGAAATAGATCCCGCGGGCGAGGTCGACCTCGTTATAAAGTTCGCGGCAGACGTTGTAATAGCCCTGCACGGTCAGGGGATCGCCCTCAAGCTTGCCGACGGCGGTACCGGCGTGCAGGTGGTCGACACCGGCCATGCGCAGCCATTTGGCAATGACGCGGAAGCTGATGCCGTGGTTTTTCTGCCGCGTATAGGTGCCGTGGCCGGCGCGGTGCATGTGCAGCAGCATGTCATTCTGCCGGCACCAGTTCGAGATCGACTGAATGGCCGTCCAGCCGACGATCAGATCGACCATGACGATGACCGAGCCAAGCTCTTTGGCCAGTTCGGCGCGGCGGTACATCTCTTCCATCGTGCCGGCGGTGATGTTGAGGTAATGCCCCTTGACCTCGCCGGTGGCGGCCGATGCCTTGTTCACCGCCTCCATGCAGTAAAGAAACCGGTCGCGCCAATGCATGAAGGGCTGCGAGTTGATGTTCTCGTCATCCTTCATGAAGTCCAGCCCGCCCTTGAGACCCTCATAGACCACGCGGCCATAGTTCTTGCCCGAAAGCCCCAGCTTGGGTTTGGTGGTCGCGCCAAGGAGGGGGCGGCCAAATTTGTCCAGCCGCTCACGCTCGACCACGATGCCGGTGGGCGGGCCGGCAAAGGTTTTCATATAGGCCACTGGAAAGCGCATATCCTCCAGTCGCGCGGCCTTCAGCGGTTTGAAGCTGAACACATTGCCGATGATCGAGGCGGTCACGTTGGCGATCGACCCTTCCTCGAACAGGATCAGGTCATAGGCGACATAGCAGAAATACTGGCCCGGAGTGCCCGGCACCGGCTCGACCTTATAGGCTTTGGCGCGATACTGGTCGCAGGCGGTCAGCCGGTCGGTCCAGACCACGGTCCAGGTTGCGGTCGAGCTTTCGCCGGCCACGGCTGCTGCCGCCTCGATCGGGTCGACCCCTTCCTGCGGAGTGATGCGAAACAGCGCCAGCACATCGGTATCCTTGGGCTGGTAGTCGCCGTCCCAATAGCCCATCTGGGCATATTTCAGCACGCCTGCGGCGTAGCGCTTTTTCTTGTCGGTGATTTCGGTCTTGGTCATTTCGTTCATGGGAACTCCTCCTTTCAGGCGGCGCGTGCGCCGGTGATGGCCGGGTCCAGCGCCCCCGACGCGTAGCGTCTGGCCATCTCGTCCATCGGGATGACCCTGATCCTGCCGGCATGACCTGCGGTGCCAAATCGCTCGAACCGGTCGCGGCACAGCGCAGTCAGCTCTTTCATTGCCGGGATCATGAACTTGCGTGGATCGAATTCCTGCGGTGCCTCGCGGGCGATCTTGCGGAAATGACCCGTCATCGCCATGCGGCAATCGGTGTCGATATTCACCTTGCGCACGCCGTGGCGGATGCCCCGTTCGATCTCTTCGACCGGGACGCCGTAGGTCTGGGGCATCTCGCCACCGGCCTCGTTGATGAGGTCCTGCAGATATTGCGGCACCGAGCTTGAGCCATGCATCACCAGATGCGTGCCGGGCAGGCGTTCATGGATCGCCTCGATCACATGCATGGCAAGGATGTCGCCATCAGGTTTGCGGCTGAATTTATAGGCTCCGTGGCTGGTGCCGCAGGCGATGGCCAGTGCATCGCAGCGGGTGCGGGTCACGAAATCCACCGCCTGATCGGGATCGGTCAGAAGCTGGCTGTGATCCAGCTTACCCTCTGCGCCCGAGCCGTCCTCGGCCGCGGCCTCGCCGGTTTCAAGCGAGCCCAGGACACCCAGCTCCCCCTCGACCGAGGCGCCGACGGCATGGGCGGCTTCGGCGACTTTTGCCGTCACCGCGACGTTATAGTCGTAATCGGCGGGGGTCTTCATGTCCTCTTTAAGCGAGCCGTCCATCATCACGCTGGTAAAGCCGTGACGGATCGCCGACATGCAGGTGGCAAGGTTATTGCCGTGATCCTGATGCAGGCAGATCGGAATGGTCGGGTTCATCTCGGCCAGGGCCTCGACCATGCGACGCAGCATGATGTCGCCAGCATATGAGCGGGCGCCCCGGCTGGCTTGCAGGATCACCGGCGCATCGACCTCGGCCGCGGCTTTGACGATGGCCAGACCCTGTTCCATGTTGTTGATGTTAAAGGCAGGCACGCCGTAGCCATGTTCGGCGGCATGGTCCAGAAGCTGTCGCAGCGTGATGAGAGCCATCACTTTCCTCCCTGGATAAGCTGGTTGGCAAGATCGGCGGCACGTTCGGCGGTGATGCCGAAATGCCGGTAAAGAGCGGGGGCAGGGGCCGAGGCGCCAAAGCCTGTCATGCCGACAAACCCGTCGCCGGGGCGCAGGATCAGCCCGTCCCAGCCCTGACGGATCTGGGCCTCGATGCCGATGCGCGGGGCGCGGCCAAGGACCGCTTCGCGTTCGGCGTCGGGACGGACGGCGAAAAGTTCGAAACACGGGGCCGAGACTACGGCGGCGCGGACCCCCTGCACGGCCAGCAGATCGGCGGCCCCAAGCGCAATCTCGATCTCGGACCCGGTGGCGATCAGCGTCACATCGCGCGCGCCGGTCGTTTCGCGCAGGACATAGGCACCCTGGCGGGTCAGGTTCTCATCCCCGGGTTCCAGCCGGACTGCGGGCAGGTTCTGGCGCGACAGGCACAGGACCGAAGGGGTCGAAGGCGAGGTCAGCGCGATTTCCCACGCTTCGGCGGTTTCGACCGCATCGGCGGGGCGGAACACCATCAGGTTCGGGATCGCCCGTAGCGCCGCGACATGTTCGACCGGCTGATGGGTCGGGCCGTCTTCGCCCAGCCCGATCGAGTCATGGGTCATCACATGGACGACCGGCACCCCCATCAGCGCCCCCAGCCGGATCGCCGGGCGGGAATAGTCGCTGAAGGCAAGGAAGGTGCCGCCATAGGGCAGGAACCCGCCATGCAGGGCGATGCCGTTCATGATTGCGGCCATGCCATGTTCGCGGATGCCGTAATGGATATAGCGGCCTTGCCGGTCTGTGGGCGTCACCGCCGCCATACCCTTGCTGCGCGTGTTGTTTGATCCGGTCAGATCGGCCGAGCCACCCACGGTGTTTTTCAGCGTCGCATTGACGACCTCCAGTGCCATTTCCGAGGCTTTGCGGGTCGCGACCTCTGGCCGGTCGGCGGCCAGTTTTGCGCTATGGCTGCGGATGGCATCGCGCAGCGCCACCGCGTCGGGCGCGGCCAGCATGGCGTTGAAACGGGCCTTGTCGGGGGACGCGTTCAGCCGTTCCAGCCACGCCGACCGCGCCTCGGCCCCTCGCGCCGAGACAGAGCGCCAGGAGGTCAGGATATCCTGTGGGATCTCAAATGGCGGGTGCGGCCAGCCCAGATTGACACGGGCGGCGGCGATTTCCTCGGCGCCAAGCGGCGCGCCATGCACGTCATGGCTGCCCTGTTTGTTCGGTGCGCCAAAGCCGATCACCGTCTTGCAGGCGATAAGCGAGGGGCGGGCATCCTCGCGCGCCTTGCCGATCGCCTCGGCCACCGCCTCGCGGTCGTGGCCGTCAACGGCCTGGACATGCCAGCCCGAGGCCGCAAAGCGTGCTGTCTGATCGGTCGAGGTCGACAGATCGGTATCGCCGTCGATGGTGATGCCGTTGTCGTCCCACAGCACGATCAGCCGGCCCAGTTGCTGATGACCGGCAAAGTCGATGGCCTCGTGGCTGATGCCCTCCATCAGGCAGCCATCGCCGCAGATCACATAGGTCCAGTGATCGACCAGATCATTGCCAAAGCGCGCGTTCATCATCCGCTCGGCCAGCGCCATGCCGACAGCGGTCGAGATACCCTGCCCAAGCGGGCCGGTCGTGGTCTCGATCCCTTTTGCATGGCCGTATTCGGGGTGGCCCGCAGTACGTGCGCCAAGCTGGCGAAAGGCGCGCAGCTGGTCCATGCCCATGTCGTCATAGCCAAGCAGGTGGCTGATCGCATAGACCAGCATCGAGCCATGGCCCGCCGACATCACGAAACGGTCGCGGTCGGGCCATTTGTCATCCGCAGGGTCTACCCTGATAAAGCGGTTGAACAGCACCGTTGCGACATCGGCCATACCCATGGGGGCGCCGGGATGGCCGGATTTGGCCGCCTCGACCGCATCCATGGCAAGTACGCGAATGGCATTCGCCATCTGCGTTTCCATGCTGGTGTCGATCCTTGCCATCTGGTTCATTGCCTGGACCCTCCCTTCAGGCGCGTTTGGATTCACTGACCAGACGCAGGATCATCGGCGTCAGGATCAGCTGCATGGCGAGGTCGAGCTTCGGCCCCGGAATGACGATGGAATTCGCCCGGCTCATCCATGAGCCCTGGATCATCGAGGTCAGATAGGGGAAGTCGATGCCGCGCGGGTTCTTGAAGCGGATGACGACAAGGCTTTCGTCGGCCGTCGGGATCCAGCGGGCGATAAACGGGTTCGAGGTATCGACCACCGGCACGCGCTGGAAGTTGATGTCGGTTTCGGTGAACTGCGGGCAGATGACATGCACATAGGCATGCATCCGGCGCAGGATCACATCGGTGACGGCTTCGGTCGAGTAGCCCCGGCTTGCCTTGTCGCGGTGGATCTTCTGGATCCATTCCAGGTTGATGACCGGCACGACACCGATTTTCAGATCCGCGTATCCCGCGATGTCGATATCGCCGCTGCGCACCGCGCCATGCAGCCCTTCGTAGAACAGCAGGTCCGATTGCGGCGAGAAATCCTCCCATGCGGTGAAATGGCCGGGGGGTACGCCGTAACGTTCGGCCTCGGCTTCGTCATGGACGTAATGGCGGGTCTGGCCGGTGCCCGTCTCGCCATATTGACGAAAGACCTGTTCCAGCCGCTTCAGCTCATTGGCCTCCAGGCTGAAATGACTGAAGGTGTGGTCGCCCGTCTCGGTCCGCCGTGCCAGCTCGGCTTTCATCGCCGCGCGGTCATAGCGGTGGAACGCATCACCCTCGATGCTGACGGCCGAGATTTTTTCGCGGCGAAAGATCTGGTCAAAGGTGTTTTTGATGGTGGTGGTGCCAGCCCCGGATGAACCGGTGACAGAGATGATCGGGTGTTTCTTGCTCATATTCGTTCCCCGGAGTGCAGGTCAGGCCCTGAACAGGCCGCGTTGGCCAAAGAGAGCCGAGACCTCGGCTTCCGGCAGGTCGTGATAGACGGCGATGCGCGTGACCTTGTCGGTCGAGCCAAAGATAAAGGGCGTGCGCTGGTGCAGCGCCTTGATGCGCTGGTCGAGGATCGGGGCAAGCCCATCCGTCGCCCCTCCGCCAGCCTGTTCGATCAGGAAGGCGATGGGGGCGCATTCGTAAAGCAGGCGCAGCCGGCCGCGCTCATACCCTTTGCGGGTGTCCGAGGGATAAAGAAACACCCCGCCGCGGATCAGGATGCGGTGGGTTTCAGCCACCAGAGAGGCGATCCAGCGCATGTTGAAATTCTGCTCACGCGGGCCATCGCGGCCAGCAAGGCAATCGTCGATATAGGCGCGGATCGGCTGTGGCCAGTGCCGGTAGTTCGAGGCGTTGATCGCGAATTCAAAGGCGCAATCGGGCAATTCCTGCCGCGCCTCGGCCAGCAGAAAGCGACCGCTGTCAGGATCAAGCACGTATTGCTGAACCCCTTCGCCAAAGCTGACCATCATCGCGCAGCGCGGGCCATAAATGATGTAACCTGCGCCGATCTGTTCGCGGGCCGGGCGCAGAAAGCTGGCCTCGCCCGTCTCAGCGGCGGGATAGATCGAAAAGATCGTGCCGATCGAGACATTGGTGTCGATATTGGACGATCCGTCCAGCGGATCAATCGCCACGGCAAGGCTGCCCTCAGGGTCCAGCGCCACGGTCTCTTCCTGCTCTTCCGAGGCAAGCCAGCGCACTCCGGCACTGGCCAGAGCCTTGCGGAACAGATCATCTGCGATGACATCCAGCGCCTTTTGCCGGTCGCCGTCTGAGTTGGTCCCGACCGCTGCGGCCAGATCGCCACCGCGGCGAATGATGGCGGCAAGCTGTGCCCCGGCACCGGCAATGGCTTGCATGGCCTGCTGCAGGTGCCGGGGAATCCGGTCGGTCTGAATGGTTTCGGCGGTCATCGGCTCCTCCCTCTGGAACGCGTCCCGCCTTCTTGTTGACACGGTCAGATTTTAAGGAACATTTAAAAATGTAGAAATCCAATTCGGAAAAAATGAATGGCACGTGTGGACGCGATTACCCTGCGGCAGCTGCGCGTATTGCGCGCGGTCATCGACAGCGGCTCTCTGACGGGTGCGGCGGGAAATCTGGGGCTAAGCCCACCCGCCGTTCACAGCCAGCTGCGGGCGCTTGAGGATCTGATGTCTGCGCCTTTGGTCATAAGAGGAGAGCACGGCGCCTTTCTTGCCACCGATGAGGGCAGGGCGGTTCTGGAGGCCGAGGCCCAGATCGCCGTGGCGCTGGAGACCTGTGCGCGGCGGGTCACGGCGCTGCAAAGCGGCCATACCGGCAATGTCTCTCTGGGGGTGGTTTCGACCGGAAAATACTTTGCCCCAAGGCTGGTCGCCGAACTGCGCCGGATCCTGCCCGATGTCGAGGTGACGCTGCGCATCGGCAACCGCGATGCGGTGATCCAGTGGCTGACCTCTCGGGCGCTGGATCTGGCGATCATGGGCCGTCCGCCGCGCAGTCCTGCGGTGGTGGCAGAACCGGTCGGCCCCCATCCCCATATCATCGTCGCACCCCCGGATCATCCGTTGGCCCATGCTGATCCCGCGTTGCCGCAGGACCTGCTGGCCGAGACTTATCTGGCGCGTGAACCCGGCTCTGGCACCCGTATCCTGATGACGCGGTTTCTGGATCGAATCGGCGACGGCACCCCCTGGCGCATGGTCGAGATGGGCACGAATGAGACGATCAAACAGGCGGTGATCGCTGGTTTGGGGATCGCGCTTATCTCGCAGCACACCGTGACCGAGGAATTGCGCTCGGGACGGTTGGTGGCGCTGAAGGCGGTGGGGCTGCCGATCCAGCGCAGCTGGTTCCTGTTGCGGCGCGAGGATATGGCGCTGTCGCCTGCCGGTCAGCGTGTCCATGACCATATTCTGGCGCTGAAGGGGGGCTTTCTGCCGACGGTCGTATCGTGACCATCGGGCACGCGTTGCACGAATGCACGCGGGTCCGCAGTCTGGGGCTTGGCAGGGCCCTGTGCCTTGTGGCAATGCGAAGGTGACGCCGGGTCGGGAGGACCGGGCGAAAGACGGGTGAATCACGTGCCGCAATCTGTTGCCGAGGAAAGCGAACGCTATATCGCGCGGGGCATTGCCCATGTGAAGATTCCGCCCCCCTCGCGCCCGCCGGTCACGGTGTCTTTCGTGTTGATGCCCCGCTTTACCATGCTGGCCTTTACCTCGGCCATCGAGCCTTTGCGCGCCGCGAACCAGATGACCGAAAAGGTGCTGTTCAAATGGCGCGTGCACAGCGAAAGCGGCGCGCCCATCGCCTGTTCCAACGGGGTGCCGGTCGTGCCCGATGCACCGCTTTCCGAGGCAGGCTCATCCGATTACGTCCTTGTCTGCGGTGGGGTCGAGCCTGACGCGGGCTGCAGTGCTGAACTGACTGACTGGCTGCGCAAGCAATGGCGGCACGGCGGCACAGTCGGGGGGCTGTGCACCGGCGCCTATGCCCTGGCGCGGGCGGGCATCCTGAACGGCCATCGTTTTACCCTGCATTGGGAAAATATCCCGAACTTCACCGAGAAATACCCCGATCTTTCGCCCGAGCGGCGCATCTTTTGCATCGACGACCGCATCGTCACATGTGCCGGGGGCGTCGCCTCGGCAGAGCTGGCGCTGAAGCTGATCGAAGATTACTACGGTGCCGAGCTAAGCCAGGCGGTGATGAACATGTGCCTGCTGGGCCAGATCCGCCGGGGCGAGGAAGAGCAGCTTAGTTCGCTGTCGGTCCGTCTGGGCACGCGCAACGACCACCTGATCCGCGCTGTCGCCTATATCGAGGCCCATGTCGAGGATGAGATCGACCTTGGCGAATGCGCGCGCCATCTTGGCATCTCGCGCCGTCAGCTTGAGCGGCTGTTCCAGCGCTATCTGGACACGACGCCGCTGCAATATCTCAACCGGGTGCGCTTGCAGCACGCCCGTTCGCTGCTGACCGAGACAAACCTTAGTGTCATGCAAGTGGCGGTGGCCTGCGGCTTTGGCTCGTCCTCGTATTTCTCGAAGGTGTTCCGGACGCAATACGGCGTTTCGCCCTATAAATTCTCGCTGACGCGGAAACGCGCCGCAGATTGAAGGCAAGTTTCGGACAGCGCCCCTCTCTGAGCTATGATCCCCTGAGTCGCACAGATGAAGGGGCATGGTATGGACAAGGATATGGCGGGCAGCATCCGCATTGGCATCGGCGGCTGGACCTATGAACCCTGGCGCGGCAGTTTCTATCCCGAAAGCCTGCCTCAGCGGCGCGAGCTGGAGCATGCCAGCCGCTCTTTGACCTCGATCGAAATCAACGGGACCTATTACGGCTCGCAAAAACCTGACAGCTTTCGCAAATGGCATGACGAGACGCCGGAAGGTTTTGTCTTTTCCCTGAAGGCGCCGCGCTATGCGACCAACCGCAAGGTGCTGGCCGGGGCGGAAGAGACGATATCCCGCTTTTTCTCCAGCGGGGTGATGCTGCTTGGCGACAAACTGGGCCCGATCAACTGGCAATTCATGGCGACCAAGAAATTCGAGCCCGAGGATTTTGAGGCTTTCCTGAAGCTTTTGCCCAGCTCGATCGACGGCAGGACACTGCGGCATGTGGTCGAGGTCCGGCATGAAAGCTTTCGCACCCCCGAGTTTCCCGACTTGCTGCGCAGATACGGCGTGGCGGCGGTGGTGGCAGCCGACGGGCCCTATCCGCAGATCGCCGATCCGACCGCGCCCTTTGTCTATGCCCGCATCATGGGCACGACCGAGGATCAGCCGCTGGGTTATGATCCGGCATTGCTGGACCTTTGGGCTGATCGGGTCCGAACCTGGGCCGCCGGCGGCCTGCCCGAGGGGCTGGACTATGTGGGGCCGAGTGCAGCCTTGGGCCCGCGCGACGTCTATCTATACGTCATCAGCGGTCACAAGGCTCGCAACCCGCAGGCGGCGATGGCGCTGATCCAACGCCTGGGCTAGGGGGCCTTTGCTTGCAGGCATGATCGCACCGAACCTGACGGCAGATGGTCTGATGGCTGTCTGACGGGCATTGCATTTTTGACAGAAGTCCATCACGATTCACCTCATAGCTATGAGGTGAGTATGACGGGACGCCCGACGATCGAAGATGTAGCCAAAGCTGCCGGAGTCAGTGTCGCGACGGTGGATCGGGTGCTGAACGGTCGTGCAAAGGTGCGGGAGGAAACGGCCCGCAAAGTTTCGGAGGCGGCCGAGGCAGTCGGCTATCACGCAGCCCCGGCGATCCGGGCGCGGGCGCTGGCGCATATGCCCGAGCTGCATCTGGGCGTCGTCCTGCAAAAAGAGCGACATGCCTTTTATCAGGATTTTGCCGCCCGGATCGAAGAGGCGGCACGTCAGGACCCTCTGCATCGCTGGCGGCTGACGGTGCGCTTTTCCCCCGGTCAGTCACCCGCCGATTTTGCCGAAACCATCGCCGGGATGGCTGGCAAGGTGCAGGCCGTCGCCGCGACCGGCGTTGACCATCATGACGTAACCTCGGCCGTGACCATGCTGCGCGCACGGGGAATTCCGGTGTTTTCGCTGCTGTCCGATTTTGCGCCCGGTGTACGTGAGGCGTATCTGGGCACCAACAACCTTAAGACCGGGCGCACGGCTGCCTGGCTCATGCATCGCATCATGCGTCGTCCGGGAAAGCTGGCGCTGTTCATCGGCGGCCACCGGTTTCACGGCCATGACCTGCGCGAGACGGGTTTTCGCAGCTATTTTCGCGAATATGCGCCGGAGATCGCCTTTCTTGACACGATGATCAACCTTGAGACGCGGCAGCTGACTTATGAGACGACGCTGGACATCGCCGCCCGTCACCCTGATCTTGCTGGCATTTATTGCGCCGGCGGCGGGATGGAGGGTGCCATTGCCGCAATCCGCGAATTGGGTCTTGGCGGCAAGGTGGCGCTGATCGTGAACGAGCTGACCCCGGAATCGCGACAAGGGCTGATGCAGGGCGTGGTTTCAGTCGTGCTTGCGACACCGTTGCAGCCGTTGGCCCATGATCTGTTGGGTGCAGTCGCTCATGTGTTGGAACATGGCATGGCCGAAAATCCCGGCCAGCGCTTTGTCACCTCATTGGTTGTCACCCCGGAAAGTCTTTAGGCAAGATTATGATGGAAAAACATCATAAGTGCGCCATTTTCTATCATTCATGATGGAAAATCTTTCTCAAAAAGTTTGACCAGAATCGCTTTCTGAAGGAAACCTTTCATCACGGTTCGCAAGCAGAGGGAATGCGGGCTGTTCATGGATCGGAGGCCGGCGCCTGCCGGGCGGCCCGCGATTGCGCGGGCCAGCGGCCTGCGGAACCGATTGGGAGGACAAGAATGAAAGTATTTCTGTTGACCACTGCCTGTGCCATCTCGGTTTCGGGCGCGGCCATGGCCGAGAATATCGGCGTGAGCATGGCGTTGTTTGATGACAATTTCCTGACCGTCCTGCGCAATGGTATGCAGGAGCACGCCGCCTCGCTTGACGGGGTAACCATTCAGATTGACGACGCCCAGAATGATGTCGGCAAGCAGCTGAACCAGATTGAGAATTTCGTTGCCTCGGGTGTCGATGCGATCATCGTGAACCCGGTCGATACCGATGCGACCGTGGCGATGAGCGCGGCGGCCCAGAATGCCGGTATCCCGCTGGTCTTTGTGAACCGTCAGCCGGTCAACCTGGACAGCCTGCCGGAAAATCAGGCCTTTGTGGCCTCGGACGAAAAGGAATCCGGCACGCTTGAGACGCAGGAAATCTGCCGCCTTCTCAAGGAACAGGGCAAGACCGAGGCCCGGGCCGTGATCCTGATGGGCGAGCTGTCGAACCAGGCGGCACGGATGCGCACGCAGGACATCAAGGACGTGATCGCCACGCCCGAATGCAGCTTTATTACCATCGCTCAGGAACAGACCGCCAACTGGCAGCGTACTGCCGCGACCGATCTTGTCACCAACTGGCTGTCGGCCGGGACCGAGTTTGACGCGATCATCTCGAACAATGACGAGATGGCGATCGGCGCCATTCAGGCACTGAAAGCGGCTGGCCGCTCGATGGATGATGTGGTGATCGGCGGTATCGACGCGACTCAGGATGCGCTGGCGGCGATGAAGGCTGGCGATCTTGATGTAACGGTTTTTCAGGATGCGGCGGGGCAGGGTGCCGGTGCGGTTGATACCGCGCTGAAGCTCGCCCGCGGCGAAAAGGTCGATCAAAAGGTCTATATCCCGTTCCAGCTTGTTACGCCGCAGAACGTGGACGGGTTCCTTTCCAAGAACTGATGCTTGCGGCGGGGCGGCGCCGGTTTTGCGCGCCCGCCCCGTCCGACCATGCAAGAAGGGGGAAAGGTCGATGCTTGACCGCACCAACGCCTGGCAGGGCGAATATATCCTGGAAGTGGATAATATCACCAAGGAATTTCCCGGTGTTAAGGCTTTGGACGGGGTGCAGCTGCGCATCCGTCCGGGCACTGTCCATGCGCTGATGGGCGAAAACGGGGCCGGTAAATCGACGCTGATGAAGATTATCGCCGGCGTCTATACCCCTGACGGTGGCGAGGTGCGCTTTGCCGGCCAGCCGCTGAATGTCAGGACGCCTCTTGATGCGCTGAACTCGGGCATCGCCATGATCCATCAGGAACTGAACCTGATGAACTGGATGACGGTGGCCGAGAATATCTGGATCCGGCGCGAGCCTTTGAACCGGCTGGGTCTTGTCGATCATGGCCGCATGCGGCAGATGACGGCGGACCTGCTTGGACGGCTCAACATCCGTTTGGACCCTGATCAGCAAGTCAGCGAACTGACAGTCGCGCAAAAGCAGATGGTCGAGATCGCCAAGGCCGTCAGCTACAACTCGGACGTGCTGATCATGGACGAGCCGACCAGCGCCATCACCGAAGCCGAGGTCGAGCATCTTTTCCAGATCATCCGCGACCTGAAATCGCGCGGTATCGGCATCGTCTACATCACCCACAAGATGAACGAGCTGTTCGAGATTGCGGATGAATTCACCGTATTCCGCGACGGCAAATATGTCGGCACCCATGCCAGCGCCGATGTGACCCGCGACGACATCATCCGCATGATGGTCGGGCGCGAGATCACCGATATGTTCCCCAAGGTCGATTGCCCCATCGGCGACACCGTCCTTGAGGTGCGCAACCTGACCCTGCCGGGCGTGTTCGATGATGTCAGCTTTCACGTCCGCGCGGGCGAGATCTTGGGCATCGCCGGGCTTGTCGGCTCGAAACGCTCGAATGTGGCCGAGGCGATCTTTGGGGTTCATCCCGCGCCCATCGGCGACATTCTGATCGACGGGCGGCATGTACGCATCACCTGCCCATCGGACGCGATGGCGCATGGCATGGCCTTCCTGACCGAGGACCGCAAAGAGACGGGCTGTTTCCTGATCCTCGACTGTCTTGAAAACATCCAGTCGGCGCTGATCACCCGCAACCACGTCAAAAACGGCTTTATCGACCGCAAGACCATCACCGCAAAGGCCGAGGAAATGGCGCGCAAGCTGCGGGTCAAGACCCCAAGTCTGCACGAAACGGTCGAGAATCTGTCGGGCGGCAACCAGCAGAAACTGCTGATCGCGCGCTGGCTGCTGACCGAGCCGCGCATCCTGATCCTTGATGAGCCGACGCGCGGGATCGACGTGGGCGCGAAATCCGAGATCCACCGCCTGATCACCAATCTGGCCGCACAGGGCGTGGCCGTCATCATGATCTCGTCGGAAATGCCCGAAGTGCTGGGCATGAGCGACCGCATCATGGTCATGCATGAAGGTCATGTGTCGGGCTTTCTCGACCGGGCCGAGGCTGATCAGGTCAAGATCATGTCGCTGGCCGCCAAGTAACAAGAGGACACCATGTCAGACGCAAGCATGGCCACGCCGCAGCGCCGGCACCGCCCGATGATGGCGGAATTAAACATCCTTCTGGTTCTGGTCGGGATCTGCCTGACCTTTGAAATTCTGGGCTGGATCACACAGGGTCAGTCGTTTCTGGGCAACTGGCAACGGCTCTCTATCATGATCCTGCAGGTTTCGGTGGTGGGCATCATCGCCATCGGGGTGACGCAGGTCATCATCTCGGGCGGGATCGACCTGTCCTCGGGCTCGATCGTCGGGGCAACCGCGATGATTTCAATGAGCCTTGCACAGGCTGCCGGATATGAACGCGCGGTCTATCCCGACCTGACGGGTCTGCCGGTGATCATCCCGGTCGCGGTCGGTCTGTTGTTCGGCCTGATCTGCGGCATGATCAACGGTGCACTGATCGCCTATACCAAGATCCCGCCTTTCATCGCCACCCTGGGCATGATGGTGACGGCGCGCGGCTTTGCCAAATGGTACACCAAGGGTCAGCCGATCAGCTTTCCCTCGGACGGCTTTGCGGCCATCGGTCGGGGCATGATGCCGGTGTTCATCTTTCTTGCGGTGTCGCTGATCTTTCACATTGCGCTGCGCTATACCCGCTATGGCAAGTTCACCTATGCGATCGGTGCGAACCCGCAGGCCGCCCGCGTCTCGGGCATCAATGTCGAACGTCAGCTGGTGCGCATCTATGCCATCGCCGGGCTGTTGTCGGCGCTGGCGGGGATCGTGGTTGCGGCGCGCGGCCTGACGGCACAGGCCGGCATGGGTACGATGTACGAACTTGACGCCATCGCCATGGCCGTGATCGGCGGCGTGTCGCTGACCGGCGGGCGCGGTTCGATCCTGGGCACGATGATCGGCATGGTGATCTTTGGCGTCATCATCTCGGGTTTCACCTTCCTGCGGCTCGACGCCTACTATCAGGAAATGATCAAGGGCGTGATTATTGTCGCGGCGGTCGTCGCCGACGTCTATCGCCAGAAAAAACGCAAGAAAGTCTGAGGGAGGGGCAATGATGAAAAGCCTGACCGCAATGGCGCTGATCCTTGGGCTGACCTCTCCGGCATGGGCCGGAGAGACCCGGATCGGGGTCGCCATGACCAGCTTTGACAACCCGTTCCTGACCATCCTGCTGAACGGCATCAAGGATCAGGCGGGCAAGGACGGCGCCGAACTGATCCTTGAGGATGCGCAGCTTGACGTTGCCCGCCAGCAAAATCAGGTCCAGAACTTTATCGCCAATGGCGTCGATGCGATCATCGTCAATGCCGTCGATGGCGCGGCGACCCCGGCGATGACGCAGGCGGCCGTCGATGCGGGCGTGCCGCTGGTCTATGTGAACCACCCGCCGATCAACCACGAAGCCCTGCCCGAAGGGACCAGCTTTGTCGGCTCGAATGAGATCGAAAGCGGCACTATGCAAACGCGCGAGGTCTGCAAGCTGCTGGGCGGCAAGGGCAATGTGCTGGTGCTGATGGGTCCCTTGGAAAACGAGGCTTCGGCCGTCCGCACCCGCGATATCGAAGAGGTGATCGCCACTCCGGAATGTTCGGGGATGCAGATCGTCGACAAGCAGGTCGGCAACTGGAACCGCACGCAAGGTCAGGACATCACGACCAACTGGCTAAGCTCGGGCGTCGCCTTTGATGCGATCATCTCGAACAATGATGAGATGGCGATCGGCGCAATTCAGTCGCTCAAGGCTGCGGGCGTCGCCATGGAAAAGGTCGTCGTCGCCGGTATCGACGCGACGCCCGACGGGCTGGCGGCGATGCGGGCCGGGGATCTGGACGTGACCGTCTATCAAAACGCCACCCGTCAGGGTGAGGTCGCCGTCCAGACAGCCTTGGCCATGGCCCGTGGCGAAAAGCCTGAACGCAACATCTGGGTGCCCTTCGAACCCGTCACCCCCGAGAATATCTCGAACTACGAGTAACCAGCATGACCGCAACGCAAAAGTCACTCGGTGTCGCCCTGATCGGCACCGGGTTCATGGGAAAGTGCCATGCGATGGCCTGGCGCAATCTGGCCACGGCCTTTGGCGGCATGCCGCCCCGGCTTGAGGTTCTGGCCGATACGCCGGCCGAACGGGCGGCGGAACTCGCCCCGGCCTTTGGCTTCGCACGCGGTACCGGCGACTGGCGCGCGGCGGTGACCGATCCGGCGGTCGATGTCGTCTCGATCACCACGCCGAACGGGAGGCACCGCGAGATGGCCGAGGCGGCGCTGGCCGCTGGCAAGCATGTCTGGCTGGAAAAGCCGATGGCCCTGACCGTCGAGGATGCCGAGGCGATGGAGACTGCCGCCCGCGCTGCGGGCCGGGTAACGATCCTTGGGTATAACTACACCCGCTCGCCCGCGTTCCGCGCTGCCGCTGATCTGGTGGCGCAGGGTGCGATTGGCCGTCCGATCCATTTCCGGGGCGTCTATGACGAAGATTACATGGCCGACCCCGAGCTGCCCTGGAGCTGGCGGCTGACCCGGGCCGAGGGCGGTCTTGGCGCGCTGGGGGATCTTGGCTGCCATCTGGTCTCGGTCATGCTTGCGCTGATGGGGCCGGTCGCGCGTGTGCAGGCGCAGATGGATACGGTCGTGACCGAACGCCCGCATCAGGGCGGTACCGCCACGGTCGAGAATGAGGATCAGGCACAGGCTCTGATCCGCTTTACCTCGGGCGCCTCGGGCGAATTTTCATGCTCGCGGGTGGCGCGTGGCTATCGCTGCCGTCTTGCGTGGGAGGTGCATGGCACCGAAGGCACGCTGCGTTTCGATCAGGAGCGGATGAATGAACTGTGGCTTTATCAGCCCGGGCAGGCCGAGACCGACGGTTTCCGCCGCATCCTGACAGGTCCGGCGCAGCCTGGCTTTGCCGCCTTCTGTCCCGCCGCGGGCCATAACTTTGGCTTTAACGAACAGAAGGTGGTCGAGGCCGAGATGCTGCGTCAGGCCATTGCCGGCGGCACCTCCGCATGGCCCGATTTCACCACCGGTCTGACGATCGAGCGGATCATTCACGGTATGGCGCGCTCGGCCCGCACCGGCCAGCCCGTCTTATTCTGAGGACGTCATGAAAATTGCCATCGACCCCTTCATGCACCGCCATCTGCCGCTGGAGCAGATCCCGGCCAAGGTCAAAGAGCTTGGCTTTGACTGGATCGAACTGTCCCCGCGTGGCGACTTTCTGGAATGGTTCAAGGCCCCGCGCGTCTTTCCCGACCGCATCAGGACGCTGAAAAAGGCACTGAAGGATGCGGATGTCGGCATCGCCAGTCTGCTGCCCATGTATCGTTGGGCCAGCAATGACGAGACCGAGCGGCAGGCCGCCGTCCGCCATTGGAAGCGCGCCATCGAAATCGCCGTCGAGCTGGGCGTAGATACCATGAACAGCGAATTCGGCCGCGGCCCGCATCCCGACAAGGGCTCGTGCTACTGCTGCCATACCGGCAGCATGATCGAAGCGTGTGAGGATGCCTGGTGGCGCTCGATGGAAGAGCTGGTCCCGGTCCTTGAACGTGAAGGGATCAGCCTCAACATCGAGCCCCACCCCGAGGACTGGTGTGAGACGCTGCAACCCGCGCTTGATATCATCCGCACGGTGAACAGCCCGCGTGTCCGGTTCCTGTATTGCGCGCCCCATACGTTCTATTTCGGCGATGACACCCGGGCGATGCTGCGCGAGGCTGCCGATGTGCTGGCTCATGTCCATGTCGGCGACACCTTCAACCATCGCGCCAGCTCCGGTCTGCGCTACATCATGAACCCGCCCGGGACCCAGGCGCGTATCCACCAGCATCTTGATATCGGCCAGGGCGAGGTGCCCTGGGACGACTTTTTCGCCACTCTGGCCGAGATCGGTTTTGACGGCATCATGACCGCCTGCGTCTTTGCCTGGGAAGACCGCGCAGACGAATCCGGCAAGTTCATGCGCCGTGAAATGCAGCGCTACATCGACACCTATTGGAGCAAATGACAATGACCCTGAAGATCGGAGTGATCGGCACCGGCGCCATCGGCCAGGACCATACCCGGCGCATCAATGAGGTGCTTGCCGGCGCGCGGGTCACGGCGCTGAATGATGTCAACCGCGCCAATGCCGAAACCTGCCAGCGCCAATATGCGCCCGAAGCGCGCATCTTTGACGACCCCCATGCGCTGATCCGCGACGCGGATGTCGATGCGGTCCTGGTTTGCTCCTGGGGCCAGACGCATGAGGAATATGTCCTGGCCGCCGTCGCTGCCGGCAAGCCCTGTTTTTGTGAAAAGCCGCTGGCCACCACCGCAGAAGGTGCGCGCCGCATCGTCGAGGCCGAACAGGCTGCTGGCAAGCGGCTGGTGCAGGTCGGCTTCATGCGTCGCTATGACCCGGGCTATGTCGCGCTGAAAAAGGCGGTCAGCGAAGTCACCGGCGCGCCTTTGATGGTTCATGCCGCGCATCGCAACCCGCGGGTGGGTGAAAACTATGTTACGCCCATGGCGATCCATGACACGCTGATCCATGAAATCGACGTGCTGCGCTGGCTGCTTGATGACGATTACACCAGCGCCCGCGTTTTCTTTCCGCGCAAGAGCCCGCGCGCCCATGAAAAACTGCGCGATCCTCAGGTCGTGGTGCTGGAAACCGCAGGCGGCGTGGTGATCGACGTCGAGATCTTTGTGAACTGCCACTACGGTTACGACATCCAGTGCGAGATCGTGGGCGAGGACGGCATCGCCCGCCTGCCCGAGCCGATGGGCATTCAGACCCGTTCGGGTGCGGTGCTGGGCCAGCCGATCCTGATGGATTGGAAGGATCGCTTTATCGACAGCTATGATTATGAACTGGCCGATTTCCTGAAAGCAGCCGCGCAGGGTACCGCAGCAGGGCCGACCGCATGGGATGGCTATGTCGCCGCCGTGACCGCCGATGCCTGTGTCGCCGCGCAAGAGGCCGAGGGTCAGGCGGTCAGCATCGACCTGCCCGCTCGTCCCTCTCTTTACGCCTGAGGTCCGGTCATGCGCTTTGCCCTGAACCATATCGTCGCTCCGCGTCTGTCGCTGGCGCAGTTCTTTGCCCTTGCACGCAAGCTTGACTGCTCCGAGGTCGAGATCCGCAACGACCTGCCCGATGTGACTGGCAAGAACCCGGCCGAGGTCGCGCGGCTGGCAGGTGATGCCGGCCTGACCATCCTGTCGGTCAACGCGCTTTACCCCTTTAACCAGTGGAGCGACGATCTGGCCAGCCGCGCCGGGCGTCTGGCAGATTTCGTGGCCAGGGCAGGGGCCAGGGCGCTGGTGCTTTGCCCGCTGAACGATGGCTCCCCGATCGCGCATTCCCGCACGGTCGAGGCACTGGACAGGCTGCGCGAAATCCTGCAGCCTCGCGGCCTGACCGGGCTGGTCGAGCCACTGGGCTTTCCGCAAAGCTCGCTCAGGCGCAAGGCCGATGCCATAGCCGCGATCACCGAGGCCGGAGGGTTCGAGGCGTTCGGCCTGCTGCATGACACCTTCCACCATCATCTGGCGGGGGAAACCGAATTCTTTCCCCATCGCACCGGGCTTGTGCATATCTCGGGCGTGACCGATCCGGCCCTTGCGGCCGATCAGATGCTTGACCCACATCGCGTGCTTGTCGATGGCGACGACCGGCTTGAAAATGTGGCGCAGCTGCGCGCGCTGCTGGCTGATGGCTATGACGGTCCGGTCAGCTTTGAACCCTTCGCGCCCGAGGTTCACGCCCTTGATGATATCGAGACGGCGCTGCGCGAAAGCATGGCGCTGGTGCGGCAGGCAGTTGGCCAGGCTCAGGAGGCAGGGGCATGACGCATCGTCTTGACATTATCACGATTGGCCGCAGTTCAGTTGATCTTTATGGCGCTCAGGTCGGCGGGCGGCTTGAGGACATGCGCTCCTTTAACAAGTATATCGGCGGGTCTCCGACGAATATGGCCTGCGGCACGGCGCGTCTGGGGCTGCGCTCGGCGCTGATCACCCGGGTCGGTGATGAGCATATGGGCCGCTTTATCCGCGAGGAACTCATGCGCGAGGGTGTCGATGTGCGCGGGGTCAAAACCGACCCCGAGCGGCTGACGGCGCTGGTCCTGCTGGGCATTCGCGACGAAGAGCAGTTCCCGCTGATCTTTTATCGCGAGAATTGCGCCGATATGGCGCTGAGCGAAGAAGACATCGATGAAGCCTTTGTCGCCGAGGCCCGTTCGGTGGTCGCGACCGGCACCCATCTGAGCCACCCGCGCACCGAGGCTGCGGTGCTCAGGGCGCTGCGGCTGGCACGTCAGCACGGGGGGCAGACGGCGCTGGATATCGACTATCGCCCGAACCTCTGGGGTCTTTCGGGTCATGGCGACGGCGAGAACCGCTTTATCGCAAGCGACAAGGTAACGGCCAAGCTGCAGGCCCATCTGCCGCTGTTCGATCTGATCGTCGGCACCGAGGAGGAATTCCACATCGCCGGTGGCTCGACCGACACGCTGACGGCGCTGCGCGCGGTGCGTGCACTGACGCCGGCGGTGCTGGTGTGCAAGCGCGGCGCGGCCGGAGCGGTGGCCTTTGAAGGCGCGGTCGAGGGCTGGGACAGCGGCGTGACCGGTCCGGGCTTTCCGGTCGAGGTCTTTAACGTCCTTGGTGCGGGCGACGGGTTCATGTCGGGTCTGCTCAAAGGCTGGCTTGATGGCGAAAGCTGGTCACGGGCGCTGGAATATGCCAATGCCTGCGGGGCCTTTGCGGTCAGCCGCCATGGCTGCACCCCGGCCTATCCAAGTCTTGATGAGCTGAAGTTCTTTCTTAAGCGCGGTATACGCGAGCGGGCGCTGCGCAAGGACGCAGAGCTGGCGCGGGTCCATCGCGCCACCAATCTGCCGCCGCTTGAAGGCGATATCCGCGCCTTTGCCTTTGACCACCGTATCCAGCTTGAAGAGCTGGAGGGCGCGACGCCCGAACGGATCGGTGCCTTCAAGCAGCTTTGCCTGAAGGCGGCACTGGAGGTGCAGGGCGGCCGTCCTGGCTATGGTATCCTTTGCGACGATCGTCTGGGCCGGCAGGCGCTGCATGCATCGGCAGGTACCGGGCTTTGGGTCGGGCGGCCCTGCGAATGGCCGGGCTCGCGTCCCCTGCGGCTTGAGCCCGATCTGGGCGCGGCCTGTCAGGGGCTGTCGGAATGGCCTGCGGGTCAGGTGGTCAAGGTGCTGTGCTTTTGCCACCCGGACGACGATGCTGCGATGCGTGCCGATCAGGAGGCGACCATTACCCGGCTTTACGAGGCGGCCAGGGCCAATGATCTGGAGTTCCTGCTGGAGGTCATCCCCTCGAAGGTCGGGCCGGTCGATGACGGCACCACGGCGACGCTGATCCGGCGCTGGTATGAGATCGGGGTCTATCCCGACTGGTGGAAGCTTGAGCCTTTGCAAAGCGATGCTGCCTGGCAGCAGGCGGTCGCAGTGATTGAGGAATATGATCCCTGGCTGCGCGGCATCGTCGTGCTGGGGCTGGACGCCCCTGAGGGTGAGCTTGCGGCCAGTTTTGCCAAGGCGGCGCAATATCCGCTGGTTCGCGGCTTTGCTGTCGGGCGGACGATCTTTGGCTCGGTGGCGCGCGACTGGCTTGTCGGGCGTTGCGACGATGCCGGGGCGGTAGCCGAAATGGTCAGTCGCTATGGGCGGCTTTGCGCGCTTTGGGATCAGGCCCGGACGGGCGCCGGGGTCGCTGCATGAGCGGGGTGAGGCGCGGCTGCAGGGGAGGGGCTCTGCCCCTCTTGGCCTGCGGCCAATTCACCCCGGGATATTTGGGCACGAAAGAAGCAGACAGGGCGCGCGCCATGGGCACGGGTCCGCGCCAAGGAGAGAAGGCATGAGCGAGACGATCCGGCTGACCGCAGCCCAGGCCATGGCGCGCTGGCTGTCGGTGCAGATGACCGAAGAGGGCGAGCGTTTCATCGAGGGTGTCTGGGCGATCTTTGGTCATGGCAATGTGGCGGGCCTTGGTGAGGCGCTGCATGGCATCGGCGACGCGCTGCCGACCTGGCGCGGCCAGAACGAACAGACCATGGCACATGCTGCCATCGCCTATGCCAAGGCCAAGAAGCGACGTTGTGCCATGGCGGTCACAAGCTCGATCGGGCCGGGGGCAACCAATATGGTCACTGCAGCCGCGCTGGCCCATGTCAACCGCCTGCCCGTGCTGTTCATTCCCGGCGATGTCTTTGCGGGGCGTCGTCCTGATCCGGTGTTGCAGCAGGTCGAGGATTTCGACGATGGCACGGTCAGCGCCAATGACTGTTTCCGCCCGGTCAGCCGCTATTTCGACCGTATCCAGCGTCCTGAGCAGCTGTTGACTGCTTTGCCGCGCGCGCTGCGGGTGATGACTGATCCGGCAAATTGCGGGCCGGTCACGCTGGCCTTTTGTCAGGACGTGCAGGCCGAGGCTTTTGACTGGCCGCTGGGGTTCTTTGAGCCGAAAGTCTGGCATATCCGCCGGCCTGAACCCGATGCGGGTGAACTGGCCGAAGTTACGGAGCTGATCCGTGCTGCGCGTGCGCCGGTGTTCGTCTGTGGGGGTGGGGTGATTTATTCGGGGGCAGAGGCGGTGCTGGCGGATTTTGCCTCGCATCACGGTATCCCGGTGATCGAGACCCAGGCCGGCAAATCGGCTTTGGCCCAGGCGCATCCGATGAACTATGGCGCTGTCGGTGTCGATGGTTCGGCGGCGGCGAATGCGCTGGCGGCCGAGGCGGATCTGGTTATCGGTATCGGCACCCGGTTTCAGGATTTCACCACTGGTTCCTGGGCGCTTTTTGCCAATCCTGCCCGACGCCTGGTATCGATCAACGTTCAGCCCTATGACGCGGGCAAGCATGGCGCGACCGCTCTGGTCGCGGATGCGAAGGTCGCGCTGGAGAAGCTGGGCGCGCTGCTTGGCGATTATCGCGCCGGCAACGCCGATCCCAGGCTGCGCGCTGATTGGCTTGCGGCGGTCGATGCCCATTGCGCCGCACCTGCCGAGGGGAATGCGCTGCCGACCGATGCTCAGGTCATCGGCGCGGTTCAGCGTGCGGCACCCGAAGCAATCGCCATGTGCGCGGCTGGCACCATGCCCGGGGCGCTGAAGCTGCTGTGGCAACCCTCGCAGGGCGGTTATCATATGGAGTACGGCTATTCCTGCATGGGCTATGAGATTGCCGGGGCCATGGGGCTGAAGCTTGCTTTGCCCGACCGCGAGGTGGTCTGCTTTGTCGGGGATGGCAGCTATATGATGGCCAACAGCGAGTTGGCGACGGCTGTGATGCTGAAGGTGCCATTTACCGTCGTGCTGACCGATAACCGTGGCTACGGCTGCATCAACCGGCTGCAGATCGCCTGCGGGGGGGAAGAGTTCAACAACATGTATGTGGACTGCAATGTCGAAGAGCAGCCGCAGATCGACTTTGTCGCCCATGCTGCCTCGATGGGGGCACATGCGGTGAAGGCGCAGGGGATCAGTGATCTTGAGGCCCAGATCGCTGCGGCACGCGGGCGCAACATTCCCACGGTCATCGTTATCGACACCACCGCCGAGCCCGGCCCCGGCGATGGTCTTGCCGGTGCAGGTCACTGGTGGGACGTCGCCGTCCCCGAGGTCGGAGCATCTGACAAGCTTAGGGCGGCGCGCGAACAATATGAAACCTGGCTGCAAAAACAGCAGATTGCGAACTGAGGTTTACAGGAATGATCCTTTTCGGCACCAACCCCATCGCCTGGGCCAATGACGATGACCAGCGCATCGGCGCCCATATCCCGACCGAGCAGATCCTGCGTGAAGCGGGCCAGATCATCGGCTTTGACGGGATCGAGAATGGCCATCGCTGGCCCGATGATCCGGTCGCGCTCAAGGAGCTTCTGGGCAGCTATGGGCTGAAGTTCATCTCGGGCTGGTATTCGACCTCGCTGCTAACCCGCTCGGTCGGTGAAGAGATCGCGGCGGTGCAGGGGCATCTGGCCAAGCTCAAGGCCAATGGCTGCAGGGTCTGCATCGTCTGCGAATGCTCGAATACCGTTCACGGCAGCCCTGACACCCCGGTCAATGCCCGCCCGCGCCTGTCGGACGCTGAGATGGCCGGGTTCGGCCGCAAGATGGAAGAGTTCGCCCGCTATCTGGCAGATGAAGGCATCACGCTGGCCTATCACCACCACATGGGCACCGTGGTCGAGAGCCCTGAAGAGATCGACGCCTTCATGGCTGCGACCGGTCCGGCAACGCATCTGCTGTTTGATACGGGGCATTGCACCTTTGGCGGTGGTGATCCCGAGGCGGTCCTGCGTAAACATGTCGCCCGTGTTGCGCATTTCCACGCCAAGAACATCCGTCGCCCGGTGACCGAAGCCGTACGCGCCGAGGATATGAGCTTTATTCAGGGCGTTCTGGCCGGGGCCTTTACGGTGCCGGGCGATCCCGAAGGCGCGATCGACTTTCAGCCGTTGCTGCGCATCCTTGCCGAGGCCGGCTATGGCGGCTGGCTGGTGATCGAGGCCGAACAGGACCCCGAAAAGCGCAACCCGCTGGAATATCAGTCGATGGGGCTGAGGGCGCTTAAGGACATGGCGCAGGCCGCCGGGCTGCACTAGACTCGGGGCCATGCTGGTCGATCCGAAACACCCGTTTTTCCGCCCCCTCTGGGTCCGTGTCCTTTGTGCCCTGCTGCCTCTGCTTTGGGCTGGGGTCGAGCTGTCTACCGGCTCGATCTTCTGGGCAATCCTGTTCGGGGCGGCGGGGATCTATCTTTTCGTGACGCTTTTTCTGAACCGCGGCGAGGACAGATGAAACTCTTGCGTAAACCGGCCGGCCAGCACGGTCTTGTCCACCATATCACCCCCGAAAATGCGGGCTGGTCCTATGTCGGCTTTGATCTGTGGCGGCTTGAGCCGGGCGAGGTGGCCAGCGGGCAGACTGGTGGCAATGAAGCGATCCTTGTCATCGTCGAAGGCAAGGCCCGCGTCAGCGGCGCCGGTCAGGATTGGGGTGAGATGGGCGAGCGGATGGACGTCTTTGAAAAGACACCGCCCCATTGCCTGTATCTGCCCGATGGCAGCGAATGGAGGGCCGAGGCGACCACGCAGCTGACGCTGGCCGTCTGCCTGGCCCCCGGCAAGGGCGGTCATGCGCCCCGCCGTATCGGTCCCGAAGGCATCACCCTGACCCAGCGCGGACAGGGCGCGAATACCCGCTTTATCAACAATATCGCCATGGAGGCCGAAGATTGCTGCGACAGCCTTCTGGTTACCGAGGTCTTTACCCCGGATGGAAACTGGTCGAGCTATCCGCCGCATCGCCATGATGAAGATGACTTTCCCCGGATGACCTATCTTGAGGAAAGCTATTATCACCGGCTGAATCCGGCGCAGGGTTATGGCATCCAGCGCGTCTTTACCGATGATGGCAGCCTTGATGAGACCATGGCGGTCCAGAACCATGATGTGGTGCTGGTACCGCGTGGGCATCACCCCTGCGGCGTGCCCTATGGCTATGAGATGTATTACCTGAACGTCATGGCAGGACCGATCCGCAAATGGCGCTATGAGAATCATCCCGATCACGACTGGATCTGGCAGCGCGACAACGCCCCGAAGAATTGAACCGGGGTGTTTAGAGGACGCGGATATCCTCTCCTCCGCCGCGTTCTCTTGGCGAAACGCCGAAATAATCGGGCTGATTTCGGCGTTTCGCTGCGTTATTATGTCATAATGACGCCAAATGCAGGCAGAGCACTTGACCTGTCAGGCAGATTCGTTTGCATCAGGGTATATCTCAAGACATGGGAGGCATTATGTCGCTCTTCTCCACCCGCCTGTTCGCGGCGTCGGCTTTTGCGCTGATGGCGGCTGCGCCGCTGCACGCCAAGACTTTCGTCTATTGCTCGGAAGGTTCGCCCGAAGGGTTCGACCCCGCGCCCTATACTTCGGGGACGACCTTCGACGCTTCGGGCCATGCGGTTTATAACCGCCTGGTGCAGTTCAAGCCCGGCACGACCGAGATCGAGCCGGCCCTCGCCGAAAGCTGGGAGGTGTCCGAGGACGGGCTGGAATATACCTTCCACCTGCGCAAGGGCGTCAAGTTCCACTCGAACGACAAGTTCACCCCCTCGCGCGAGTTTAACGCCGACGACGTTATCTTTACCTTTGAGCGTCAGGCCAATGCCGACCATCCCTGGCATGAGTATATGGCCGGGATCACCTACGAATATTATTCGTCGATGGAGATGGACAAGCTGATCAAGTCCATCGAGAAAGTCGATGATTACACGGTGAAATTCACCCTTAACCAGCCCGAGGCGCCTTTCCTCGCCAATGTGGCGATGCCCTTCGTCTCGATCGTCTCCAAGGAATACGCCGATACGCTGGAAGCCGCTGGCACCCGCGAGGATCTGAACAACACGCCCATCGGCACCGGCCCCTTCAAGTTTGTGGCCTATCAGAAAGATGCGGTGATCCGTTACCAGAAAAACGCCGATTACTGGGGCGAGGCGCCCAAGATCGACGATCTGGTCTTTGCCATCACCCCCGACGCCTCGGTGCGGCTGCAAAAGCTTAAGGCTGGCGAATGCCATCTGATGCCTTATCCCGCGCCCGCTGATCTGGACGAAATCCGTGCCGATCCGAACCTCAAGATGGACGAGCAGGCCGGTCTGAACGTCGGCTATCTGGCCTATAACACCACGGTCGCGCCCTTTGACAACCCGCAGGTCCGCAAGGCGCTGAACATGGCCATGGACAAGCAGGCGCTGGTCGAGGCCGTCTATCAGGGCAGCGGCGTCGTCGCCAAGAACCCGATCCCGCCGACCATGTGGGGTTATAACGACACGATCGAGGACGACAAATACGATCCCGAAGCCGCCAAAAAGATGCTTGAGGAAGCCGGCGTCAAGGATCTGACCATGGAAATCTGGGCCATGCCGGTCCAGCGTCCCTATATGCCAAACGCCCGCCGCGCCGCCGAGGTGATGCAAAGCGACTTTGCCAAGGTTGGCGTCAAGGTTGATATCGTCAGCTACGAATGGGGCGAATACCTCAAGAAATCCATGGAAGAGGGCCGCAAGGGCGCCGTCATCCTGGGCTGGACGGGTGACAACGGCGACCCCGACAACTTCCTGTCGGTTCTGCTGTCCTGCGCCGGGGCCAACCCGGGTGGTGCGAACCGTTCGTTCTGGTGCAACGAAGAGTTCTCGGACATTCTTGCCAAAGCCAAGAGCAGCTCGGATCACGAAGAGCGCGTGAAGCTGTACGAAGAAGCTCAGGTCATCTTCAAACGCGAGGCTCCCTGGGCCACGCTTGCCCACTCGACGCAATATGTGCCGATGGCCAAGAATGTGACCGGTTTCGTCCAGTCGCCGCTGGGTGACTACACCTTCGAAGCCGTGGACCTGACCGAATAAGGCCATTTCCCCGGATTGAAATGCTTGGCCGTGCAGGGAATCCCCCCTGCACGGCCATCAGGTTAAGGTTCGATGCTCAGATTCATTCTCAAGAAACTGCTCTACCTGGTCCCAACCATGTTCGGGATCACGCTGGTAGCCTTTGGCTTTATCCGCCTGCTGCCCGGCGATCCGGTGCTGCTGATGGCCGGCGAACGCGGCGTCTCGCCCGAACGTTATGCCCAGATCGCGGCCCAGCTTGGCTATGACAAGCCGATCTGGCAGCAATATCTCCACTATATCGGCAACCTGCTGCAGGGCGATCTCGGCAATTCGCTGGTGACGAAAAAGCCGGTTCTGAACGAATTTCTGGCGCTGTTCCCGGCCACGGTCGAACTGGCGCTGGTCGCGATCATCATCGCCACGGCAATCGGCGTGCCCGTCGGGGTCATCGCTGCGATCAAGCGCGGTTCGTGGTTTGACCAGCTGTCGATGACCGCGGCGCTGGTCGGGTTTTCGATGCCCATCTTTTGGTGGGGGCTGCTGCTTATCATCCTGTTCTCGGGCGTGCTGGGCTGGACCCCGGTATCGGGCCGTATCTCGCTGATGTATTTCTTCCCGCCGGTAACGGGCTTCATGCTGATCGACAGCCTGCTGTCGGGCCAGAAGGGCGCCTTTACCTCGGCGGTCAGCCACCTGATCCTGCCTTCGATCGTGCTGGCGACCATTCCGCTTGCGGTGATCGCACGGCAGACCCGCTCGGCCATGCTTGAGGTGATGGGGGAGGATTACGTCCGCACCGCCCGCGCCAAGGGCCTGTCGCCCCGTCGGGTGATCGGCGTCCATGCGCTGCGCAATGCGATGATCCCGGTCGTGACCACCATCGGCCTGCAGATCGGGGTTCTGATGGCCGGCGCTATCCTGACTGAAACGATCTTTTCCTGGCCCGGCATTGGCAAGTGGATGATCGATTCAATCTCGCGCCGCGACTATCCGGTGGTGCAGTCGGGCCTGTTGCTGATCGCCGCCATCGTGATGATCGTGAACCTGCTTGTCGACCTGACCTATGGTCTTATCAACCCGAGGATCCGGCACAAATGACCGATACCGCAGTCAAGATTTCGGATGCGGCCATCCGCCGCCGGATGCTCAAGGAGTTCTGGTTCTACTTCAGCCAGAACCGGGGCGCGGTGATCGGCCTTGTGGTGTTTGCCATTCTGGTGCTGACGGCCCTCTTTGCGCCGCTGCTGGCGCCGCATGATCCGACCCATCAATACCGCGACGCGCTGCTGGTGCCGCCGTTCTGGCAAGAGGGCGGCCGGGCCGAATTTCTGCTGGGCACTGATGCAGTCGGCCGGGACATGCTGTCGCGGCTGATCTATGGCGCGCAATATTCGCTGTTCATCGGCATTGTCGTCGTCTCGATCGCCCTTGTTGGCGGCATTATCATCGGCCTTGTCGCAGGCTTTTTCGGCGGCTGGGTCGATACCGTCATCATGCGGGTGATGGATGTCGTGCTGGCCTTTCCATCGCTTTTGCTGGCGCTGGTTCTGGTTGCGGTACTGGGCCCGGGGCTGACCAATGCGATGATCGCCATCGCCATAGTCTATCAACCGCATTTTGCGCGCCTGACCCGCGCCGCGGTGATGGGGGAAAAGGCGCGCGAATATGTCACCGCCGCCAGGGTCGCAGGGGCTTCGAACCTGCGGCTGATGGTCAAGACCATCCTGCCGAACTGCCTTGCGCCGCTGATCGTGCAGGCAACGCTGAGCTTTTCCTCGGCGGTGCTCGATTCGGCCGCACTGGGGTTCCTTGGCATGGGGGCGCAGCCGCCGGCCTCGGAATGGGGCACCATGCTGGCCGAGGCGCGCGAATTCATCCTGCGCGCCTGGTGGGTCGTCACCTTCCCCGGTCTCGCCATCCTCGTTTCGGTGCTGGCGATCAACCTGATGGGCGACGGTCTGCGCGACGCGCTTGACCCGAAACTAAAGCGGAGCTGACCGATGGGGCTTTTGAACATCCGCAACCTGACGGTGCGTTTTGCCACCTCGGCCGGCAGCTTCACCGCGGTCGATGGTATCGACGTGACAGTGGACAAGGGCGAGGTTCTCGCCATCGTCGGCGAATCCGGCTCTGGTAAATCGGTGTCGATGCTGGCGGCAATGGGGCTTTTGCCCGACATCGCCACCATCACCGCCGATGAGATGACCTTTGACGGCAAGGACCTGCTGCGCATGACACCGCGCCAGCGGCGCAGCATTATCGGCCGCGAGATCACCATGATCTTTCAAGAACCGATCGCCTCGCTGAACCCCAGCTTTACCACCGGCTACCAGATCGAAGAGGTGCTGCGTTACAATGCCGGTCTTTCGCGTCGCGCGGCGCGGGCCCGTGCGCTTGAGCTTTTCCAGCAGGTCGGTATTCCCGAACCCGAGGAAAAACTCAGAAGCTATCCGCATCAGATGTCGGGCGGCCAGTGCCAGCGGGTGATGATCGCCATGGCCATCGCCACCAATCCGCGGCTGCTGATCGCAGACGAACCGACGACGGCGCTGGATGTGACCATTCAGAAACAGATCCTCGATCTGCTGATGAAGCTGCAGGAACAGACTGGCATGGCGCTGATCCTCATCACCCATGACATGGGCGTGGTGGCCGAGACGGCAGACCGCGTCCAGGTGCAATACAAGGGCAAAAAGATGGAAGAGGCCGACGTGCTCACGCTGTTCGAGGCACCTTCGCACCCCTACACACGTGCACTGCTCTCGGCTCTGCCCGAACATGCCACCGGTGACCGGCTGCCCACCGTCGGCAGCTTTCTTGAACCGGAGGTGCAGCAATGAGCGTCGTCGAAGGCCGCAACCTCATCCGCGACTATTACGTCCCCGGCTCACTGACCCGCGCGGCCAAGACGGTGCGCGCGGTCAAGGGTATCAGCTTCTCGGTCGAGCGTGGCAAGACGCTGGCGATCGTCGGCGAATCCGGTTCGGGTAAATCGACACTGGCACGGATCATTGCGCTGATCGACCAGGCCTCGGGGGGCGAGCTGCTGATCGAGGGCAAGCCCGTCGATATCGGCAAGCAGCGACCGACGCGCGAGATGCGTTCAAAGGTGCAGATGGTGTTCCAGAACCCCTACGGCAGCCTCAACCCGCGCCAGAAGATTGGCGACGTGTTGATGGAGCCTCTGCTTCTGAACACCGACACGCCCGCTGCCGAACGGCGGCGCCGCGCCGAAGAGATGCTGGTCAAGGTCGGTCTGCCGGCCGGGGTCTTTAACCGCTACCCACATATGTTCTCGGGTGGGCAGCGCCAGCGGATCGCCATCGCCCGGGCGCTGATGCTGAACCCGACGCTTCTTGTGCTGGACGAGCCGGTCTCGGCGCTCGACCTTTCCGTGCAGGCACAGGTGCTGAACCTGCTCGCCGACCTGCAAGAGGAATTCAACCTCGCCTATGTCTTCATCAGCCACGACCTGTCGGTGGTCCGCTACATCGCCGATGATGTGCTGGTGATGAACAAGGGCGAGGCGGTCGAGCAGGGCAGCCGCGACGAGGTATTTGCCGATCCCAAACACCCCTATACGCGCGAACTCTTTGCCGCGACCCCGATCACGGATGTCGAGGCAATTCGCGCCCGGGTGGCGCGCCGCAAAGCCTTGCGCGCCGCCACTGCCTGACCAAAAGCGGCCGGGACGCAACACGCCCCGGCCGCGTGCTTCTTTCGTGGCCAAATATCCTCGGGGGTCCGGGGGCGAAGCGCCCCGGTCTCAACCGTCCGGATCGCGGTATTCGTGCCTCTCGCCGCGCCAGTCGCGGATCGCATAGTGACCGGGCGCGATTTCCTCGACATAGTCAGGACCCAACGGCACCTTGCCATGCCCACCCGGCAGATCCAGCACATAGGTCGGCAGACAGGTCCCCGACAGCCGCCCGCGCAGGGCTGCCATAATCGCCTGTCCCTCGGCAATGGTGGTCCGGAAATGGCTGGTGCCGCGCGCCAGATCGCAATGATGCAGGTAATACGGCTTTACCCGGTTGCGGATCAGCGCCCGGAACAGCCCGGCCAGAACCTCAGGATCAGCGTTTACGCCCTTTAACAGGACGGTCTGGGAAAGCAGCGGGATACCCGCCCCGGCCAGCTGCGCCAGCGCCGCCCGCGCCGCTTCGGTCAGCTCTTGTGCATGGTTGATATGCAGCACCACCCAGACGGCAAGCCGCTCCGGGCGCAGCGCCTCGATCATGGCCGCATCAATACGTTGGGGCGCGACGACCGGCACGCGGCTGTGAAAACGGACGATGTCGATATGCGGGATCGTCTCCAGCCGTGTCATCAGCGCCGACAGACGGCGCGCCGACAGCACCATCGGATCGCCGCCGGTCAGGATGACCTCGTGAATGGCGGGGGTGCGGGCGATATAATCCAGCGCGGCAGCCAGGTCAGGCTCGGGCAGGGTACCTTCCTCACCCACCACCTCGCGGCGAAAGCAAAAGCGGCAGTAGACCTCGCAGGTCCGGGTGATGTGCAGGATCACCCGGTCGGGATAGCGATGGGTCAGACCCGGCGTCGGGCTGAAGGCTTCATCGCTGATCGGGTCGGCCAGCTCTTCGGCACGGATATTCAGCTCGCGCGTGTCGGGCACGAATTGCGCGGCGACCCCATCGCGCGCCTCGCGCATCGCCCCGCGCATGGCGGGAGAGACACGGATGCGAAACCCGGCTGCCACCCGATCCAGCGCGTCTGCATCATCCGGGTGGGCAAGTCCGGCCTCGATCAGGGCAGGAACTGTGGTGATGGGACGCTGGGACAAGGCGGATGCTCGCGGCTGGTAGAGGGGCGGTTTATCGACCCGCCCGCGTGGCTTGGCAAGCCCCGGCCCATCAAGGCAACGCGAGGCTGCGATCGTCCTTCAGCGTCTTCAAGACGATCTCAGAGCGTACCTGCGCCACCTGCGGCTGCGGCAGCAGATGACGATGAACAAAGTCCGAGAATGCCTCCAGATCGCGTACCCGCACATCAAGAATATAGTCCGCATCACCCGAGACCGAAAATGCCGAGCGGATCTGCGGATGGGCCGCGACGAAACGGGCAAAATCATCCTCTTTGCCCTGGCCATGGCTGCGCAGGTTCACACGGATGATGGCGCGCAGGCCAAAGCCCAGTTTTTGCGGGTTCAGCCGCGCGGCATAGCCTTCGATCACGCCGGCCTCTTCCAGCGCTGCGCGCCTGCGTGAACATTGCGAGGCCGACAGGTTTACCAGTTCGGCCAGCGCGGCATTCGTCATCGCCCCGTCACGCTGCAGGGCGTTGAGTATGGCGATATCGAATCCGTCTATGCGAACTTCTTGCATTGATCTGACCTATAATGCGCGATTCATGCCTTTTTATCGCGATCATGGCACATATTGCGCCATTCTTGCATCGAAAATGCGCGATCATTGTCCCAACAGACGCGAACAGAGGAGGAGACGCCATGGGTCCGTTCCCGCATGACGCCCCGAAAGCCACGATCAGCCCCAGCAACCCGGCCGGAACCGACGGTTTCGAGTTCGTCGAATTCGCCCATCCCCAGCCCGAGGTTCTGGACCGCATTTTCCTCCAGATGGGCTTTGTCCCGGTGGCAAAGCATAAAAGCCGCAACATCACCCTCTATCGTCAGGGAGACATCAACTATCTGCTGAATGCCGACCCTGACAGCCATGCTGCGGGGTTTGTGGGTGAGCACGGCCCCTGCGCCCCGGCGATGGCCTGGCGCGTCGTGAATGCGCAGGTAGCGTTGAAACGGGCGCTGGATCTTGGCGGGACCGAATATACCGGTTCCGGAAAATCCATCGACGCTCCGGCGGTTTATGGCATTGGCGGCTCGCTTTTGTACTTTGTCGACCGCTACGGTGATTTGGGCAGCGCCTATGACACAGATTACGATTGGCTGGACGAGCGTGACCCGCGTCCCGAGGGGTTCGGTTTCTACTACCTCGACCACCTGACCCATAATGTCATTCGCGGCAATATGGACACCTGGTACAAGTTCTATCACGACACGTTCAATTTCCGCGAAATCAACTATTTCGACATCAAGGGTCGCCAGACCGGGCTGGTCAGCCGGGCGTTGACCTCGCCCGATGGCAAGATCCGTATTCCGATCAATGAATCGACCGATGATCACAGCCAGATCGAGGAATATTTGCGCGAATACAAGGGCGAGGGCATCCAGCATATCGCCATCGCCACCGAGGATATCTACTCGGCGACCGATCGCATCGCCGCGGCGGGAATGAAGTTCATGCCCGGCCCGCCCGACACCTATTACGAAATGTCACATCGCCGGGTCAAAGGCCACGAAGAGCCGATCCCGCGGATGAAAAAGCACGGCATCCTCATTGATGGCGAGGGCGTTCTGGGCGGTGGCATGACCCGGATCCTGTTGCAGATATTTTCCAGGACCGTCATTGGACCGATCTTTTTCGAGTTCATTCAGCGCAAGGGTGACGACGGTTTTGGTGAGGGCAACTTCCGCGCCCTTTTTGAGTCGATCGAAGAGGATCAGATCCGCCGCGGCGTGCTAAAGATCGACGCAGTCGAGTAAGCGATGAGTTGGCGCGACTATGCCTCGGCCCCGCCTGTAGGCACCGATATTTGTGCCGAGGCTGATCTGGACCGTATCCGCTGCCTGACCGTGGAAAGCGACAATGGGCATTTTCCCCTGTTGCTGGTGCGGCTAACCGAGGAGATCCGGGCCTATGTGAACGCTTGCCCGCATCATTATCTGCCCTTGGATCACCTTGGCGACAGTATCCTTTCGGCCGATGGCAGACGGCTGATGTGTTCGGTCCATGGTGCGACATTCGACATCGCAAGCGGCGCGGCGGTGCAGGGTACGGATTGCGGACTTGACCCGGTGCCTCTGATGATCAGCAACGGCATGATCCGGATCGCGGGGGCCTGAACGCCCGCATGAGAACGCCGCCGCAATGGAATGCGGCGGCGTATTTCATCAGGACATGAAGGGCAGATCTCAGAAGATGAAATCGCTCATATCCAGCTGACCTAGTTGCATGTCACGGATGGTGACCGTGGTGTCGGCCGAAAGGCGCAGCACCAGATCGTCGCCAACCTGCTGGGCGTTCTTGATCACCGCCTGCACCTGAGCACGGCTGAAGTCATCAAAATCCAGACGGTCAACACCGTTCTGGAAATCGGTGATGATGTCACGGCCGTCGCCACGCTCGAATTCAAAGATATCGGCACCGGCACCGCCGTTCAGCACGTCATTGCCGCGACCGCCTTCCAGCTTGTCATTTCCATCGCCGCCATAAAGGCGATCATTGCCGTCGTCTCCCTCCAGCTCATCATTGCCTGCGCCCGCAACCAAGGTGTCATTGCCGGCGCCGCCTTCCAGCTCATCCCGGCCCGCGCCGCCGTGGAGATAATCAGCACCGCGGCCACCGTTCAGGTCGTCATTGCCATTGCCGCCGCTCAGGCTGTCACGGCCGTTGCCACCTTCCATCGTGTCATTGCCGTCACCACCGAACATGGTGTCGTTCCCATCCAGGCCGTACAGTTTGTCATTGCCGCCCAGGCCCGACAGCCAGTCACCGTATTTGGTCCCGGTCAACCGTTCCGAGAGAGAAGTGCCGATCTTGCGTACCATCGAACTAAATCCTTTCCTTTGCTCCAGCAGCGGTAGTGTTCCGCGATGATCGCTGAGCAATGCCATAACCATGCTGACAACGATCTGACCCGAACTGTCAGCACTCTGTCAGTTTTCTTAAACAGAGGTGTATTGAAAGGAAAGAAAACCCGCATAGCGGCAGAATAACCGCAAGACAGCATGATGCCGCCGTTTGTCAGTCAGATGTCAGCGATTTCTCTTTATGAATAGAACCATGAAAAGATGCGCTCTGCTGATCCTGATTCTGACTTTTCTGCCACCGCCCGCGGTTGGACAGCGGGCTGGGGTCTATTCCGTGCAGGACTCCTCGACGCCAGATTTTGAATTCGCCCGTGCTGCGGTCGAACGTGGCGAGATTCTGCCCCTTGCCGTGGCGCTGAAGCAGCTGCAAGAAACCCATCCGGGGCAGGTCACGGAAATCGAGATGGATCAAGAGGATGGCCTGCTGATTTATGAGGTCGAACTCATCACTACCGATGGCCGGCTGATCGAGGTCGAGATGGATGCCAGGACCGGCACCATCATCAAGCTTGAGGAAAGCGATGATGAAGAGGACGACGACTGATGCGCGCCCTTGTGGTTGAGGATGAGCTGCGGATTGCCGCGGATCTGGAGCGCGCGCTGAAAGCGGCGGGGTTTCTTGTCGAGTTGGTGGCCGATGGCGAGACAGCGTGGTTTCGCGGCGGCACCGAGAATTACGACTTGATCGTGCTGGATCTGAACCTGCCGCGCCTTGACGGGCTGACCGTGCTCAAGCGCTGGCGGGCCGAGGGTTGCGAAAGTCCGGTTCTGATCCTGACCGCGCGCGGTGCCTGGACCGAGCGGGTTGAGGGTATAGACGCCGGCGCCGACGACTACCTGCCCAAGCCATTCCGTATGGAGGAACTGATTGCCCGCGCCCGCGCGCTGGTGCGCCGAGCTGGGGGAAGGGGCAATGCGACCCAACAGATCGGGCGGCTGACGGTGGACATCAACCGCATGACCGCCTCAATCGACGGTATTCCGGTGTCGGTTACGCCGCTGGAGTTCCGGCTGATCGCATATCTTGCCGTGAACCGTGATCGCACCGTACCGCCGACCGAGCTGTTGGAGCATCTTTACGGTGACGATGATTCGCGCGAACTGAATGCTGTTGAAGCCATCATTACCCGGTTGCGTCGCAAGCTGGGCGCCGGCGTGATCGGGACCCGTCGCGGTTTTGGCTATCACCTCGAAGGGGGCGAGGCGCAGATGCAGGGCAGCGCGTGATCCGCTCGATCCGCTGGCGGCTGGTGCTGGCGGGGGCGCTGGCGATTGCGCTGGCGCTCGCGCTGTCCGGCTTTGGCCTGGCGATCCTGTTTGAACGCCATGTAGAACGTGTCACCATCGCTGATCTGCAAGCCCGGGCGCTGGCCCTGACGGCGATGGTGCAACCGGGAGGGGCCTCGGGCCCACGTCTGCGCGAATCGCCCGAAGACCCGCTATATGACCAGCCGTTCTCTGGCCATTACTGGCAGGTAGAGCTGGGGGATGAGATCCGCCGCTCACGCTCGCTTTGGGATCATGTGCTGGTCACTGGTCAACCCGTCCCATCCCCGGGCGAGGTCAAGGTACGGTCGCTGCCCGGCCCTCAGGGTGAGGCGCTGCTGGCTGTCGAGCAAAGCCTGATGGTCGGCCAAAGCGCCAATCCGGTGCCCCTGCGGATCATCGTTGCCTCGCATCGTTATGAGCTTGAGCTGGCGCGACGTGGCTTTCTGGGCGATCTGTTGCCCTATCTTGGACTGCTTGGGGCGGTGCTGCTGCTGGCCAGCTGGCTGCAGATCACCGTGGGGCTGCGGCCTTTGGCGCAGGTCGGCGCAAGGGTGGCCGAGCTGACCTCGGGTTCGCGTCCGCGCATTGGCCGCGATTTGCCGACCGAGGTAATCCCGCTTGCGACCGAAATCGACAAGCTTCTGGATGCCCGCGAGCAAGAGCTGGCACGCGCCCGTCACCGCGCCGCCAATATGGCGCATGGGTTCAAGACGCCGCTACAAGCCCTTTTGGGCGATGCGGCACGGCTGCGCGCCCGGAACGAGGATGAAATCGCCGGCAGTATCGAAACCATCGCCACCCAGATGCACCGCCATGTCGATCGTGAACTGGCGCGTGCACGCATCCAGTCAGACCGCAACACCTCTGGCGCTGAGCCTGAACGAATCGCTGCCAAACTGGTTGAGGTTCTGCGTCGGACCCCGATGGGGGCGGCGCTCGACTGGCAGGTGCCAAAACCCTCTGGCCTGCGGGCCCGGATCGACCCTGACGATCTGACCGAGGCGCTTGGCGCGCTGCTTGAGAACGCCATGCGCCACGCCCATGAGATGATACAGGTTTCGATCAAGGCAGAGGGTGGGCATATCCACATAGGTATCCGCGACGACGGCCCCGGTGTGCCCGAGGCCGATTTGACGCGGTTGACCCAACGCGGGCTTAGCCTTGACCCGAGCGGACAAGGGCAGGGCATCGGCCTTGCCATGGTCGCCGATATCACCGATGCAGCGCAGGGCGAATTGCGGCTGAGCAACGCCCGGCCCGGTTTCCTGGCCGAGCTTGTCTTTGATGCACTGCCTGCACAGCCCGGCGCTTAGGGCAGATTGACCGCCACATTGTCGATCAACCGTACGCCATCAAGCCATGCCGCAACCAGCAATCGCGTTGCGCGGCCGGCCTGCGGCGCCTCAAGCGTGTCGCCATCGCGCAACTCCAGGTATTCCACCGGGGTAATTCCTGCCGCCTCAAGCTCGGCCGCCGCTGCTGTCAAAGTTGCCTCGACCGGCTCGCCCGCCTCGATCTTTCGCGCGGCCTCGAACAGGGCACGGGGCAGGGCGGCGGCGCGGCTGCGGCCCTCGGGGCTAAGGCGCTGGTTGCGGGACGAAAGCGCCAGCCCATCCTCGTCACGGACACAGGGGCAGGGGACAATCTCGACCGGCATTTTCAGGTCCTGCACCAGCCGCCGCACCAGTTGAAGCTGCTGCCAGTCTTTTTCGCCGAAAAAGGCGCGATCAGCCTGGGTCATGTTGAAAAGCAGCGTCACCACCGTCGCCACTCCGTCGAAATGGCCGGGGCGATGCTGCCCCTCCAGCGGTTCGGTTACGCCCGAAACCGAAATGACCGTCGCATGACCCGGCGGATAAACCTCATCACCATCGGGAACAAACAGCGCATCCACGCCAAGCGGCCCCAAAAGCGCCGCATCGGCGTGTTCGGTGCGGGGATATTTCGCAAAATCCTCGGAACTGTTGAACTGGCGCGGATTGACGAACAGGGTGACGATCACCCGGTCGCAACTGGTCCGCGCTGCGCGCACAAGGCTAAGATGACCCTCATGCAGCGCACCCATGGTCGGCACCACGCCGATGGTCTCGCCCCGGGATTTCCAGTCGCGGATCAGGGCGCGCAATTCGGCAAGCGGGCGGATGATCGGCGCACTCATGCGGGTTTGCCCTCGCCAAAGGCATGTTCCGGACCGGGAAAGCGGCGCGCACGTACCTCGGCGGCATAGGCGGCGATTGCCGCATCCGCGTCCTGGCCAAGTTCGGCGTAACGTTTGACGAATTTTGGCCGAAAGTCCGAGAAAAGCCCCAGCATGTCATCGACGACCAGAACCTGCCCGTCGCAATCAGCACCAGCACCGATCCCAATGGTCGGCACAGCGATTTCCCGGGTGATGCGATGACCCAAAGCCTCGGGCAGTTTCTCAAGCACCACCGAGAATGCTCCGGCCTCGGCCAACGCCCGCGCATCAAGGGCGATACGGTCAGCCTCGGCCTGACCACGTCCTTGCACCTTGTATCCGCCAAGGGTGTTCACTGATTGCGGGGTCAGCCCGACATGACCCATGACGGGGATGCCGCGCGCGACCAGAAACGCCACGGTTTCCGCCATATGCAGCCCGCCCTCAAGCTTGACGGCATGACAGCCCGTCTCGGCCATCAGGCGCGAGGCGTTGCGGAATGCCTGTGCCGGCCCCTCTTCATAGCTGCCAAAGGGCATGTCGACCACCAGACACGCGTGGGACAGGCCGCGCGCGACGGCCTTGCCGTGCAGGATCATCATTTCCATGGTGACGCCAAGGGTCGAGGGCAGGCCATGCAGAACCATGCCCAGACTGTCGCCGACCAGCGCAATGTCACAATGCGCATCGACCAGCCGCGCCATCGGGGTGGTATAGGCGGTCAGGCAGACCACGGGTTCGCCGCCCTTGCGGGCACGGATATCGCCGGGACCAAGGCGGTCCTTGCGTTCGGGGGTCGCACTCATATCAATCCCTCTCCGTCAGTCCTGGCCTTGGCGGCCGCTGCCCGAATATTGGATTCGCGCCCGCATGTCTCGCAATAAAATGATGCAGATGCAGCATTCTTGCGCAGGATTATGATCTGACCGCATTGATTGAATTATTTATTCATATATTACAGTTAATTATATGGTATATGTCGAATCTGGAGCATGTTTGCAAAATCTGCGCTCGCCAATCTCCGGCACAGGCAGGCGGGCGTTCCGCCCAACGGTGGAAGGAAAAGATTCAATAACTTCTAGTTATATAATAGTAAAATCAGAATGATAAACATAAAATCTATAAAATTTCAAGGTAAAGCACTTTCCCGACCATTCACCCCAAGCCGCTGCCTCCTCCCGCGCTCAGCTTGACATGGCGGCGGGCCGGGCATAGTGCCGGTTCCGGCCGCCGCGAGGTTGCGGAATGGGCCAAAACCATCCTCGGCCGCCGCCGCGGCCAGTTCCTCGGGGTCGAAACATGACGCTGAAAGCCGCCATCCTTGGTGCTTCGGGCTATACGGGGGCGGAGCTTGTCCGCATCCTGGCCACCCATCCCCGGATCGAGGTTGCCGCACTGTCGGCTGACCGCAAAGCCGGGCAGGGCTATGATGAGGTTTTCCCGCATCTGCGACATCTGAAGCTGCCGCCCCTGATGCGGATGGAAGAGATTGATTTCTCGGGCATCGACGTGGTTTTCTGCGCCCTGCCGCATGGCCTTAGCCAGCCGCTGGTCGGCCAGTTGCCGCGGGATGTCAAGATCGTCGATCTGGGCGCCGATTTCCGGCTGCGCAACCCCGAGGATTACAAACACTGGTACGGATTAGACCATGCAGCGCCCGAGGTTCAGCCCGAGGCAGTCTATGGCCTGACCGAATTTTATCGCGACCAGATCCGCGACGCACGCCTTGTCGCCGGAACGGGCTGTAATGCCGCCACGGTACAATTTGCGCTGCGGCCGCTGATCGGCTCGGGGCTGATCAATCTGGACGATATCATCTGCGATCTCAAGAACGGAGTTTCCGGGGCAGGGCGCTCGCTCAAGGAAAACATGCTGTTCGCCGAACGCTCCGAGGATGTTGCGGGCTATTCGCAGGGCGGCAAACACCGCCATCTGGGCGAGTTCGATCAAGAGTTTTCGTCGCTTGCCGGACGCGAGGTCCGCATTCAGTTCACCCCCCATCTGGTGCCGGTGAACCGCGGCATCCTTGCATCCTGCTATCTCAAGGGCGAGGCGCAGGCCATTCATTCGGCCTTGGCCAATGCCTATGCCGATGAGCCTTTTATCGTCGTCCTGCCATTTGGCCAGCTGCCGGCCATGTCACATGTGCAGGGGTCGAATTTTTGCCATATCGGCGTGATTGGGGACCGGATCTCGGGTCGCACACTGGTCGTCTCGACGCTGGACAACCTGTGCAAAGGGTCCTCGGGGCAGGCGGTACAGAACGCCAACCTGATGCTGGGCTTGCCCGAGACCGAAGGGCTGATGCTCGCACCCATTTTCCCCTGACGCCGGGCTATCCGCACAACCCGCACAATCTGCGGATATAATCCGAAAATAAAAAAGGGCGGGGGATAGCACATCCCCCGCCCTGAATTTTGGGCCTGCAGTTCAGGCCTTGGCGCGTTCGACATAAGTCAGGTCAGCGGTGTTGATGATCACCTTGGTGCCAACGCCGATATGCGGCGGGACCATGATGCGCACGCCGTTATGGGCCACAGCGGGCTTGTAGCTTGACGAAGCGGTCTGGCCCTTGACCACCGGCTCGGTCTCGACAACCTCGACGGTCACTTTCTGCGGCAACTCCAGGGCGATCGCTACACCGTTATGCACCTGCAGGAAGACGCGCACGCCATCCTCAAGGAACACCTTGTCATCACCGACCACATCGGGCGAAACCACGATCTGCTCATAGCTCTCGGGCTCCATGAAGTGGTAGCCTTCGCCATCCTCATAAAGGAAGTCGTATTCGCGCTCGTCCACATGGGCACGTTCGACCTGCTCGGTGGTTTTCCACCGCTCCGAGACCTTGGTCCCGTCCGAGATGCGGCGCAGATCGACCTGAGTGACGGGCGTGCCCTTACCGGGGTGAAAGTTCTGGGCGGTCAGAACGACATAAAGTTTGCCGTCGATCTCGACGACATTGCCTTTGCGAAGGCTGGAGGCGATGACTTTCAAGGCGGTTTCCCTTGCCTGCTTTTCAAGTTCCGAAAGGCCAGCTATCGAAGGCCGGCGAAGATGATACCCCATAGCGTTTTTCGCAGCTTTGCGCCAGCCGCAAGCAGAAAACGACACTCAGGAAGGAGTCGCGCGCATGAACCCCCCTTTGAACGGCGCAAAATCCAACCCGTGGTGGGACCGCAACCGCCATGCCGGGCGGCGACCTTTGCTGTTGGCGCGCAACCGTATTCAGGCGGCGATCCGCGACTGGCTTGGTGCACAGGGCTTTGTCGAGGTCGATCCGCTGGCGCTGGCCGTAAGCCCGGGGAATGAGGCCCACTTGCACGCATTCGCTACCAGCCGGATCGGCAATGATGGCGAGGCGCAGCCGATGTATCTGCACACCAGTCCCGAATTTGCGATGAAAAAGCTGCTGGCGGCGGGTGAAGCGCGCATCTTTGCCTTTAGTCACGTCTGGCGCAACCGCGAGTGCGGCGCCCTGCATAGCCCCGAATTCTGTATGCTGGAATGGTATCGGTCAGGCGAAGATTATCGCGTTCTTTTCGATGATTGCGCGCAATATCTAAAGCACGCGGCCGAGGTTGCGGGGGCCGAGGCGCTGCGGTTTCGCGGGGCCGAATGCGACCCCTATGCTGCACCTGAGGTGATGTCCGTTGCCGAGGCTTTCCGCGAGTACGCCGGTATAGATCTGCTTGCGACCTGCGACGGCTCCGAAACCGATGCCGGCGCATTGCGGGCACAGGCCGAGGGGCAGGGGATCCGGCTGGCTGCGGATGACGGCTGGTCCGATATTCTGTCGCGTATTCTGGTCGAAAAGGTCGAGCCGCATCTTGGTATGGGCCGGCCACTGATCCTTGATCGCTACCCTGCGGCCGAGGCGGCGCTGGCCCGCCCGACCTCAGGCGACCCGCGTGAGGCTGAGCGGTTTGAGCTTTATGCTTGTGGGGTCGAGCTTGCCAACGGCTTTGGCGAGCTGACCGATCCTGTTGAGCAGCGCCGTCGCTTTCAGGCCGAGATGGATGAAAAAGCGCGAATCTATGGCGAGCGTTATCCGCTGGACGAGGATTTTCTGGCCGCATTGGCTTTCATGCCGCCTGCTTCGGGCTGCGCCTTGGGGTTTGACCGGCTGGTCATGCTGGCAACCGGAGCGCCCCGAATTGATGAGGTCATCTGGACGCCACTTATAGAATAAGCAAAATCAATGTCTAATTAATAATATATTATGTTATTTCTTACATAGCGGTGCTTTGCCACCGGCAAGATTTCGGCTTTCAGCATTGAAAATCCGCGGTTAGGCTGGGGCAAAACGCTTTGACGAAGGAACGGGCATGCGGCTTTCTTTGCGACTTTCAGCGACGCTTACAGCCATGGCTTTGCTGCTTGGCGGCTGCGCCGGGAATTACACCGGCATGGGCGTGCCGCAGCAGGAACAAGAGATCAAATGGGGCCGCTATCAGAACCCGCCGCCCGAAAAGGTTGCCGGGCTGCAAAACTGGGTCGAGGGTTTCAAGGCACGAGCACGCGCCCAAGGCATCAGCGACAGCACGCTAAGCATCGCTTTCCGCGACGTGACCTATAACCCCGAGGTCGTGCGGCGCTCGCAAAACCAGGCAGAATTCAAGAAATCTCTGTGGGAATATCTTGAAAACGCGGTCTCAGAGAAACGCCAGAACAATGGTCGCGCGGCGCTGGCGCAATATGGCAATGTGCTGAGCCGGATCGAGGCGACCTACGGGGTCGATAAAGAGATCGTCACCGCCGTCTGGGGCATGGAATCGACCTATGGTGAGCGGCGCGGGGACCTGCCGCTGATCGAGGCGCTTTCGACGCTTTCCTATGAAGGCTACCGGGGTGATTTCTTCCGCAGCCAGCTGATGGCGTCGCTGCGCATCCTGCAAGCGGGCGACATCGACCCTGGACATATGACCGGCAGCTGGGCCGGCGCCATGGGCCACACCCAGTTCATTCCGACGACTTATCTAAGCTATGCTGTTGATTTCACTGGGGACGGCAGGCGCGATATCTGGTCGAACGATCCCTCTGACGCGCTTGCATCAGCCGCGAATTATCTGGCGAAATCCGGCTGGCAGCCGGGTCTGCCCGCTGCAGTCGAGGTGACGCTGCCCGCAGGGTTCAACACTGGCCTCGCCGGCAAGGGCAAGCGCCGCAGTGTTGCCGAGTGGCAGTCGCTTGGCATTCGTCAGGCAACCTCGCGGCCCTTGCCGCCTGGCGCCGCCTCGGCCGAGCTGATCCTTCCCGGTGGCTCATCCGGTGCGGCTTTCCTGATCACGCGCAATTTCCACGCCATCCTGCGCTATAACAACGCCGACAGCTATGCACTGGCGGTGGCGCATCTGGCCGACCGGCTCAAGGGTTATCCGGGACTTGCGAACCCGTGGCCCGCCAATCATCCCGGCCTGAGGATCGAGCAGCGCAAAGAGATGCAACGCCTGCTGACCGCGCGCGGCTTTGATACGCAGGGCGTCGATGGCAACGTCGGCTCGAACACGATCAATGCGATCAAGGCCTATCAAACCTCGCGCGGACTGCCGGTGACCGGCGAGCCTTCTGCCGCGCTGCTTGAACAGCTGCGTCGGGGCTGAGTAGTGGCAATAGACCGGGCGCAATGAGCGTCCGGTCTGCTTCTCGTTTGGTTAACCTGCTGACGCAATTTAATTACATAATACAGATTACCGGGCATTTACTCTTGTGAGGTGAAAGCCCGTGTCAAACAACCGAAATAATGGCCATTCGGGCCCCTTTTTTTGTCCTTTCTACAACCAATTAATGGCCATCGCAGCGCTTGATTGTAAGCAAAATTGTTTTATTTCAATTCGTTGAAGGAATCCGGCCAGATGGTGCCAGAGGCCGTGGTCTGTCATCGGGCCTCGGACCCGAGCCGTTGACCGCCGGGACGCTGCCCGGCAAGGTCGCCTCAATCCCATCCGGAGCGATGGAACGGCGTGAAGCTCGCCGGATCTCCGCAGTTTCCTGATTACCACGTTTCCGCCGGAAAGCGCGGCTTCTCCGAGCGGCCGAGCCATGTCTCGAGGGTCGACGCAATGTCGCAACATTAAACCCATCCAGGTTGAGCCGGTCGTCAGCCCGCCTCCCCTGCCCTGACTCACTTCCATCCTGTCGGAATCGCCTGGCCGGTTCTCCGGCCGCCGGCCCCGCTTTGCCAAAAGGAATCCTCATGTCCAGCATCCCGTTTATCGAGGCCTATCCATCCGAACGAAAGTCGGGTCGATCTCGTTCTGACCACAGGGGCATGTGGCCAATGAACGTTCTGATCACAGCCGATCTGCATCTCGACCTCTGGGCCCGTGCCGGGCGCGATCCTTTTGCCGGGATCGTGCCGGTGTTGCGTGACCTCGACGCGCTGATCATCGCGGGCGATCTCGCCAATGATCCAAAACGGAACTGGCCTTGGCGTTGGCCCGGATCGCCTCAGGTGCGGGTGTGAACCTGGCCCAGAGTCAGTTTCTGACCTTCGGCGCCTGCCACCTGCCACCTGCCGCCTGCTGTGCTGCACGCTCTGGACGGATTTCGCCTTGCTGGGCGATCCGGGGACGGCGGTGGAGCGTGCGGCGATGGTCATGCCGGATTACGGTCGAATTCGTCGGGCAGAGGGCGGGCTTATCAGCCCCGAGGACACCGTCGCGATTCACCGCGATCACCTCGACTGGTTGACGCGGGAGATTGCCAGACCCTGCACGGACAAGCCATTGTCGTCACCCATCACGCCCCGTGCTTGGCGGTCTCCGATCCGATTTCGGGCATCAGCGCGGCCTTCGCTTCGGATCTTGACGGCTGGATCGAGACGCACCTGCCTGATTACTGGTTCTTCGGTCATACCCACCGGCCGCTGTCGGTCCGTATCCGCGGTGCTCCGGTTGTCAACGTCTCGCTCGGCTATCCCGACGAGGTGCCCGAGGGCGGTGAGGCCGAACTTCTGCTGCGCGGCCTGATTTTCCCCGGCGCCTGACCGCCATTCCCCCAACGACCCTTCCATGCCGGCTGACGGTCGCGGCCAGCTCCCAGTCGGGGCTGGCCGCCAGCGCCGGGACGTGCTGGTCCAGCGCGATCTTGCCGATGCCGACGAGCGCGATCCGCATCAGTGGCTGTCCTTTCCGACCGGGTTGCCGCGGCAGCCGCGCAGGAAATCCAGGTCCGCGCCGGTATCCGCGCCCATGACATGCTGCTGGTGCAGCCAGGCATAGCCGCTGGCGGGCTGGTCGGGCAGCGGCCGCCATTCGGCCAGCCGCGCCGCCAGTTCCGCATCCGAAATGTCCAGGTGCAACCGGCGGTTCGGCACGTCGAGCACGATCATGTCGCCGTCGCGCACCACGGCCAGCGGCCCGCCCGCCGCCGCCTCGGGTGAGGTGTGCAGGACCACGGTGCCATAGGCGGTGCCCGACATGCGCGCGTCGGACACCCGCACCATGTCGGTGATGCCCTTGCGCAGCACCTTGGGCGGCAGGCCCATGTTGCCGACCTCGGCCTTGCCGGGATAGCCCCTGGGCCCGCAGTTCTTCAGCACCATGACGCAGGTCTCGTCGATGTCCAGCGCCTCATCCTCGATCCTGGCCTTGTAGTCGTCGATGTCCTCGAAGACGACCGCCCGGCCGCGATGCACCATCAGGTGCGGGCTGGCGGCCGAGGGCTTCAGCACCGCCCCGTTCGGCGCCAGGTTGCTGCGCAGCACGGCGATGCCGCCCTGGTCGGTCAGCAGCCGGTCGGCGGGCAGGATCACCTCCTCGTTCCAGTTCACCACCTCCTTGACCTCGTCCCAGATCGTGGCGCCACTGACGGTCAGCGCGTCCTTGTGAAGCTGCCCGGCCTCGCCCAGCCGCTTGATGACCACCGGCAGGCCGCCGGCCTCCCACACGCCCGCCTTCACCTTTTCCGCCAGCTCGCGCAGGTGGCCGTTGCAGGGCGTCAGGTCCGACCAGGTGTTCAGGATGCCGATCACCGGGCGGCCGTCGAACAGGTCATGCGGATAGCCCTGGTTCTTCATCCAGCCGCGGTGATAGATCGTGTCGCGCGAATTGCCGCCATACCAATGCTGCGAGCGCAGCTGGCGCGGCCATAGGGCGGGAGTAAAGGACGGGGTGCTGGACATGCGACTTCTAGAGGGTGGCGACGGCGACCGGCACCGCATCGTTGGGCATCTGGACCAGCGGGTTGTGCAGCGGCAGGCCGAGCGCGGGGGCCTCGATCTGGAACACGTCGCCCGGCCGGGCATGGACGCCGTCGGCAAAGGACAGCGTCGCCGTGCCGAGGAAATGCACATGCACATCGCCCGGCTGGCGGAACAGCGCATATTTGAAATGATGGTGTTCCAGGTTGGCGATGCTGTGGCTCATGTTCGCCTCGCCCGACAGGAAGGGCCTTTCCCAAAGCGTGGCGCCGTCGCGCAGGATGCGGCTGGTACCCTCGACATGCTGCGGCAGCGCGCCCAGCAGCATCTCGGGGCCGAAGCTGGCCGGGCGCAGCTTGGAATGGGCGAGCCAGAGGTAGTTGCCCCGTTCCGTGACGTGGTCGGAAAACTCGTTCCCCAGCGCGAAGCCCAGCCGGAAGGGCGTGCCGTCCGGGCCGATGACGTAAAGCCCGGCGATTTCCGGCTCCTCGCCCGCGTCCAGCGCAAAGCCGGGGCTGTCCAATGCCGCGCCGGGCGCCACGGCGGCATGGCCATTGCCCTTGTAGAACCATTCGGGCTGCGCGCCGACCTGGCCTGTGCCGGGCTTGCCGCCTTCGAGGCCCATGCGGAACATCTTCATGCTGTCGGTCAGCTCGTCGCCGTCCAGCTTGGCATGCATGGTATTGCGCGTCGCGGCCGAGCTGAGATGCGTCAGCCCCGTCCCGGTCAGGTGCAGATGCGCCGGGTCGGGATGGTCCAGCGGCAGTAGCATCCGCCCCTCGGCCAGCGCGGCACCCAAGTCGACCGGGGCGCCTTGGCAGCGCGCCTGGACCTCGCCGGCCAGGCTGCGGCCGGCGGCGATAGCGTCCAGCACCAGGGCGCGGGTGCTGTCCATGCCCGGAACCAGATGCGCGGCATCGCCGTCACGCAAGGCCACCGCACGTCCGCCATCCGGCAAAAGCAATTGCGACAAAAACATGGATCAGCCTTACATTCTCAGTTGGGGTGATGCGGTGACCGCAGCCCGTCCCGGTTGGCGGGACATGGAAGGATGATCGCCAATACAGTGCGGCAACTCTGGATGACATGATTTCCTCTCCCTCGCAGCGCATGGCCGCGTCGACCCGGAGGGCCTTGCCAGCACGATAGCAAGCAAACTACATGATGATAAAATTATATTAATGCCATTCCATATGCATATATTGGTATACGTTGTGCCTCTCCCGCAGCATGCTAATCACGTGGCGCTTCGGCTTGGGCATGGCGAGCACACGATGGGAAAATGGCGTCGCCGGTTTGCCGAGCATCGGATCGAGGGGCTGACCGACCAATATCGCTCAGGGCGGCGGCCACGGACGGTATTGGATGCGCAGGTTGCAGGCTGCTGCCCGTGTCAACGGCGGAGCAAAAGTCGGCCGGGGCGGCGGCGTAAAGTCCGGCCAGTTGGGGGGTGCGCCATGGCGCGCGCGCTGGCCACATAGCTGGCGCGAGCCATGGCGCACTGGCCCCTTAGGGCCAATCGTGGGTAGATATTTTATGGTGATCAGCGCTGTTTAC
>NZ_JAFL01000016.1:0-87044 GCF_019633685.1 Paracoccus sp. J56
CAGCCCGCGCAGATCATCGCATGGTCATTGTGGCGAAGGGCGCATCAGGCCGCAGCAAGACAGGCTCATATCAAACTGAAAACGCAACTGTAATGCTAGTCCAGCGTCCGGCGGAACCGCAACAGCGCCAGCGCCCCCAGCACCACCACCATGACCGAAAGCGCGCCGAATTGCGCCAGCACATCGGGCAGCCCCGCCCCCTTTAGCATGATGCCCCGGACGAGGCGCAGCAGATGGGTGACCGGCAACAGTTCACCCAGCATCTGCGCCCAGCCGGGCATGCCCCGGAACGGGAACATAAACCCCGACAGCAGAATCGAGGGCAGAAAGACGAATATCGCAATCTGCATCGCCTGCATCTGCGTACGTGCGACGGTAGAGATCAGATAACCAAGCAGCACCAGCGCCAGTACAAAGACCATCACCCCGGCAAGCAACAGCGCGGGCGAACCCATGAAGGGCACATCGAACAGCGCCCATGCCGCACCAAGGATCACAAGGACCTGCACCGCCCCCACGCCAAGAAAGGGCGCGATCTTGCCCAGCATGATCTCGGCCGCGGTGGCGGGCATGGCAAGCAGGTTCTCCATCGTGCCGCGCTCGATCTCCCGGGTCAGGGCCATGGCGGTCATCATCACCATGGTCATTTGCAAGATCACACCCAAAAGACCGGGGACGATGTTGTAATGGGTGATGCCCTCGGGGTTATAGCGGCGGTGGACGACGATCTCGGGTCCTGCGGCCTCGGGCACCGCAAGGTCGCGGCGAAAGGCGCTTTCGGCGATACCACCCAAAGCGGCGATTGCGCCGCTGGTGGCCGTCGGGTCCGAACCGTCAGCCTCGACCAGGACCTGCGCCCGTTCGCCACGCAGCAACCGCTGGCCGAAATCAGCAGGTACGGTGACGACAAATGAGACCTTGCCTTGCGCGATCAGCCGCTCGGCCTCAGAGGGCTGCGCATCGGGATGGGTGATGCGATAATAGCCACTGTTTTCAAGCGCGGCGACAAGGCTGCGGCTGAACTGATCCTGAACCGGTGCGATCAGCGCCGTCGGCATGTGGCGCGGATCGCTGTTGATCGCATAGCCAAACAGCAGCAATTGCATGATGGGCACGCCCAGCATCATCGCAAAGGTCACCCGGTCGCGGCGCATCTGGATGAATTCCTTGCGCAGGATCGCCCACAGACGTGTCAGCGAAAGGCTCATTGCATATTGTCCTGCGACTGATCCATCAGGCGGATGAACACATCCTCAAGGCTTGTCTCGACCGGCTGGCCCGAGACCCCTTCGGCCGCCAACGCCGCCTCAAGCCTTGCGCGGTCGGGCCCGGTCACATGCAGCGAGGTGCCAAAGGGTTCGACCTGCCCGACGCCCGGGGCCTTGCGCAACCGCTCGGCCAGCGCACCGGGCCGGGGCGACTGCACGGTCATCGTGATCAGCCCTGCCCCCGCGATGACCTTGGCCACCGTACCCGAAACCACCAGCCTGCCATAGGCGATGTAATTGATGCGGTGACAACGCTCGGCCTCGTCCATGTAATGGGTCGAAACCAGCACCGTCATGCCCGACAGCGCGCGGGCGTGGATTTCGTCCCAGAACTGCCGGCGCGCCTTGGGATCGACACCCGCCGTCGGCTCATCAAGCAGCAAAAGACGCGGCTGATGCATGATGCAGGCGGCAAGCGCCAGCCGCTGTTTCCACCCGCCCGACAGGCTGCCGGCAAGCTGGGCGCGACGCGCGGTCAGGCCCAGATCCTCAAGCGTGTCGCGCACCGCCTGGCGCGGCAGGCCATAAAGCCCGGCGACGAAACCAAGGTTCTCTTCGATCGACAGGTCTTCATAAAAGGAAAACCGCTGCGTCATATAGCCGACCTGTCGGCGGATCGCCCGCTGATCGCGGCGCACGTCAAGGCCCAGCACCGTACCGCTGCCCGCATCGGGGGTCAGAAGGCCGCAGATCATGCGAATGCAGGTCGTCTTGCCCGAGCCGTTCGGGCCCAGAAACCCGGCAATTTCGCCCTCGGCGACCTTCAGGGCGACGTCATCGACCACCTTCCTGCCGCCAAAGGATTTCGTCAGGCCCGAGACATCAATGGCGGTCACCACGGTCATGGCTCAGCCCAGACCTCAACGATCTGGCCGGGCTTCAGCGTATTGCCGGGGTCCGGGACGGCCTCGACCAGATAGACCAGCTTTTGCCGGCTGTCGCGGGCATAGATGACCGGAGGCGTAAACTCGGCCTCATCCGCGATGAATGAAACGGTGGCCGTGACGGGCGCGCAACCGTCGCAACCGACCGTCAGCCGCGTCCCCAAAACCAGCGCCGAAATATCCGCTTCGCTGACGTAAAAGCGCAGCCGCAGCGCCCCGTCCGGCAGAAAAACCAGCACAGGGGCCGAGGGTCCGGCCATTTCACCCGGATGGCGCAGGATATCGGTAACAATGCCCGGGGCTGGGGCGATCAGGCGACGCTGCTGAAGCTGCCATTCCATCGCCTCGCGGTTCGCCCCGGCCTCGGACAGCGTGGCGCGGGCGGCGGCGATGGCATCGGGACGGGCGGGCAAGGCGACCACGGCCAGCCGGGCCTCGGCCTCATGCAGCGCGGCCTGCGCCATATCGGCAGCAGCGCGGGCATCGTCCAGCTGAGCGGGCGAGCTGACGCGCTGTGCAAGCAACCGCTCTTGCCGCACGGCCTCGCGCGCCGTCTGATCGGCATGGGCGCGGGCCGAGGCGACGGCAGCCTCGCTGGCGGCAATCTCGGGCGTGCGGCCACCTTTTTCCAGATCAGCTAATGCGCTGGCCGCGCGGGTATAGGCCGCCTCTGCCCCAGCCAGCGCGAACGCAGCGTCGCGGTTTTCCATCTGGACCAAAAGCTGTCCCGCCTCGACCCGGTCACCGCGCTGGACTTCCAGCATCTCGACCCGGGCTGCTGCTATCGGTGCGATGTGGATATACTCGCCCTCGACATAGCCGGTGCCCAGCGGTGCGGATGACCCACAATAGGGCAGCAACGCAGCAAGAAAGCCCAATGCGCACAGCAGGTCAGCCATCCCCGCCCCCGATCATCCGGTCAAGGTTGATCAGCATGCGGCGCATGATCGCACGGGCCTCGGTGCGGGAATACTGGCTCCACCCCATCCGGCGCTGAACGATGGGCGCGGCGACACGGAAATAGACCGCCTGCCCGAACAGCGAAAATACGGCAAGCTTGACGTCCTCATCCTGGGCATCGGCGCCTGTCGCGGCGGACCACAGCGCGCATAGCCCCCGGTGGCGCGGCTCGACCAGCGTCAGGTAAAGCCGGTCCAGCACCGGGCTGCCCGGCTGGGCCAGTTCGCGCAGCACAAAGGCTACCGCGTCGCTGGCACCGGGGCTGACAATCAGAAAGGTCACGATCCGGCGGACCAGACGCCGCAGGATCAGACGCGCCAGACGCGCATCCGGCCGCTCTTGACCTGCGGGCAGAGGGCGGGCGACACGCGCCACCCATTCCGCCACCATATCGGCACAGGCAAGGCGCAACCCCTCTTTGCCGCCGAAATGATAGGCGATCGAGGAAATATTGACCCCCGCCTGCGCAGCGATGGCCCGGGTCGAGGCGGCCTCAAAGCCGCCATGCCCAAACTGCTCCATAGCAGCGCGGATCAGCGCGACGCGGGTCGGATGCGGTTTCATGGCCGACATACCAGAAATCAATCAATCGATTGATACAGGATTTCCGCCCTTAAGTCGAGACCATCGCGCAAAGCGCCCGCACCCATTGCCTGCAGGAAAGCAAAAGATCACGAAACCCTGTCTGGCCCGCATGGCGGAGGGAGGAGAGGCGGCCAGACAGGGCTCGCGGTCAATGCAGACCGAACTCCGCCATCAGACGGCGGCGCATGGCAACAAAGCCCTGCTCGCTGCGATCCCGTGGTCGCGGCAGGTCCACATCAATCAGACGGGCGGGGTCGCTATTGTCGCGGGACAGGACCAGCACCCGATCGGCAAGAAAGATCGCTTCTTCAAGGTCATGCGTAACAAGAATCATGGTCACGCCCTCTTCACGCCAGATGCGGGCCAGCTCTTCTTGCATGGTCAGCTTGGTCATGGCGTCCAGCGCGCCAAAAGGCTCGTCCAGCAGCAGGATTTCGGGCTGCACGGTCAGGGCACGGGCGATGCCGACGCGTTGCGCCATGCCACCCGAAAGCTGGCGCGGCCACGCCTCGGCAAATTCGGTCAGACCGACAAGGTGAATGTAATGGCGCGCCCGTTCGCGGGCCTGAGCGGCGGGAACGCCCCGCACCTCAAGCCCGAAGGCGACGTTTTCCAGTACCGTGAGCCATGGCAGAAGCCGGGGTTCCTGAAAGATCACGGCCCGTTCCCGCCCGACGCCGGCTACCGGATGGCCGTCGATCAGAACCTCGCCCCGGTCGGGCGATTCAAGTCCGGCGAGTACCCGCAAAAGCGTGGTCTTGCCGCAGCCCGAGGGGCCGACGATGGCGAGGATCTCGCCACCGTTCACGTCCAGATCCAGATTACGCAGCACCGAAAGCGAACTGCGGTTCAGCGCATAGGATTTGGACAGGCCCCTGACCTTGACCTCTCCGCGCAGGATGGAAGGTTGCAGATCCGTCATTTCGCCGCCACCGCTTCGCCGCTGACCAGCAGAATGTCGGCTGCCTTGAGCTTGCCCTTTTCAACCTTGCCTTCGCGTTCAAGCACGTCGATCCAGAACTGGATGTCACGCTCGACCGGCAGGCCGCCTTTGCGCACACCGTAGCCGGCGAAATACTGCGCGACCTCGGGGTTTTCGCCCCGCTCGCTCAGCACCTTGGCGAATACCTTTTTGGCCTCGTCAGGGTTCTCGCGCGCCCAGTCCAGCGCCTTGGCCGCACCATCGACAAAGGCGCGCGCCTCTTGCGGATGGGCATCTACCCAGTCGCGGCGCAGAACGACAAAGCCGCCCGCGATCTCGCCCAGCACGTCGGTATCGTCAAAGATCGCGCGGATACCGCCACCCTGACGGGCCGCGCCCTCAAAGGTGGTCTGCCAATAGCCAAATGCCGACACATCCACCTGTTTTGAACGCAGCACCTGTTCAAGCTGCGGTCCCGGGACGACGACAAGGTTAACCGCATCCTGCGGCAGCCCTTTTTGGTGCAGCGCCTCGCGAACGGTATAATCCAGATGAGCACCCAGAGTGTTCACGGCGACAGTCTTGCCCGCGATATCCTCGATCGACTTGATCGGGCTGTCTTCGAGCACGTAAAAGATCGACTGGACCTCGTCATTGATGCCCTGGGTCGGATAGGCGGCGACAAAGTCATTCCCGCCGATAATCGAGTTCAGCACAGCCGAGGTCGCCGCGCTGCCGATATCGGCACTGCCCCCGGCAAGGGCGATCAGCGATTCAGGCCCGCCCGAGGCATAGCCAAGGTTTTCAAGCTTGATCCCGGTGCCTTCGTAATAGCCCAGTTCTTCGGCCAGTTCATGGGCCGACAGGCCGCCATGGCTGGCCAGATAGCGTAGGGTCACCTCGGCCTCAGCAGCGGTGCCGAACGAAAGGCCAAGCGCGGTCGTCAGCGCAAGGCTGCGCAGGGAAAAGATAGCAGTCATGGGGTGTCTCTTTCTTGAAAGGGGGGTGATCAGCGGACGGGCGCGGCCCAGCGGCACAGGCGGTTTTGCAGCGCAACAAGGATGAAGTTCGCCACAAGCCCCAGACCAGCCAGCAAAAAGATCGACGCGAACATCAGCGGGATCTGGAAATTGTACTGAGCGTTCATCACCTGAAAGCCCAGGCCCTTGTTCGCGCCGATCATTTCAGCCGCGATCAACAGCAATAGCGCCGTGGTCGCCGACAGTCGCAGTCCGACAAAGATCGACGGAACCGACGCGGGCAGGATCACACGCCGGAACACCGCAAGGGGCGTCGCGCCATAGGTCCGGGCCATCTCGATCAGCTTGCGGTCCACCTCTTTCACGCCGCCGATGGTGGCCAACAGGACCGGAAACAGCGTCGCCCAGAAGATCACAAAGATCTTGGAGGTCTCACCCAGTCCCAATAGCAGGATAAAGACCGGGTAAAGCGCCAGTGCCGAGGTCTGACGGAAAAGTTGCAGGATCGGATCAAGCGCCCGTTCCACCGCCGCGATCTGGCCCATGAACAGCCCCAAAGGGATGCCCAGCACCACCGCCGCAGCAAAAGCGATACCCGAGCGTTGCAGACTGATCGCGATGTCATCGACCAGCGCACCCGAGGCGATCCCGTTCCACAGCGCCGATGCGATGGTATCCAGCGGCGGCAGCACCGAGGGGCTGACCCAGCCGGACCGGCTTGCCACCTGCCAAAGGATCAGGAAACCGGCAAGAAGGCCATAGCGCGACAATGCCTCACGGGCAAAAGCCGCCCCGCGACGGGTCAGGCCCGGCTCTGCGCTTTCGCCGGATACCTGCACGGTGGTGCTGTCGAGATGCTGATAGGTCATCGTGTCACTCCGCCGCATGAACCGAACGGCGCTGCACCGTCCAGCGGTTTTCAGGGAAGGGCAGGCCCAGATTTTCGCGCAGGGTCCGGCCTTCGTATTCGGTGCGGAACAGCCCGCGGCGTTGCAGCTCGGGGATGACCAGATCGACGAAATCGGTCAGCCCGGTCGGCAACCAAGGCGGCAGGATATTGAAACCATCCGCACCCTCGTTCTCGAACCATTCCTGCAGGGTATCGGCGACCTGCCGGGCGCTGCCCACAATGGTGAAATGACCGCGCGCCGAGGCGATCCATTGGTAAAGCTGGCGGATGGTAAAGCCGTTTTCATCGGCGATCTGGCGGATCAGCGTCTGGCGCGACTTCATCCCCTCGGTCGGATCAAGCGGCGGCAGCGGCCCATCCAGATCGGCGCCGGTCAGATCCAGCGTACCGCCTGTCAGCCCCTTGATCAGCGCGATTCCGTCCTCTTCCAGGATCAGGCTGGTAAGGCGCTCATACTTTTCGCGCGCTTCGGCCTCGGTCCGGCCGACAAAGGGCGAGACGCCCGGCATGATCAGGATGTGATCGGGGTTACGTCCCAGCCCACGCGCCCGGGCCTTGATATCGCGATAGAATTCCTGCGCGGTATCAAGACGCTGATGGGCGGTAAAGATCACCTCGGCGGTGGCGGCGGCAAGGCCGCGGCCGTCCTCGGACTGGCCGGCCTGGACGATGACCGGATGCCCCTGCGCCGAGCGCGAAACGTTCAGCGGCCCCCTGACCTTGAAATGTTCGCCCTGATGATCAGTGAAATGCACCTTATCGACGTCAAAGAACACCCCGGTTTCCTTGTCGCGGATAAAGGCGTCATCCTCGAAACTGTCCCAAAGTTTCTTGACCACATCGACGAATTCCGCCGCCCGGCGATAGCGCCATGCATGTGGGTGCTGGTGGTCAAGGCTAAAGTTATGCGCCGCGCTTTCCGTGGCTGTTGTCACCACGTTCCAGCCCGTACGCCCGCCCGATATCAGATCAAGCGAGGCGAATTTGCGCGCAAGGTTATAGGGTTCTTCGTAGGTGGTCGAAGCGGTGGCGATAAAGCCAAGGTTCCGCGTCAGCGGCGCAAGCGCCGAAAACAGGGTCACCGGCTCAAAGCCCGCGACCTTGGCATTGCCGCCCTCGATACTGCCGCCAAAGGCGATGGCAAGCCCGTCGGCAAGGAAATAGGCGTCAAAAAGGCCGCGCTCGGCCTCTTGAGCAAGCTTGAGATGGAAATCAAAACTGGTCGCCCCGTCGGCGGGCTGGTCGGGGTGGCGCCAGGCGGCAATATGCTGGCCGCCACCGGGAAGAAAGGCACCAAGGCGGATCTTGCGGGTCATCTGTGCTTTCCTTTTGGCAATACTCGGCTGGTCCCGCGAGAGGGCGGGTCAGCCTGGATCAGGGGATGAGATCTGGTGTGAGGGTCAGGCAGTCGCGGCGAACATGTGCCGCCGCATACATCGCGGTACGGCAATGGCGCAGATTGCGGCCTCATCTGCCATCAGAGCGACCGCCAGCATAGCTTGCGGCAGGCCGTCTGAACGGCCGGGATAACCGGCGATGCAGAGGGTCATGGGTCTCTCCTAATGACGATCTGATTTGTCGTCTAATATCCCTGACCAGAACGGCCGCGGCCATTCCAAAAACCCCAGGTCAGGGAGAAAGCTTTTATCGTCCGCAACCACGCGCAGAGATAAGGATGGCGGATTCGCCGGTCACCGCTGCCCAAAGGGCCGAGTCAGAGCAATGTTTTCTAAAGCGGCGCGGCCCTGACGAATCCGGCTGCGCGGGCCAGATCCTCGGGCGTGTTAAGGTTCATGAACGGATCGACGGGATGGCTGTCGAACACCGCGCGCCCCGGGTCATGGGCGGCGGCGAACTGACCGACGCGATGCAGGCCCGATTCCAGCGCGGCCCGCAATTCCTGTTGCAACGCGACCGGCCATAGCGCGCAGGTCGGATGGTCGTGCAATTGCCCGGTTTCATCCGGACTTGCGGCAATGGCGACGCCCGAGCGTCCCCGCGCCTCGCGCAGCCTGTGCACCAGATCGCCGGGCAGAAAGGGCGTATCGACACTGACGCTGACGACGCTGTCCGCCCCCTCACCGGCTGCCCATTCCATCCCGGCCAGAATACCGGCCAAAGGCCCGGCGAAACCGGCAATGCCGTCTGCGATCACCGGCAGGCCGTATTCGGCAAAGCCTTCGGGATCGCCATTGGCGTTGATGGCAATCTGGCCGCATTGCGGCAAAAGCCGGGCGATCACCCGGGCAAGCAACGTCTCGCCCTCCAGCATCCGCAGCGCCTTGTTCCCCCCGCCCATGCGTCTGGACAGACCTCCGGCAAGAATGACGGCGGGGGTGTGCTTCATTTCAACCCTGCTGCGATGGCGCGGGCCAGCGCAAAGACCCGCTGTTCAAGAATGACCGGAGTTTCACAGACATAGGTCAGCGCCTGCTGGCGATCCTGAAAGATGCGCGTGTCCCAGTCGAGCTGCTCTTCCTCAGCGTCAAGGGCATCGAAGTCCGGTTTTTCGGCCTTTTGCATCTCTTCCATCTTCTGGCGGTGATCCCCGATCCGCTTGGCCAAGTCTACCTGCTTGTTGCCATAACGGGCAATGCCCGCGATCAGCGCCGCACGATGCGGGTCGATCCGGTCGAAAATCGCCACCATCAGCGCTGTCAGCTGCTTGTTGTCAGCGGTCTTGGCAAATTCCGCAACCTCGGCCTCGGCCTTTTCCAAAGGCAGGCGCCGCTGCTCAAGACGGTCGGCCAGCGCCGCGATTTCAGGCGTGCGCGCCAGTTCACGGACGGTCTCGTCCGGCTCGGGCCCGCTCCACATCTGTCCCAGCGACAGATGCGGCTGCTTGCGCTGAACACAAGGCCAGTCCGGGTCCGCGCCTGTTTCCGCCTGCGCCGCGCCTGCGACAAGACCCTGCGCCGCGCCTGCGACAAGACATAGTGCCAGAACCAGATATTTCATGCTCCCCCCTTTCGCCGCGCCCATAGCCCCTTGCCCGGATCATACATGATCACGGCCCCTGCAAAGAACAGGACCAGACAGCCCGACACCACCAACAAGGACAAAAGATCCAGACGCGCGTAAAGGGCAAAACGGATCAGCTCAACCGCATGGGTGAAGGGGTTCACCGCGCAGATGTCGTGCAAGAGGGGTGAGCTTTCGTTCATTCTCCACAGCGGATAGAGCGCGCTTGAGGCAAAAAAGATCGGGAAAATGACGAAATTCATCACCCCGGCAAAGTTTTCCAGCTGCCGGATGGTCGAGGACAGGAAAAGTCCCATCGCCCCAAGCATCAGCCCCGACAGAAACAGCGCAGGCAGCACGGTCAGATAGCCGACAGGCGGCGCCTCGATCCCCCAGAGCCAGGCGATGCCAAGGAAGGTATAGACCTGGATGATCGAGACGATCACCCCCGCGACCAGCTTGCTTGCCAAAAGAAACCAGCGCGGAAACGGGCTGACCAGCAGCGTGCGCATCGCCCCCGTTTCACGGTCATGCACCATCGACAGCGAACTCTGCATCCCGTTGAAAAGCTGGATCATCGCGCAAAGACCGGGCGTCACATAGACCTCGTACAGAACATAGGTCTGATAAGGCGGCGTGATCGACAGCCCCAGGACGGCCCGGAAACCAGCGGCAAAGATAAACAGCCAGACCAGCGGACGGACCAGCGCCGCCAGAAAGCGGCCACGCTGATTGATGAAACGCAGCGTCTCGCGCCGGGCAATGCCCAGAAAGGCGATCAGCCACATGCGGGGTGTCAGGCGGCGGCTCATACCTGTTCCCCCGTCAGGCGCAGAAAGGTCCGGGTCAGGTCCCCATCGCCGATCTCGCCCGCATTGCCATGGGCCAGGACCTCGCCTTTATGCAGGATGACCAGCCCGTCCCCGGGGCGGATCTCGTCAAGGATATGCGTGGCCCAAAGCGCCGAAACCCCGCCCTGCACCAAAGCGCGGGTCAGGGCCACCACCTCGGCCCGCGACCTGACATCAAGGCCGACCGTCGGCTCGTCAAGCAGCAAAAGTTCGGGACGGTGGATCAGGGCACGGGCGATCTCGGCCCGGCGGCTTTGACCGCCCGACAGGGACGAAACCCGCGCGTTCAGCCGGTCGGCCAGATCGACCTGAGCCAGGACCTCAGCGATGCGCGGCCGCGCCTCGCGCCGGGAAATGCCATGCAGCGCGGCGTGATATTCCATATTCTGCGCCACGGTCAGGTCGGGATCCAGCGCGCGGGACTGGAACACCACCCCCAGCCGCGCCAGCGCCGCGCCCGACTGGCGGCGCAGGTCATGGCCCGCGACCTCGATCCGGCCCGAGCGGTTGTCGTAAAGCCGGGTGATCAGCGAAAACAGCGTCGTCTTGCCGGCACCGTTTACGCCCAAAAGCGCGGTGAACCCACCGCGCGGCACGGTCAGAGACACATCCTTCAGCGCCTGAAAGCTGCCAAAGCTGTGGCTGACGTTCTGAATCGAAAGCGCGTCCTGTTGCTGCATCTGACAGAGGCGGGGCCCAAAGGCCCCGCACCCCTCGTCACTGGATGTTGAACACAGCCTGCTGCGTTTCACCATGCGAGCCGGGGACCGACAAAGTGTAGCGGCCCGGCACGATGGCGATAAAGCTGATCGTCGCAGTACCGGCATCGTCGAATTCCAGCGAATGCACGCCCATCGGCCGAATTTCGATATCGTTGATCACGACCTCATTGATCCAGATGGCGCGGAAGAAATCTCCGCCCGACAGCGCCAGTTCCTGACTGCCATCGGCATTGATGGCGATGCGGTAGAAGCCGCCCGATTTCAGCTTGTATTCCGCGGTGGCGACCGGCTTGCCCGCGCCCAGCGTCAGCGGGGCAAGATCAGTGCGGTTATCACGCGCCATGATCCCCGAGAAACCAAAGTCGAATTTCGAGCCGGCCTCGTGCACGCCCTCTTCGGCGGCGGCCTCTTCCTCATCGTCGTCGTCATCCTCGTCGCCATCGGCTTCGGGCGCGGCGGCCTCGGCGGCGGCAGCATCGTCGGGTTTCGGCGTCTCTTCCTGGGCGACTGCGGGCGCGGCAAGGCCAGCCATGATCAGCAGGATGGTCAGGAAACGGGTCATGTGATTCTCCTCCCTCGTTTTTTGGATCAGTTCGGTGCGACGACGACACCCCAGGGCTGCTGGCCCACAGGCACGGATTTGATGACCTTGTTTGCGGCCACGTCGATCACCGAGACATCGTTGGAATTGCCATTTGTGGTGAACAGGTATTTTTCGTCGGGGGTAAAGGCCATCTGCCAGACGCGCTGACCGACAAGCAGATAATCCTCGACCTCATCCGTCTCGCCATTGATGACCGCGACGCGGTTGGCAGGACCCAGGGCGACAAAGACCTTTTTGCCGTCTTTGGTCACGCGCACGCCGACGGGCTGGATCGCCTCGGGCAGAACGCCCGGGATTTCAAAGCTGATCTTCTTGGTGATCTGCTGCGTTTCGGGGTCGATCACGCTGACCGTGCCGCCAATTTCCGAGCTGACGTATAGCTTGTTCCCGGCATCGTTGAACTGGGCAAAGCGCGGACGAGAATCGACCAGCACATTGGCAAAGATCTCAAACGTCTCGCTATTGATGAAATGCGCCATATTGGTGGTTTCAGAGGTGTTGATCACCACCTTGCCATCAGGGCTGACGCCCATCCCCTCGGGTTCGACCCCGACCGGGATCTCGGCCAGAACCTTATGGGTCCGGGTATCGACCACGGTCACAAGGTTGTCGTCCTCATTGGCGATGTAAAGCGGGTTGCCCGAGGGATGCAGCACGAACAGTTCAGGGTCCGGACCCGAAGGCAGCGTATGCGTTTCCTCCATGGTCTCGGGGTTAAAGACCCGCACAAGGTCATCGTCCGAGGCGCAGACATACAGTTCCTTGCCATCGGGGCTGATGGTGATGCCGCGCGGGCGGGCGCCCACGGGGTAGGTGCCGATCACCTCCAGCGTCTCGCTGTCCAGAACGGTGACGTCATTGCCTTTTTCATTGCTGACAAAGACCCGGTTGGCGGCGGCCGGCAGGGCAAAACCAAGGCACAGGGCCGAGGTCAGGATGGCGGTTGCAGCTTTCATCTTACACCTCAGAACTTGCATTCGGTTTCGGGCCGGTCAAAGCCCAGCGTATCCAGAGCGGATGTCTGGTGCAGGTATTGATCCTGCGGGCTGACCGATGCGGTTACAGAGCCGGTGGTCAAAAGGATCGGCTGGCGCAGCTGATGGTCCCAGTCGCGCATGGTCAGTTTCTGCCCCTTGAAGCCCGCGACCTCAAAGTTATCCGAGAGCATGAATTCTTTGAGCTTGGCAGGATCGGTGCTTTGCGTGCGGGTCGCCGCCTCGCCGATCATGCGCAACGCGACCCAGGTCTGGTAGTCCTCTTCGCGGATCGGGCGGCCTGCCAGCTTTTCAAAGCGGTTCTGGAACTGCGTCGCCCCCCATGCCTCAAGCGAGGGCGCCCAGGACCGGGGCACCAGCCCGGACGAGCCGGTAACCGGCCGCGGGTCCCAGGTCGCATAGGGCAGCCAGTCGGCAAAGACGCCGTTTTCGTCGGCTGCGATCACAACGTCATGCGACGCCGCGCGCTGGGTAAAGACCGGCATCTGCTGCTGGACCTGAACATGGCCGCTGTCGCTGCGGCGGCTGCCGCCGGTATCCTCATAGGTCCGTTCCTCGACGATCTTGGCACCAAACTTGACCGCTGCGCGACGATAGGCGTCGGCCAGTGCGACATCCTCGGGGTGACTGCCGGCGATCAGGAACCAGTTCGACCACTTCTTCCACATCAGGAACTGTGCCAGCGCATCGGCAAGCATCGCGTAGCTTGGTGCGGTATGGATCACGTTGATGCGGCAATCCGCGCCCCGCAGGTTGTCGCCCCGCGCCCGCGCGTTCAGCACCAGCGCCCTGTCGCCCACCTGATCGGCCAGCGCCAGTGTCTCGGCATCATCCGCCAGCGTGACGATAAAGGGGAACCCCTCGGCCAGCAGCTTATCCATTTCCGCTGCGGCGGTTTCAGGCGTGGCCGTGACCTCGACCGCCTCGAAATCCTGTCCCATGAAGCGGCCGGTGGTGTCGTTATCCTCGATCGCCAGCCGCGCACCGGCAAAACCCAGATCCTCGGGCGCCGCGTCCAGCCGCGAAATCGGCGGCAAATGCGGCGCATCGACCCGCAGCACCGCCGCCCGCACGGTCTGAGGCTGTGCCCCATCCGCGGAATTTTGTGCAAAGGCCTGGTTTGCTATGGACAATCCAGCCAAAAGTATGATGATTCTGCCTTTCATGGCGCTCCTCCCGCCTGCATCATGCCGGGCCAATCCGCCCGCGCCAACCCGGCAAACTCCCCTTGTCTGATCGGGCAGATTCTCCTGAAACTTAAGTCGCACGGACTTTCGTCTTATGGACGGGCAGGCTGCGGCGACGCATGATTCCCGCCATGGCATTCCTGCGGCACATCCTGATCGCCTGCGCCGTGACCCTGACCCTTGCGGGCATCGGGGCGGCAGGGCCGCTTCATGGTGCCGGGCCCGCGCCGGATAGCGCGGTCTGGTTCGGGCTGTACTTTATCGACACCTCGACCGAGGGGGCCATCAACGGCGTGCGCGAGGATGAAACCTTGCGAATCGAAATGGCCGAGGACGTTATCGCCGAGGACCTGCAGGCCCGTGGCTTTACCCTGATCGAGCCACCCGCCGATCAGGTCGCGCAGATCAGGAACCCCTCGCAATCGAACGGCAGCGACAGCCGCATCGCGCGCGAGATGGGCGCAACCTATGCCATATCGGGCGAGGTGCAAAAGGTTTCGAACCTGATCCTGTCGTTGAACCTTTATATCCGCGAAGCCGCCAGCGGAGAGATCGTGCGCGCCGGTACGGTCGATATTCGCGGCAATAACGACGAAAGCTTTCGCCGTGGCTATCGCTATCTGTTGAAAAACATCATCTTTCGGGAGGAACAAGGATGATCCGACTGCTGATCCTGACCATGGGCGCGGCGATGGCGCTGGCTCCGGCGGCCGAGGCGCATGGCCCACCCCGCCTGAAGGTGGAGCTGCAGCAAAAGCTGGACGCTACCCCGGACGAAGTCTGGGCCGTGATCGGCAAGTTCGACGATATGAGCTGGCACCCGGCTGTTGCAAGCCTTGAGCTGACCGGCGACGGTTCGGCCGACCAGCCCGAGAAATCGACCCGCGTGCTGCATCTGAAAGCCGACGGGGGTGATCCGACGATTACCGAGGTGCTGTCGAAGCTGCAGCCCGAAAAGCGCTGCTATGCCTATCGCATCGAGGCGGTCGAGCTGACCGTCCTGCCGGTGACAAATTATGCCTCGACCCTTTGTGTCAAGGATGAGGACGGCAAGGCGCTGGTCCATTGGAAGGGTGGCTTCTATCGCGGCTATCCCAATAACGAGCCCCCGCCCGAACTGAACGACGACGCCGCGACCACGGCGGTGACCGGCGTCTATCAGGCCGGGCTTGATGCGCTGTCCGAGAAATTTGGCAAGGCAGAGTAATCTGCCCTGCCCGCCTGAAAACGGGCGCTAGAAATCCACCGGGGTGGCGGGTACCAGCTCGCCACCCTGTTCTTGCCAGCCTTCGATTCCGTCGGGAAACCAGATGATGCCCTGATAGCCCAGCGCCACGGCGCGTTTGGCGGCATTCCAGCTCATCCAGCAGTCTCGCTTGCAGAACATGACCAGAGGCGCCGCCTTGTCACCGCCTGACAGACGTTCCAGCCCCTGCGCCAGCCGCGCCTCTTCGGCTGGGGCAAGCCGGTCATAGCCGGTGTTGTAAAGCCAGATCGCGCCGGGAATAGACAGGTGCGGCGGCTCATTCCACAACGTACCTTCAGGCAGACCCTCGGGCCGCGCGGTACGGGGCAGCACGTCGATAAAGGGCACGCCCTGGCCATGCAGACGCATTGCCTCTGCCGCGTCGATCACCCGTGCACCGGCCAATGTCGCTGGGGTTTCCGAACGGTAGGGCTCTCCGTGGAAACCCTGCGGCCCGGTCACCTCGGCACGAAGATGGGCCGGGGCAGCGCCGGCCAGAACCACCGCCAGCACCACCCCCAGCCGTCTCATTCCCTCAGCGCCTTGCCGTAATCGTCAAGCAGCGGCACACCGGCATCACGCAGGATCGCGTCGATTTCATCCTGATGGCGGCGGATCAGGCTGTTCAGCTGCCGCTTCCAGACATCCTCGCCCGGCCGCACACCCATGGTGATACGATAGAACATACGCGGCCCGGTCGTTTCCTTAAGCAGCGGAGTGAATTGCAGATCAGGGTCCTGCTTGACCAACGGTCCCGCCAGTGGTCCCCAGATCACGGCGGCGGCAAGCTCGCCCGATTTGACCTGAGCAAGCATATCGCCGACCGGGTCTTCGACCCGCCTGTCCACAAACAGATCCCAGCCGCGCATATCCTTGGCCAGCCCCGCCCGCGCGAGGTTGGTGGCCGGAGGCGTCCCCGCCACCACGCCGATCGGATGATCCTTCAGCGCCGGGTCCTCAAGCATATCGACAGGGGCAAGCGGGCTATCCTTGCGCGTCACGATACCATAGGCCGAGGTGTAATAATGGTTGGTGTTTTGCACCAGCTCATCACCCTGGGCATAGCCGATGACGACATCGCAGATCCCGGCCCTGAGGGTCTTGCGGATAAAGCCCGGCCCTTGCGGAAACCAGGTATAGACCACGGGCAAGCCCAGCTTTTCCCCGAAAAGCCGGGCGATGCGGTTTTCAAACCCGGCCTCGTCGCGCGACGACATCGGCACGGCGGCCGGATCAGCGCAGACCCGGAATTCGGTCTTGGAGCGCAGATCGGCAACCTGCGCCGTGGCCGGAGCCACGGCGCAGGTCAGCAGTGCGATAAGTGAAAGAGCGCGTCTCATCCGCTCATGCAGGAATCTTCCTGCGCCGCGAATTCATCGGACTTGCTCTCTTTCTTTGCCGGACGTCCGCGCGGCAGATCGCCTGCGCCCCGCGCCAGCAGATAGACGTAGATATCGTCGATATAGCACCACACGTTGCGGTTGGTGCCAAAGGCCGGCATGACGAGATTTGCCGCCGTGTTGACCTCCTGCTTGCCCGAGGCGACGATTTCCTGAAACTCGTAATAATCCAGCTTCAGGACCGAGTTCTTCAGCGCCGGAGCATAGGTCGAACCCTCGCCGTCCGGGCCGTGGCAGACATGGCATTCCGCCGAATAACGGCGATAACCCGAGAATGCAGCGTAATCGATCGTCCCGTCCTCGGCGATCTTGAAGGTCGGGATGCCTTCGGTCGTGTACCAACGACCGTTTTCCATATGGTCGGGGGTGATGTCCTGGCCGTTCGGCAGGACAAGCTTGCCACCCTGTTCGACAACCTCCAGGTCCTCCTCCTGGGGTGCCGCGGGGGCTGCTGCCCCGGCTGTGGGGTCCGCAGCAGGCTGCTGCGCATCGCCCGACACGGCGGCTGCTGCTCCTGCCCCGGTCTGAGCCGGTGGTGTCTGGTCTGTCTGCGCAAGGGCCGTTCCGGTGATGGCGCCGGCCGCGCATGCGACACAAATCGCCATCAGGCTGGCGGTCGTCTTGCTGGTCATGAATTTCCTCCCTGGGGCTGTCACCCGAAGATGATGGCTTCGCCCCAAGGTTACCCCTGGGGCGATATGTTTCGAGCTCACTTTTCGGTTTTCTGCACCAAAGTATTAACCCGGCAGCTCGAACACGGTCAGCTGACCGCCCAGTTCGGTGTATTGTGACAGCGAGGCATAGCCGCCGACGGCGCCAAGACCGTCGTTGGGGTTGGTCAGGCCCGCCGCAAGGCCGATCCCGGCCCAACCGCCGACGCCCGACAGGACGCCGATGTACTGTTTGCCGCCATGCTCATAGGTCATGATGTTACCGATGACGCCCGAGGGGGTCTTGAACTTGTAAAGCTCATCGCCCGTTTCGGCATCGACCGCCTTCAGATAGCCCTCAAGCGTGCCATAGAAGACCACGTTGCCGGCCGTCGCCAGAGCGCCCGACCAGACCGAGAACTGTTCCGGGATCGACCATTTGATCTCGCCCTTGACGTTGTCCCAGGCGATAAAGTTGCCCATGCCGCCATGGCTGTTCGGGGCAGGGTACATCGACAGCGTCGCGCCGACATAGGGCTGACCGGCGCTATAGGCGACGCGGAACGGCTCATAGTCCATGCAGACGTGGTTCGTCGGGACGTAGAACAGGTTCGTCTTGGGCGAGAAGGCCGCCGGCTGCTGGTCTTTCGTGCCAAGCGCCGCCGGGCAGACGCCGGTGGTGTTGGTGTCTTCGCCGTTCTGGTCGGTCGAGTATTCGGCGACCACGGCCGGGCGGCCATAGGTTTCCGAATTCGGGTCCATATCGACGCCGGTGGTCCAGTTCACCGCCGGATCGTATTTTTCGGCCACCAGCAGTTCGCCCGATTCGCGATCCAGCGTGTAGGCGAGACCGTTGCGGTCAAAGTGGGTCAGCAGCTTGCGTTCCTGACCGTCGATGGTCTGGTTGGTCAGGATCATCTCGTTGACGCCGTCATAGTCCCATTCGTCATGGGGCGTCATCTGATAGAACCACCTGGCCACGCCGGTATCGGCATCACGCGCCATGATGGTCATCGACCACTTGTTGTCGCCCGGACGCTGAGCCGGGTTCCAGGTCGAGGGGTTGCCGGTGCCATAGTAGATCAGGTTCAGCTCGGGGTCATAGGAATACCAGCCCCAGGTGGTGCCGCCGCCGATCTTCCACTGATCACCTTCCCAGCTGCTCAGCGAGCTGTCCTTGCCGACCGGTTTGCCCAGATGGGTGGTCTTTTCCGGGTCGACGAGGAGTTCTTCGTCCGGGCCGGTCGACCAAGCCTTCCACACCTCTTTGCCGTCAGCAAGGCTGTAGGCCGTCACCCGGCCGCGCACGCCGTATTCGCCGCCCGAGACACCGACGATGACCTTGTCCTTGACCGGCATCACGGTCGCGGTGTTCGTCTCACCAATGGCGGGATCGCCGGTCTTGACCGACCATTTCACCTCGCCAGTCTTGGCATCAAGAGCAACCAGGGTCGTGTCAGCCTGATGCAGCAGAATCAGGCCATCGGCATAGGCCACGCCGCGGTTCACGGTGTCGCAGCACATCACCGCGATGACGTTCGGATCCTGTTGCGGCTGATAGCGCCACAGGATCTTGCCGTTGTCGTTCAGATCCAGTGCATAGACGTTGTTCGGAAACGGCGTGTGGACATACATGATGTCGCCGATCACCAGCGGCGAGCCTTCGTGCCCGCGCAGCACCCCGGTCGAGAAGGTCCACGCTACCCGCAGGTCCTTGACGTTATCCTTGTTGATTTTGTCCAGCGTCGAATAACGCGTGTTCGCGTAGTCGCCCGTCTGGATCGCCCATTGCTCGGGCTTGGCAATCTCGGCCAGCACACTGTCATTGGCCAGCGCCGGGACGCCGGACAAGAGCAGCGCAAGACAGGCACTGTTCATCAGCTTTTTCATGAATTTTCCTCCGCCATGACGGTGACTGCGCGTCTCCTCCCGCGCGGGCACCTTCTGTAGGCCAAGGTTCAGGCCCAGCTGGCTTCACGTCAACGCGAGCGGCTGGCTGTTTGGACCAAAGTATTAGGGAAATTAGGTAATAGGTATGGGGCAAACGCCCTGCCCCATACTGTCGAAATCGCCCGGACCTCAGCCCAGCCGTTCAGCGTGCCACTGGATGTGGTCGGCCATGAAGGTCTGCACAAAGAAATAGCTGTGGTCATACCCCTGCTGCATGCGGAAGCAGCCGGGCTGACGACGCCCGGTCATCGCATGGGCCAGCGCCTCGGGCTTGAGCAGGTCAAGGAACTGGTCGTCCGTGCCCTGATCGATCAGGATTTCGCCCGGATAGCCGCGCTCGCGCATCAACAACGTCGAGTCATGGCCCCGCCATGCCGCCTTGTCCGCCCCCAGATAGGCGGTCAGCTGCTTGCGGCCCCAGTCAGATTCGCTGGGGTTGGCGATCGGGGCAAAGGCCGAAACGGACTTGTAACGCTCGGGGAATGTCATCGCGATGGTCAGCGCCCCATGCCCGCCCATCGAATGGCCGGTAATGCCCTGCGCATCACGATCAAGCGCGAAGTTGTTAAAGACCAGTTCGGGCAGTTCATGGGTAACATAGTGCCACATGCGGAAATGCGGTGCCCAGGGCGCCTCGGTCGCATCGACATAAAAACCCGCGCCCTGCCCCAGATCATAAGCCGGATCATCAGCCACCCCTTCGCCACGCGGAGAGGTGTCGGGAAAGATCAGCGCGATTCCAGCCTCGGCCGCCCATTCCTGTGCGCCGGCCTTGGTCATGGCGTTTTCATGCGTGCAGGTCAGGCCCGAGAGGTACCAAAGCACCGGCACCTTACGATTCCTGGCCTCTGGCGGCAGATAGACCGCAAAGGTCATGGCCGTACCGGTCGCCTGCGACTGGTGGCGATAGACGCCCTGAATGCCGCCAAAGCTGCGGTTCTCCGAGAGGGTTTCATAGGCCAGCGTCATGAGTTCTTCCCTTCTGTCAGGTCGTGGAACATGACCAGCGCGTCGACATAGCCATGTCGGGGATGAAGAAACGCGCCGGGCAGGCGGCCGACAATGGCGAAACCTGCTTTCTGCCACGAATGAACGGCATCGGAATTGGTCGACACCACGAAATTGAACTGCATCGCCCGGAAACCCTGCGTACGCGCCCAGTCCTTGGCATGGGTAACCAGCCGGCTGGCGATACCACGACCGCGCGCCTCGGGGTGGGTGGCAAAGCTTGCATTTGCCACATGCGATGCAGGACCGGGCCGGTTGCGGCCGACGTGACTGGCGCCCAGCACCTTGCCGTCCAGTTCAGCGACAAAAGCGGTAAAGGGCGCGGCGAACCAGTCGGCCAGCGCCTCTTCCCGCGTGATGTCAGTCGGGATGCAATAGGTTTCGCCTGCACGATAGACAGGCTCAAGGATCGTCCAGATCGCCTCATGATCCGCAGGCGTTGCGGGACGGATCAGGATATCAGCCCCGCCCCGCATCAATGCGTTCCCTTCATTTCAGCTCATCCACCGAGCGGATGACCTTGCCCAGCAGACCGTAATCCAGCGCCTCTTGCGTGTTCAGCCAGAAATCACGCTGGGTGTCTTTTTCGATCCGCTCGACCGTCTGGCCGGTGGCATCAGCAAAGATCCGGTTCAGCCGATCGAGCATCAGGCGCATCTGTTCGGCCTGAATCATGATGTCGCTGGAAGTTCCGCCGATCCCACCCGAGGGCTGATGCAGAAGGAAACGGGTGTTGGGCAGGCAGTAACGGTTTTCCCGCTCGGCACCGACAAAGATCAGCGCCCCGGCCGAGACCACCCAGCCCGAGCCGATAGTGCGCACGGTCGGACGGATGAACTTGATCACGTCATGGATCATGTCGCCGGATTCGACATGACCGCCGGGCGAGCTGATCAGCATGTTGATCGGGGCGTCGCTGTCCTCGGCCAGGGCCAGCAGATGCGCCACGGTGCGTTGCGCCAGCTTGTCGGTGATCTGACCGGCAACGATTACCGTACGGGACTTGAAATAGAGCTTGCCGAGCCGGTCGCCTTCGGGAAGGCCAAGCCCTTCGTCCTTCTGGCCCTCCTGGCGGCGCTCGTCCTCGTTGTCGTCATCGTCGTCCAGGCGGAAGTGCTTTACCATGATCGGTCCTTTCATGTTGACGGCGGGACCGGTTTCCCGCCCCCGCCGTCCTTTTACCTAAGCAGGCCTTTACGATCAGTAAAGGACGACCGAGCGGATAGACTCGCCCCGGTGCATCAGATCAAAGCCTTTGTTGATCTCATCCAGCGTCAGGGTGTGGGTGATCATCGGGTCGATCTCGATCTTGCCTTCCATGTACCAGTCGACGATCTGCGGCACATCGGTGCGGCCGCGGGCGCCGCCAAAGGCCGTGCCCTTCCACACCCGGCCGGTGACAAGCTGGAACGGACGGGTGCTGATTTCGGCCCCCGCCGGCGCAACGCCGATAACGACCGAGACACCCCAGCCGCGATGGGTGCATTCCAGCGCATCGCGCATCACCTTGACGTTGCCGGTGCAGTCAAAGCTGTAATCCGCGCCGCCGATCTGGTCGAAGGGCGTCTTGGTGACGTTGACGATTTCCTGCACCACGTTTTCGCAGTTCTTCGGGTTGATGAAATGGGTCATCCCGAAACGCTCGGCCATCGGTTTTTTGTCGTCGTTCAGATCGACACCGATAATCATGTCAGCCCCGGCAAGGCGCAGCCCCTGAATCACGTTCAGGCCGATGCCGCCAAGACCAAAGACAACCGCCTTGGCACCGATTTCGACCTTGGCGGTGTTGATCACCGCACCGATGCCAGTGGTGACGCCGCAGCCGATGTAGCAGATCTTGTCGAAAGGCGCATCCTCGCGCACCTTGGCCACCGCGATTTCGGGCAGCACGGTGTAGTTCGAGAAGGTCGAGCAGCCCATGTAGTGATAGATCGGCGTACCGTCGAGCATGCTGAAACGGCTGGTGCCGTCGGGCATGAGCCCCTGACCCTGCGTGGCGCGGATCGCGGTGCAGAGGTTCGTCTTGCGCGACAGGCAGGACGGACATTGGCGGCATTCAGGGGTGTAAAGCGGGATGACGTGATCCCCCGGCTTGACCGAGGTGACGCCGGGACCGACCTCGACCACGACGCCCGCACCTTCGTGACCAAGGATCGAGGGAAAGATCCCTTCGGGATCAGCGCCCGAAAGGGTGAATTCGTCGGTGTGGCAAATGCCGGTCGCCTTGATCTCGATCATCACTTCGCCCGCCTTGGGGCCCTCGAGATTGACTTCCATGACTTCCAGCGGCTTGCCGGCTTCCAGCGCGACGGCGGCACGGGTTCTCATATCACATTCTCCTTAAGTGTCGGCCCTGGGCCTGCTGTTTTCTCATGGATTCGGGGGCCGGTAAACCGACCCCCGCCATCTGTCACGACCGTCGGACACTCAGGCGGCAAGAACGCCCGAGCGCTTGGCGATATGGGTGGCAATCGCATCCATCAGCGGCGGCGACAGCGCGTCATAGGGTTCCAGCCCCAGTTCACGCAGTCGGGCGCGGATCGCGTCCATGCGGCTGGGATCGACGCCCGATTCAATGACCGAGCTGACAAAGGCCGCAAACTCGGGTTGCGACCAGCCGTCCTCATCCGACAGTTCGGTATGGACAAAGTCCAGCCCATAGAAGGGATGGTCCTTGTTTTCGATCCGGCCATACATATGCGCACCGCACCCTTTGCAGCGATGACGCTGGATCGGCGCCTCGGCGTTCACGATCTCAAGCTTGTCGGCGCCTTGCACCACCTCAAGCGCATCGCGGCTGACGACCGCGACCTGTGAAAAGATCGCGCCCTCGGGCTTCCAGCATTTGGTGCAGCCGCAGACGTGGTTATGCGCGGTTTGCGCGCGAATCGCGACCCGGACCGGATCGGTGCTGCACTTGCAATGCAACTCCCCACCCGAGAAGCCGGGTCTGGCCGGTTTGATGCCGTTATCCACGGCGGGATGTATCTTCACCCCCGAAGTATCCACCATAGTCCCGTTCTCCCCCTCAAAGCTGATGGGTCGAGGTTCGCGCGGCACCCGCTTGGGAACAAGTGGGCAAAAGGTTGTATTCGCTGGCAGTCCGGCTGCGTAGCCGGACGGGGCCGCACCTCATACCTCGGGCCGGGTGACAAGCCAGAGGCCGATCACCGCGCAAATCAGCGTCTGGGCGGCGACAAGCCGGGGATCAAGTCCAAGCCACAGCGACCAGCAAACACCGGCTGACATGGCAGCAACCGCCCAGATCTTGGCGGCGCGCCCGATGACGCCACGCTTGCGCCAGGCGCGGATCGGGGGCCCAAAGCGCGGATCGCGCATGATCCGGGCGCTGATGCGCGGGGACGAGCGCGCAAAGGCCCAGACCGCGACCAAAAGGAACGGCACCGTCGGCATGACCGGCAAGAACACCCCGATCACGCCCAGTGTCAGGGCGAGCCAGCCCACGGAAAGCCAAAGATAGCGCATTTTTATCCTGCCAGTTCGCGCAGGATCGCGTTCAGCACCGGCCGTCCGGCCTCGGTCGCCATCAGCCGGTCACCTTCGACAGAAATCAGCCCCAGTTCGGTCAGATGCGCCAGCCGCGCCTGCGGCAGTTCAGCCCCATGGGCAAGATAACGCGACATCTCCATCCCCTCGGACAGACGCATCGACATCAAAAGATACTCCAGCGCCCGGTCGGCAAGACCAAGAGCCTCGCGCCCGCTTTCACCGTTGCCCCGCGACTCGACCGCCTCAAGCCAGGCCGCAGGGGCGCGATGGGCCTCGGTCGCCCAGCGGCCCGAGGGCAAGGTCAACCGGCCATGCGCGCCGGGACCCGCTGCCGCCCAGTCGCCCTGCCGCCAATAGATCAGGTTATGGCGGCTTTCCGAGCCAGGCCGGGCGTGGTTCGAGATTTCATAGGCGGGCATCCCGGCAGCAGCGCAGACCTCTTGCGTATCAAGATACATATCCGCCGAAAGATCATCATCCGGCAGGCCCCTGAGCCCACCCTTGGCGTGACGTGCGCCAAAGGCCGTGCCGGGCTCAATCGTCAACTGATAGGCCGAGAGGTGATCGACCGCCATGCCAAGAGCCTGCGTCAGCTCGCGCCGCCAATGGGCGCGATCCTGATCCTGACGGGCATAGATCAGGTCAAAGCTGACCCGCGTGAAGCAATCCCGCGCGATATCAAAGGCGGCGCGGGCCTCGGCCGCTGAATGCATTCGGCCCAGACGGCGCAGATCCTGGTCATTCAGCGCCTGCACACCCATCGACAGGCGATTGACCCCCGCCGCAGCATAGGCGCAAAAACGGCCCATCTCGACACTGGTCGGATTGGCCTCAAGCGTGATCTCGATGTCATTGGCAAAGGGCCAGGCCTCGCGGGCGGCCTCGATCACACCGGCGACGGTTTCAGGCGCCATCAGGCTGGGCGTGCCACCGCCGAAAAAGATGCTGTTCAGAACGCGGCCCGGGATCTCATCGCCCAGACGCGTGATTTCACGCCGATAGGCGGCAAGCCAGCGGCCCTGGTCTATCACCGCCGCGACATGGCTGTTGAAATCGCAATAAGGGCATTTGGCTGCGCAAAAGGGCCAGTGAACGTAAAGGCCAAAGCCCCCGGCCCGCCAGTCCTCGGCCAGCGTGGCGGCGGGATGCGCGGTGCCGTCTGGCGCAAAGGCTGGCGCGGGGGCTGGCATGGATTGGGTCATTCCCGATAGGCGGTCACTTCGATCTCGACCTTCATTTCGGGTCTGATGAGCCCCGCTACAACCATTGTCGCGGCAGGTAACGCATCCTTCATCGCTTCGCCCAGAACCGGGGTAATCTCATCAATGATCCGGGGATCGGTGATCGTGTATTGCACCCGCACGATATCAGCGGGCGCAAAACCGGCCTCGGCCAGCGTGGCAAAGATGGTGGCAAATGCGTTACGCGCCTGATCTGCCGCACTTTCCGGCATGGTCATGGCCGTGTAATCATAGCCCGTGGTTCCCGAAACAAAGCACCACGGCCCCCTGACCACCGCACGGCTGTAGCCAAGTGCGGCCTCAAAGGGGGAACCGGTCGAGATTCTACGCAAGGAACGCCTCCAATTGACGAAAGGCGCGGGCGCGATGGCTGATCGCGTTCTTTTGCTCGGCAGGCATTTCGGCATAGGTCACGTCATGACCTTCGGGCACAAAGATCGGGTCGTATCCATGGCCCTGTTCCCCACGCGGCGGCCAGACCAGATGGCCCGGAGCGACACCCTCAAAGATCTCTTCATGCCCGTCAGGCCACAGTAGGATCAGCGTAGCGCGGAATTGGGCGGTGCGTGGCTCGGGCACGCCGCGTTCATCAAGCTCGCGCCAGGTACGTGTCATGGCCTGCATGAAATCGCGCCCGTTCGGCGTCTCGGCCCAATCGGCGGTATAGACGCCGGGTGCACCATCAAGCCCGTCAACCGTGATCCCACTATCATCGGCAAGCACCGGCAGGCCAGTCGCCTGCATCGCGGCCAGCGCCTTGATGCGGGCATTACCGATAAAGCTGTTTTCGGTCTCGGCGGGTTCGGGCAGACCCAGCTCTCCGGCGCTGACGACCTCGATCCCGTGCGGGGCCATCATGGCGCGGATCTCTTCAAGCTTGCCGCGATTATGGGTGGCAAGCAGCAGCCTTCTTTCGGTCAGCTTGCGCATGAGATCGCCTCGTTCTGGGCACGGACCAGTTCGGCGACGCCTGCCTCGGCAAGATCAAGCAGCTGGTTCATCTCGGACCGGGTAAAAGTCGCGCCCTCGGCCGACATCTGCACCTCGATCAGGCGGCCCGCGCCGGTCATGATGAAATTGCCGTCCGTGCCTGCCTCGCTGTCCTCGGCATAGTCCAGATCCAGCACCGCCTGACCGGCATAGATCCCGCAGGACACCGCAGCGACATGGTCCATGATCGGATCAGAGGTGATGATCCCGGCCTTGAGCAGTCGGTTGACCGCCAGCCGCAGCGCCACCCAGCCACCGGTGATCGAGGCGCAGCGCGTGCCGCCATCAGCCTGGATCACGTCGCAGTCGATGACGATCTGCCGCTCGCCAAGGGCGCGGCGATCGACGCCGGCGCGCAGGGCGCGTCCGATCAGGCGCTGGATTTCCTGAGTGCGGCCCGATTGGCGGCCCGCCGCAGCCTCGCGCCGGTTGCGGCTGTTCGTGGCGCGCGGCAGCATTCCGTATTCCGCCGTCACCCAGCCCTGTCCCGAACCCTTAAGAAAAGGCGGCGCCTTATCCTCGATCGTGGCCGAGCAAAGCACGCGCGTATCGCCACAAGAGATCAGGCACGAGCCCTCGGCGTGGCGCAAAACCCCGGTTTCGATTGAAATCGGGCGCATATCACTTAAATTCCTGCCTGAGGGACGCATCTTTCATTCCTTTCGGGGGTTTTGCTGTTCAGATACAGGTCTGACGCTATCGACTGCAACCCGTGAACGACCTGACCAGATTGCCAATGCCTGAAACTCCGCTGCTATCCGATCTGAACGACCGCTCGCGCGAAGTGTTTCGGCGCGTGGTCGAAGCCTATCTCGCCACTGGTGAGCCCGTCGGCTCACGCACGCTGACCCGGGAAATGACCGAAAAAGTCAGCGCAGCAACAATCCGCAATGTGATGCAGGACCTTGAGCTTCTGGGCCTGCTTGATCACCCGCACATCTCGGCCGGACGCATGCCGACCCAGCTGGGGCTGCGGCTGTTCGTCGACGGGCTGATGGAGGCCGGTCCGGTCTCGTCCACTGATCGCGAGATGATCGAGGAAACGCTTGGCGATGAAAGCGGCGACACCGGCGCGATGCTTGACCGGGTCAGTACGGCACTGTCGGCGCTGACGCAGGGTGCCTCGCTGGTGCTGATGCCCAAGCAAGAGGCCCCTGTCCGGCATATTGAGTTCATCGGCCTTGCGGCCGACCGGGCGCTGGTCGTGCTGGTCTTTGCCGATGGTCGGGTTGAGAATCGTATATTTACCCCCCCGCCCGGCCATACCGCCAGCGCCATGCGCGAAGCAGCGAATTTCCTCAATACCGTGGCCGAGGGCCGCACACTGGCCGAACTGCGGCGCAGTGTCGCACAGGAGATCGAGGCAAGCCGCCGTCAGCTGAACAGCATGGCGGCCGAGCTTGCGTCCTCGGGCCTCGCAATGTGGGACGGGGAAAACAACGATCCGCGCCTGATCGTGCGTGGACGCGCCAATTTGCTGGCCCATGAACAGGCCGATCTGGACCGCGTCCGCCGGCTTTTCGACGATCTGGAGCGCAAGCGCGACATCGCCGAGTTTCTGGAACTGGCCGAGCAGGGTGAGGGTGTGCGTATTTTCATCGGCTCGGAAAACAAGCTTTTTTCACTTTCCGGTTCCTCTCTGGTCGTTTCGCCCTATATGAATGCCGACCGGAAGATTGTTGGCGCGGTCGGTGTAATCGGTCCGACGCGGCTGAACTATGGCCGCATCGTCCCGATCGTGGACTATACTGCGCAGCTTGTCGGCCGGGTGATCTCTGGCCGGAAAGGATGATGAGGATATGACAAAGGAAAACGCGAACGGCAGCCCGCTGGACGAGGAAACCATCGACCCGCTGGCCGATGAACAGGCCTCGCCCGATGTCGAGGCTCTGATCGCCGAACGGGACGACTATCGCGACCGGTTTATCCGCGCGCTTGCCGATGCAGAGAATGCCCGCAAACGCGCCGACAAGGACCGCCGCGAAGCCGAGCAGTACGGCGGCTCGCGACTTGCGCGTGACCTTTTGCCGGTACATGACGCACTGACCCGCGCCCTGGAGGCCGCCGGCGAAGAGCAGCGCGCCGCGGCAGCCGCACTGATCGAAGGCGTGGAGTTGACCCTGCGCGAGCTGAACAACGTCTTTGCCAAGCACGGAATTCAGGTCATTACCCCCGAAATCGGCGAGAAATTCGACCCGCAGAAACATGAGGCGATGTTTGAGGCGCCGGTTCCCGGCACCATCGCCGGCAATATCATTCAGGTTATGGATAACGGTTTCATGCTGCATGACCGTCTGCTCCGCCCGGCCAAGGTTGGCGTCAGTTCAACCCCTGCCAGCTAGGAACTACCCGTCTTCCCAGACAAAACCCCCGGGAGCTAACCCCGGGGGTTTTTTCATGCGTAATTGATTGATCTGGCTGGTTTTGTGGGAATATAGGCCAAATATACCAGATATAGTATCAGTTCCCGGCAAGAATCTGGCAAAGACGATCAAGCTGATCAAGGTCGCGATAGGAAATCACCAGCTGACCTCCGTCAGTTCCCGAGTGACTGATCGTCACTTTCATCTTCAGATGCGCGCTCAGATCACCCTCAAGGGCGCGGGTGTCTGCGTCCTTTTCCTGCTTGGGCGCCCTGGGCTTCTGGGCCCTCGGACCCTCGGCTTGCCGGCGAACCAGTTCTTCGGTTTCGCGCACCGACAGGTTCTTTTCAATCACCCTGCGTGCCAGTTCAACCGCATTCGGCGCAGTGATCAGGGCACGGGCGTGACCGGCAGTCAGTTTGCCTTCTTTGAGCCAGGCCTGAATCTGATCGGGCAGGTTCAACAGGCGAAGCAAGTTGGCGATATGGCTGCGGCTTTTGTTCAGTGCTTCGGCCAGCTTTTCTTGCGTATGGCCGAAACGCTCCATGAGCTGGCGATACGAGCTCGCCTCCTCGATCGCGTTCAGATCTGCGCGCTGAATGTTCTCGACAATCGCAACTTCCAGCACTTCGGTATCGTTCAGGTCACGAACGATGACTGGAACTTCATGCAGCTGGGCAATCTGTGCTGCACGCCAGCGACGTTCGCCGGCGACAATCTGGTAAAGCCCCCGATCAGTCGGATGCGGACGCACGATCAGCGGCTGCAGCATGCCGCGGTGGCGAAGCGAATCGGCCAGCTCCTGCAGCGCCTCAGGCGCAAAACTGCGGCGGGGCTGGTCGGGGTTGGGGGTGATCTGTTCGACCGGAAGCATCTGGCGCGGTGCCGGACGCTCGGACGGAATCAGGTCCACATCGGCCATCAGCGCCGAGAGGCCACGGCCAAGACCACGTCTTTCTACCCTGTTCTCTACCATGATTCCTCCTCAGGCGGTCGCTAATTGACGGGACAAGAATTCCTTTGCCAGCTCACGATAGGCCTGGCTTCCTTTGGAATTCGGATCGTAATGCAGCACTGGCTTTGCATGAGAAGGCGCTTCGGACAAGCGGACATTACGCGGAATCACCGTGCGATAGACAAGGCCAGACAGGGTGTTACGCGCATCAGCCTCAACCTGCTGGGACAGGTTGTTGCGGCTGTCGGCCATGGTCAAAAGCACGCCTTCGATCCGTAAATCGGGATTGGCGGTCTGACGCACCTCGCGCACCGTCATCAAAAGCTGCGACAGCCCTTCAAGCGCGTAGAATTCTGCTTGCAGCGGTACCAGCACACTATGCGCAGCCACCATCGCGTTAACCGTCAGCAGTCCAAGCGCCGGCGGACAGTCGATCAGGATATAGTCGAATTCCATCGTACCCGAAAGCTTGCGCCGCAAAAGCTGCGTTCGGCCGGCACGACTGGACAGCTCAAGATCCGCTGAGGCCAGATCACGGTTTGACGGCACGATTTGCAGGTCGGAAATATCGGTGTCTTGAAGGGTGTCCTGAAGTGTCTGCTCCCCGGTCAGCAGATCATAAGAGGTAAGCTCGCGCTCTTCCAGCGGCACACCTAATCCTGTGGATGCATTGCCCTGAGGATCAAGGTCTATGATTGCAACCTTCTGCCCCTGCTCGGCCAGCGCCGCACCCAAGTTGATGGCCGTGGTGGTTTTACCAACCCCACCCTTCTGGTTTGCAACGGCAATAATGCGAGTATCAAGCATGGCGAATTCCCGTGATCTCCAGAATGGCCGCGTCAGGATCTGTCGCGCTTGGGTGTGCTTTCAGGTCAAATGACCAGTCTTTCCGGGCCTCGGATACCTCGGCTTGCCAGTTACGACCCTTCATCAACCAGGCAGTTCCATCAGTTTCCAGATGCCGTTCCACATATGACATGAGGCGTGGAAGAGGGGCAAGCGCCCTTGCACTGACATGCGCTGCTTCGAGCCGATCCAGAGCTTCGATACGCTGGGAGATCACCTGCGCATTTTTCAACGACAGCTCACGTATCGCAGTACGAAGAAAGGATGCTTTCCGCTGATCACTTTCGACCATCGTTACATTCAGATCGGGGCGAGCAATGGCTAAGACAACAGCCGGTAAACCGCCTCCGCTACCTAAATCCACCCATTTTCCCTGTGCCCCAACTGAAGCCTCAGCCAGATGGGTGCAATCCGCGATATGGCGGGATTCGATCTGATCGACCGTCGAGGGGGCGATCAGATTGATAGCGGGATTCCACTTCCGTAGCAGCGCGGCATAACCCGCCAACTGCCCGGCTGTTTCACGTGAAACACTCAGCATGCTTTTTGGCGCATCCCAGTACGTATAACGGCGAGAATGAGTGTCAAAGCTGCCGGGGTCATCCCCTCAATTGTCGCTGCTGCAGCCAGACTAGTTGGCTGATGTTGTTTGAGCTTTGATTTCAGTTCATTCGATAGCCCAGAGAGGGCATCATAATCAAAGTCAGTCGGGATAGCGACGGCTTCTTCCTTGCGCAACAGCTCAGCATCCCGACTCTGGCGATCCGCATATTGATGATACAGCGCATCAACGGCCAGCTGCTTGATGGTCGCTGCATCGTACGAACTAAGCTCCTGATCAAGTTCAAGTACTTGATCTTGAGGGATTTCATGCTGCCCCAAGAGAGAGAACAAACTGCGGCGCACGCCATCCTGACGAACCTCGATTCCTGCCCGCCGCAGATCCGAAGGAGAGAGGGTGATCGCTTCCGCACGCTGGCGGGCAAGAGTATAGCGTCTCTGCTTCTCGGCAAAAGCGGCCTGACGTTCTTGTCCCACGCATCCGGTTTCGATCCCGAGTGAGGTAAGCCGTTGATCGGCATTATCGGCACGAAGCGACAGTCGGAACTCTGCCCGCGAGGTGAACATGCGGTAGGGTTCGCTTACCCCGCGGGTAACCAGATCGTCGATCATCACCCCAATATAGCTTTGCGACCGGCTGAAATGCAGCGGACCCCTGCCCTGAGCTTTCAGCGCAGCGTTTAGGCCAGCAACCAGCCCCTGGGCGGCCGCTTCCTCATAGCCGGTAGTGCCGTTGATCTGTCCGGCAAGGAACAAGCCCGTTAACGCTTTGGCCTCTAGCGCCGGGGTAAGGGCGCGCGGATCTACGTAGTCATATTCCACAGCATAGCCAGGCTGGACGATTTCGGCCTGCTCCAAGCCGCGAATCGAGCGAACATAGGCAATCTGTACTTCTTCCGGAAGGGAAGTTGAGATGCCGTTCGGATAGACCAGATCGCTGTCCAGCCCCTCTGGTTCAAGGAAAATCTGATGCGAATCTTTGTCAGCAAAGCGGACAATTTTATCCTCGATCGAGGGACAATAGCGCGGCCCGACGCCATCGATTCGTCCCCCGTACATCGCCGAACGACCGAGGTTTTCGCGGATCACCCGGTGGGTTTCAGTATTGGTGTGGGTGACTGCGCAACTGATTTGCTGAACCATTGGCGCTGAGTTCAGGTAAGAGAACATCGTCGGCTCGTCATCGCCGGGCTGCTGGTCGAGACTATCCCAGTCAATACTTCTGCGGGCAATGCGCGGCGGCGTCCCGGTTTTCAACCGACCCAGAGGCAGGTCCAAGGGCTTCAGCGAAGCCGCAAGTGAGACAGAGGCAGAGTCACCCCAACGGCCTGCCTGTTTGGTAACCTCTCCGATATGGATCAGCCCATTGAGGAAAGTCCCGGTCGTCAGAATAATCTGTCGGGACAGAAGCTCCCGCCCATCCGCCAGCCGCAGCCCGACAACCTGGCCATTTTCTTGAACTAATTCAGCCGCTTCTCCCAGAAGAACGGACAATCCCGATTGCGCTGCAACCGCTTGCCCCGCCGCCTGACGGTAGAGTTTGCGATCAGCCTGCGCGCGCGGCCCCTGCACAGCGGGACCTTTGCGACGATTAAGAAGGCGGAACTGGATTCCAGCTGCATCTGCCAATCGCCCCATAATCCCGTCCAGTGCATCAATTTCTCGCACCAAATGACCTTTTCCAAGACCACCTATTGCAGGATTGCAGGACATAGTGCCGATATCGGTCTGGTTCATCGTCACCAGAGCCGTTTCGACGCCCATACGGGCAGCGGCCATGGCGGCCTCGACGCCGGCATGGCCTCCACCAATCACGATTACGTCGTAATGTTTCACGTGAAACTCTACTTTCCGATGCAGAACGAGCTGAAGATCTCGTCCAGATAATCCTCGGCCCCGACCCTGCCAACCATCATCGCCAAAGCTTGAGCTGCCTGACGCAACCCTTCTGCAAGCAGCTCTGGCGCCATATGTTTGTTAACTTCCAAAGCAAGCAGTGCTCGCTGCAAAGCTTCTGCTTGGCGACGATGACTGACCAGACCTGAATCAGCAGCCCTGACTCGCAGGCGATCATAAACCATATCCAAAAGCTCTGCGACCCCTTCCCCGGTCATGGCCGAAATCGCCATTCCCTCACCTTGTCCCAGATCGGATTTGGAGCGAATGACAATATCTCCGTCCTTCACCTCCTCGACAGGCATGCCATCGACCGAAAGATGAATACGCAGATCAGCCTCTTCAGCGCGCTTCAGAGCTCTGGCCACGCCCATCGCCTCGACCGGATCACTGCTTTCACGCAAACCAGCCGTGTCCAGGAAAGTCACCGGCAGGCCACGCAGGTCAGTGCGCAGCTCAAGAATATCCCGTGTTGTCCCCGCAATATCGGAAACCAAGGCTACTTCGCGCTGTCCGATCCGGTTCAACAGTGTGGATTTACCAGCATTCGGAGGACCAATAATCGCTACCTCATAACCCTGACGCAGCCGTTCAGTGGCAGGATAAGTTGCAAGCATCTGCTGAATATCCAACCGCACTTTATCGATCAGATCAAAGACCTCTTCGGGAACATCCTCGGGAACATCCTCATCAACAAAATCTATGCTGGCCTCAACCAGAGCTCCGGCCCGGATCAACCCCGAGCGCAGCTCGTCAGCTTTCTGCCCAAGCTCCCCCTCAGTCGCCCGCATGGCAAGTTTGCGCTGCGCCTCGGTCTCGGCTGCCAAAAGATCTGCCAGACCTTCAGCCTCGGCAAGATCCATACGGCCGTTCAGGAATGCACGCCTGGTGAACTCACCTGCCTCAGCCCGCCGCAGACCACGTGCCAGCAAAGCCTGAGTCAGCCGGTTCACTATGATCGGTGCACCGTGAATATGCAGCTCGGCCACTTCTTCGCCGGTAAAGCTGTGCCCTTCCTCGAACCATAGAACCAGGGCGCGGTCGATCAGATCTTCGCCATCCCTTAATGCGCGCAGCACCGCAATTCGTGGTGCTGCTATCGGTCCGGCAAGTGATTCCAGTGCCGCACGTGCCTTCGGCCCGCTCAGGCGGACAACCGAGACGCCTCCCCGACCGGGAGGCGTCGCCTCGGCAAAGATCGTGTCCACCGCATCCTCCGCGCCATCAGGCGTTCATTGAATCGAAGAACTCGCCATTGGTCTTGGTCTGCTTCAGCTTCGAGATCAGGAACTCGATCGCATCCGTTGTGCCCATCGGGTTCAGGATACGCCGCAGCAGATAGGTTTTCTGCAGATCTTTGGGATCGACCAGCAGTTCCTCTTTACGGGTGCCGGACTTAAGGATGTCCATCGCCGGGAAGACACGCTTGTCAGCGACTTTACGATCCAGAACGATCTCGCTGTTGCCAGTGCCTTTGAATTCTTCAAAGATCACCTCGTCCATGCGCGAACCGGTGTCGATTAGTGCTGTCGCGATGATGGTCAGCGAACCGCCCTCTTCGATATTCCGCGCCGCGCCAAAGAAGCGTTTTGGACGCTGAAGCGCATTCGCATCGACACCGCCGGTCAGAACTTTACCCGAACTGGGCACGACGGTGTTGAACGCCCTACCAAGTCTTGTGATCGAGTCGAGCAGGATGACAACATCTCGCTTATGCTCGACCAGACGCTTGGCCTTTTCGATCACCATTTCCGAAACGGCAACGTGACGGCTGGCCGGTTCGTCAAAGGTCGAGGAGATCACCTCACCCTTAACCGAACGCTGCATATCGGTCACCTCTTCCGGGCGCTCGTCGATCAACAGGACGATCAGATAGCACTCGGGATGGTTCTTTTCGATCGAATGCGCAATATTTTGCAACAGGACCGTCTTACCGGTGCGCGGCGGTGCAACGATCAGCGAACGCTGCCCCTTACCAATCGGCGCCACCAGATCAATGATCCGGGCCGAACGGTCTTTGATAGTCGGGTCTTCGATCTCCATCTTCAGCCGCTCATTGGGGTAAAGCGGGGTCAGGTTGTCAAAGGCGACCTTGTGACGGGCTTTGTCAGGATCCTCAAAATTGATCCGTTCTACTTTTGTCAGGGCGAAATAACGCTCATTCTCGCCGGGCGCACGGATCACGCCTTCGACCGTGTCACCGGTGCGCAGGCTGTGCTGGCGGATCATGTCGGGGCTGACATAAATATCATCAGGACCGGGCAGATAGTTCGCCTCGGGCGAGCGCAGGAAGCCAAAACCGTCCTGCACCACCTCAAGAACGCCGTCACCGCCGATTTCATAGCCTTCTTCGGCATGTTCTTTCAGCAACGAGAACATCATCTCGCCCTTGCGCATGGTCGAGGCGTTCTCGATTTCCCATTCCTCGGCCATGGCCAGCAGGTCAGCGGGGCTCTTGGCCTTGAGATCGGACAGATTGAGGCGTTCTTCGGTCATGTCTTGCCTATGGGCGAGCACCGCCTGGCACTCAGGCCGGCCGGCGCAGGAAAAATGTATCTGGAGAATCCCCGCCGGACGGCGGTTCCGGCTCACATAGGCAGAATTGGGCCGCGAGTCAATTCTTTCAGAACTTGACGATCACGGACAGGACAATAACCGCCATGAAAAGCGTCGGCAGCTCATTCATCATGCGATAGCTTCGCCCGCTCAGCCCTTTGCCTTGCAACAGTGCCTTGCGCTGACCAGCAAGCCACATGTGAAACCAGGTCATCCCGATGACGCCAAGGGCTTTGCTCCATGGCCAGATCATCGTCCAATCGACGATCCCCGGTGTCAGTACAAGGGCAAGCCCTGCCCCCCAACTGACGATCATCGCTGGATTCATGATCATCCGAAGAAGTTTTTCTTCCATGATTTCAAATGATTGAACAGGTTCATCGCCAATTCCCGCTCGTTCGGCATGATAAACGAACAGCCGAGGCAGATAGAACAGCCCCGCCATCCACGAAATCACTGCCATCACATGCAGTGATTTGATCCATGGATAAGCAAGGGACAGGAAATCAGTCATGAGGAACCTCCGGCACGCCTTCTCTCTATCAAAGAAAGAATGAAGATAAAGAAAGGATGTGGTTGTAATAAGGCCTGTGGATGACTGGAAATCATTGTTTCAGAGCAAAATTCCCCAGCTGAGATCCTCTGTGGAAAACAAGAGTCCTGATCCGCCTTCTTTGAAAATTTATCAATAAAACATAGAGATATAATATATCGTTCTGTGGATAAGTTTGTGAAAATTATTCTTTTCCACAGCTTGTGGAGGATTCCTCGTCAGTTTTGGACATGTGGAGAACCGATCTTCGTTCGTGCTCTGTTCGGGGCGGGAATGCGGGGATGGGAAAAGGGTGTGGGATCTCCACAGATTCGGCCCCCGGATGTCACGGAGTTATCCCCAGACTTGTTCCAAAGCTCTGCCCGACAGCTGCCTGCACGGTCCGCACAGGGATGGTTTATACTTGGTTGCTACCGGCAGCAGACGCGCCGGTACCCCTCCGATGTCTGTTTCCGTCATCCGAGCGTCGTATTTGGCGAATTACGCCGCCTCAAAGGGGTGCAATGCTTGGGTTGGGTTAGCTCTCTTGTGACGGAATCGAGCCATGTTGAACACAGCCGAAATTCTCAACCAGATCACCAACCGGCGAAAGGATCACGCCCTGACGCGTGATCTTTATTGCGATGAGGGAGTGTTCCAGGCGGATCTGGAACAGATCTGGTACAAAGAATGGATCTACGCCATCCCGGCCTGCGAGATCCCCAAGACCGGCAATTATGCCACCCTTCAGGTCGGTTCCTATCCGGTGCTGATCGTGCGCGGTGGTGATGGCAAAATCCGCGCCTTCCACAACGTTTGCCGCCATCGCGGCCAGCGCATCTGTTCCAAGCCGAACGGCTCGACCGCCAAACTGGTCTGCCCCTATCACCAGTGGACCTATGAGCTGGACGGCAAGCTGGTCTATGCCCGTGATATGGGCGACGACTTTGACGCCTCGAAATTCGGCCTCAAGCCTGTGCATTGCGTGGATCTCAGCGGCATGGTGTTCATCTGTCTTGCGCAGGTGCCGCCGGCGATTGCCGATCTGGCCAGCAAGCTTGCGACCTATCTCGCGCCCAGCGGACTTGCAGATGCCAAGGTCGCATTCTCGTCCAGCATTATCGAAAAGGGCAACTGGAAGCTGGTGATCGAGAATAACCGCGAATGCTACCATTGCGGCGGCAGCCATCCTTCGCTGTGCCGGACCTATTCTGACAACCCGCGCATGACAGCGATGGAAGGTCCCGACAGCGCCAGCCCCGAAATCCTTGAGCACTGGAACCGCTGCGAGGCGGCCGGCCTGCCCTCGCGCTTTATCAATCACCCGCGGATGCAGTGGCGTCTGGCGCGCATTCCGCTGTTGAACAACGCTGAAAGCTATACGCTCAGCACCAAGGCCGCGGTGTCAAAGCGGATGGGCCAGATGCCCTTCAACGATGCGGGCAGCCTGTTGTTCTTCCACTATCCCAACACCTGGAACCACTTCCTTGCCGATCATTCGATCGTGTTCCGCGTCCTGCCGCTAAGCCCGACGGAAACGCTGGTCACGACCAACTGGCTGGTTCACAAGGATGCGGTCGAAGGTCAGGATTACGACATCGAGACCCTGACCCGCGTCTGGCTGAACACCAATGACGAGGACCGCCAGGTGGTCGAGGAAAACCAGCGCGGCATCCTGTCGCCCGCCTATGAACCGGGTCCCTATTCGATGATCCAGGAAGAAGGCGTGGTCCAGTTCATCGACTGGTATTGCGACACGATGGCTGAACGTCTGTCCCCGACCCCGGCAATGGCGGCTGAATAATGGCAGTACTGGTCAAGGCATTCGGCGATAAGCCGTGGAAAGACGACGAACCGCTGGAATGCGCGATGGTGGTGCCCGAGACATCGGACACCGCCACCTTTACCTTCCGTTCGCCGTCAGGGGCGTGGTTCGACTATCAGCCCGGTCAGTTCATCACGCTTGATCTGCCCGTGCCCGGCGGCAATGTGCAGCGGACATATACGATCAGTTCAAGCCCTTCGCGGCCGCTGTCGATCTCGGTCACGGTCAAGGCGCAGCCGGGCAGCATCGGCACGCGCTGGATGCTGGACCATCTGCGGCCGGGGATGCGCATCAAGGCCTTTGGTCCGGCGGGTATTTTCTCGTTCGTCCGGCATGAGGCGTCGAAATACCTGTTCATCTCGGCGGGGTCGGGCATCACACCGATGATGTCGATGACCACATGGGCCTGGGATTCGGGTGAAATGCCCGACATCGTCTTTGTCCATGCGGCGCGGACGCCCAGCGACATCATCTTTCGCCAGCGGCTTGAGGGCATGGCGGACCGGGTGCCGGGGCTGCAACTGCGCTTTTCGGTCGAAGAGGGCGACCCCTTCCGCAGCTGGCACGGCTATCGCGGGCGGCTGAACCAGATCATGCTGGGCCTCATGGCCCCGGACTATCTGGAACGAGAGGTCTTTTGCTGCGGCCCCGAGCCGTTCATGCAGGCGGTGCGCGACATGCTGATCGCGCTTGGCTTTGACATGGACCGTTATCATCAGGAAAGCTTTGGCGCGCCGGTCCGTAATGAGACCGATGCCCCTGTGCTGGACGATGTTGTCCCTGATGAGGAAAGCGCGGCGCAGATCACTTTTTCGGCATCGGGCGTCACTGCGAAATGCCACGAGACGGACACCGTTCTGGCAGTTGCCAAGGCGAACGGGCTGAACATCCCCTCGGGCTGCACCTTTGGCCTTTGCGGGACCTGCAAGATCCGCAAAACCTCGGGCGAGGTGCATATGGTCCATAACGGCGGCATCACCGACGAGGATATCGAGGAAGGCTATATCCTTGCCTGCTGCTCACATCCCATCGGGGCGGTCGCCGTTGATGTCTAGAACGCAGGATCAGGGCAAAACCTGACGAAAAACCTGTATTTTTCAAAGGCGCGGGCGGTTCCTTGGGGGACCGCCCGTTCCCGTGCCTGCCTTGACATTTCTACCATACAGGGCGCATCCTCGAGGGTACCTATCTACTCGACAGGCAAAAGGAGGGCACGATGAACATCGACCTCTCGCGGCGCGGTTTTCTAAAACTGGCCGGCGCGGGTGTCGCGGCGACATCGCTTGGGGCCATGGGCTTCGGCGGGGCAGAGGCGGCAGAGCAGGCGCGGGTCCGTGCCTTCAAGCTGGCCTCGATGACCGAGACGCGCAACACCTGTCCCTATTGTTCGGTCGCCTGCGGCATCATCATCTATTCGAACGGTGATCTGAAGGCCGGCGAAGAGGCCAGGGTCGTGCATATCGAAGGCGATGCCGACCATCCGACCAACCGCGGCACGCTGTGCCCGAAAGGTGCGGCGCTGAAGGATTTCGTCAATGCCGAAACCCGGCTGACGACGCCGCGCATCCGGCGCCCCGGTTCGGCAACCTTCGAAGAGATTTCCTGGGAAGAGGCGCTGGACAAGATTGCCCGTGCCCTTAAGGACGACCGCGACGCCAATATGGTCCTGACCAATGATGATGGCGTGACGGTCAACCGCTGGACCTCGACCGGTTTTCTGGCTGCGTCGGCAACCACCAATGAAACCGCATGGCTGACCTACAAGACGGTCCGGGCCATGGGGATTGTCGGATTCGATAACCAGGCGCGCGTCTGACACGGCCCCACGGTGTCCAGTTTGGGCCCGACATTTGGCCGTGGAGCGATGACCAACTCCTGGACCGACATCAAGAATACCGACCTCGTGGTCGTCATGGGCGGCAACGCTGCCGAAGCGCATCCCTGCGGCTTCAAATGGGTGACCGAGGCCAAAGCCCACCGTGGCGCCAAGCTGATTGTGGTGGACCCGCGTTTCACCCGCACGGCTTCGGTGTCCGATTACTATGCGCCGATCCGCCCGGGTTCGGACATCGTTTTCCTCATGGCTTTGATCAACTGGATGATCCAGAACGACAAGGTCCAGTGGGAATATGTGAAGGCCTTTACCAACGCGCCCTTCATCGTGAAGGAGGGTTTCGGCTGGAACGACGGCCTGTTCACCGGCTATGACCCCGAAAAGCGGGATTACGACCGCTCAAGCTGGGACTATGTCCTCGGCGAGGACGGATATGCCGAGGTTGACCCGACGCTGGAGCATCCGCGCTGTGTCTGGAATCTGCTGAAAGAGCATGTCTCGCGCTATACGCCCGAACTGGTCGAGCAGGTCTGTGGCACGCCAAAAGATCGCTTCCTCAAGGTCGCCGAGATGATCGGAGAGTGCTCGGCCCCCGACAAGACCATGACCTCGATGTATGCTCTTGGCTGGACGCAGCACTCCAAGGGTTCGCAAAACATCCGCGGCATGGCGATGTTGCAGCTGATCCTTGGCAATATCGGTGTCCGGGGCGGCGGGATGAACGCCCTGCGCGGCCACTCTAACATCCAGGGTCTGACCGATATCGGTCTGATGTCGAACCTGATCCCGGGTTATCTGAATATCCCGACCGAAAAGGAACCGGACTGGCAGACCTATATGTCCAGCCGCAGCTTTAAGCCGCTGCGGCCGGGTCAGACCAGCTATTGGCAGAACTATCCCAAGTTCATGGTCAGCTTCATGAAGGCCATGTGGGGGGATGCGGCCACGGCCGAGAACGACTGGGCCTATCATTACCTGCCCAAGCTGGATGTGCCGACCTATGACATCCTGCGCATGTTCGAGCTGATGGATGCGGGCAAGGTCAACATCTATTTCTGTCAGGGCTTCAACCCGTTGCTGGCTTTCCCGAACCGGGGCAAGCTGACCTCGGCGCTGAGCAAGCTCAAGCTTCTGGTGGTGATGGACCCGCTGGCCACCGAGACGGCGCATTTCTGGGAAAACCACGGCGAACATAACGACGTGGACACCGCCTCGATTCAGACCGAGGTGCTGGAACTGCCCTCCAGCTGCTTTGCCGAGGACGACGGTGCGCTGGTCAACTCGGGCCGCTGGCTGCAATGGCACTGGGCTGCGGCGACGCCGCCCGGTCAGGCAAAGCACGACACCTGGATCATGGCGCAGATCTTCCTGCGCGTGAAAAAGCTGTATGAGGATGAAGGCGGGGTCTTCCCCGATCCGATCCTGAACCTGACCTGGGACTATGCCGACCCCGATGAGCCCTCGCCCGAAGAACTGGCCAAGGAACTGAACGGCAGGGCGCTGGAGGATGTCCGCGACACCGCCGACCCGGCCAAGGTTCTGACGGCCAGGGGCAAACAGCTGCTGAACTTTAGTCAGTATCGCGACGATGGCACGACCATGGGCGCCTGCTGGATTTATGCCGGCTGCTGGAACGAGGAAGGCAACAACATGGCCCGCCGGGACAATAATGACCCCGACGAGACCGGAGCCTATCCGAACTGGGCGTTCGCCTGGCCGCTGAACCGCCGGATCCTTTACAACCGCGCCTCTGCTGATGTGCAGGGCCGGCCCTGGGATCCGTCGCGCAAGCTGCTTGAGTGGGACGGCCAGAAATGGACGGGCTATGACGTGCCCGACATTGCCCCCGCCTCCAGGCCGGAAGAGGTCGGCCCCTTTATCATGAACCCCGAAGGCGTTTCGCGCCTGTTCACCCGGGGCATGATGCGGGACGGACCTTTCCCGACCCATATGGAGCCGTTCGAGTCGCCGATTGCCAACGTCTTTAACCCGGAGATGCGCGGCAACCCGGTGGCGCGGGTCTTTGCCAGCGATGCCGAGCAGTTCGCCACCAGTGACGAGTTCCCCTTTGTGGCGACCTCGTACCGGTTGACCGAGCATTTCCACTACTGGACCAAGCACAACCGCATCAACGCGGCCCTGCAGCCCGAATTCTTTGTCGAGATCAGCCGTGAGCTGGCCGCTGAAAAGGGCATTCAGCCTGGCGCTTCGGTACGGGTCTGGTCCAAGCGGGGCGAGGTCCGTGCCAAGGCGCTGGTGACCGGGCGACTAAAGCCCATGCAATGTGGCGACAAGCTGGTGCATGTCATCGGCATCCCGCTGCACTGGGGCTTTATGGGGGCAGCGCGCAAGGGCTGGGGGCCGAACAGCCTGACGCCCTTTGTCGGCGACGCCAACGTCGAAACGCCTGAATTCAAGGCGTTCCTGGTCAATATCGAACCCGCCACAGGGGAGGCCGTATCATGACGACGGATGCGAACCTCGATAGTCCGCGCACGGCGGTTTCAAACCCGCCTGTACAACCGATGCAGGCCAATCTGGGGCCGGGCGATGTCGTCCGCGCCTCGGCCATGCCTGATCTGCCGCCGCCGACGCGCGAGTTGACGCCGGTGGCCAAGCTGATCGACGTGTCGAAATGCATTGGCTGCAAGGCCTGCCAGTCAGCTTGCGCCGAGTGGAACGACACCTCACCCGAGATCGAACATAACGTCGGTCTCTATGAGAACCCGCATGATCTGACGCCCGACATGTTCACCCTGATGCGCTTCTCGGAATACGAGAACCCGCAGACGGGCGATTTCGAGTGGCTGATCCGCAAGGACGGCTGCATGCATTGCGCCGATCCGGGCTGTCTCAAGGCCTGCCCGGCGCCGGGCGCCATCGTGCAATACTCGAACGGTATCGTGGATTTCATTCACGAAAACTGCATCGGTTGCGGCTATTGTGTCACCGGCTGTCCCTTTAACATCCCGCGGGTCAGCAAGATCGATCACAAGAGCTATAAATGCACGCTCTGTTCGGATCGGGTGGCGGTGGGTCAGGGGCCGGCCTGTGCCAAGGCCTGTCCGACCCAGGCAATCGTCTTTGGCACCAAAGAGGATATGCTTGCCCATGCCGAAGCGCGGGTCGAGGATCTGAAATCGCGCGGCTATGACAATGCCGGCATCTATGATCCCGAAGGGGTTGGCGGCACGCATGTCTTTTACGTGCTGCACCACGCCGATCAGCCCTCGCTTTACTCGAACCTGCCCGAAGAGCCGCGCATCTCGCCGGTGGTTCAGGGCTGGAAGGGCGTGACCAAGACGCTGGGCCTTGCCGCCATCGGCGCTGCTGCTGTCGGCTCGGTCCTGCATGGGCTGCTTGCGCGCGCCAACAAGGTCTCGGCCGAGGATGAGGTCCATGCCGAAAAGCTGGTCGAGGGCAGCGAGTCCCCGACCACGCCAGAAAAGGGGGTGGTGTGATGTCGAGGCGTGTATTCTCGGCCAGGGGCGATCACATCGAAAGCCGCCGCCCGGTCACCGTCAGCCGTTATCGCGGCATCACCCGGCTGAACCACTGGGTGACGGCGGCCAGCCTGATCGTGCTGCTGGTCTCGGGGCTGGCGCTGTTTCACCCTTCGCTTTACTTCCTGACCGGCTTGTTCGGTGGGGGGCAGGTGACGCGCTGGCTGCATCCTTTCGTGGGTGTGCTGCTGTTTTTCAGCTTCCTGCTGCTGTTTTTGCAGATGTGGCGGCTGAACCTGCCCCGCCCCGAGGACCGGACCTGGGTCAGTCAGATCGGTGATGTCGTGCGCGGCGAAGAAGAGAAACTGCCTGAACTTGGCAAATACAATGCCGGGCAGAAATTCGTCTTCTGGGCCATGTCGGTGCTGATCGTGGTGCTGATCGTATCGGGGGTGATGATCTGGCAGGAATATTTCTCTGATCTGGTCACCATCCCGGTGCGGCGCTGGGCGGTGCTTGTCCATGCGCTTGCTGCGATTGCGATCATCCTGACCTTTATCCTGCATGTCTATGCGGCGATCTGGACCCGCGGCACGCTGCGCGCCATGACGCGTGGCACCGTGACCGGCGGCTGGGCCTGGCGACACCACCGCAAATGGTTGCGTGAACTGGCTGGACGCGGGGAAAGCGGCCCGGCAAAGTAGGCCCAAGCGATCCGAAAGGAAGCCATGTCCACCGCTCTGAAACCCGACCCCTCGATGATCGGCGGCGTCGCCAAGGTTCCCTTGGCGCGCCTGCCCGATCCCGTGGCGCTGTTTACCACCCGGGCCGAGCGGTTCGACTTTCTGGCCGGGCACAGCCCGAACCTTGCGCCCTATCTGCGCTTTCTGGCCGGGATCTGTCGCGCTCAGGCCGATCTGGCTGGCGAACTGCCCCGGCCCGGGCCCATCCCGGCCGAGCGGATCGAGCTTGCCCGCTCCAGCCGCATGCCGCCGTTGGACCGCAATGCGATGCGCAGGGGGCTGGCAGAGGCCCTGCCCCTGCTGCTCAAGCGGCTTTCCGGGCTTGAGATGCCCGAACCTGCCCGGCTGGCGCTGGCTGCTTTGCAGGCGGCCGAGCCTTCGGATCTGGACTGGGTGATGGGCAATGTCCTGACCGGCACCATCCCCGAGGATAGCGTTGCCCCGCATCTTTTTGCTGCTGCCGCGCTACAGGTCCTTGCCGCGACGCAGGCCGCGAGGCTTGATCCTGAAAAGCTGGTGCGCATCCGCACCGGCACCTGTCCGGCTTGTGGCGGGCGCCCCGTATCAAGCGTGGTGACCGAGAATATCGGTGCCGAGGGCGCGCGCTATTGTTCTTGCGCGACGTGCCAGACGTTGTGGAACGAGGTGCGGGTGACCTGCCTTTGCTGCGGTTCGACCAAGGGCATCTCGTATCGCTCGGTCGAGACGGACGAGGCGACCGTCAAGGCCGAGGTCTGTCGCGAGTGTGAAAGCTGGGTCAAGATCCTTTATCAGAACCGTAACCCCTCGCTTGAGCCGGTGGCGGACGATGTTGCCAGCCTTGGGCTTGATCTGATGATGCGGGATACCGAATGGAAACGGGGCGGCTTTAACCCCTTCCTGATCGGTTACTGACGGCGGTGCGGCGCGGACGATGATCGTCGGCACGGCGGGGCATATCGACCATGGTAAGACCGCGCTGGTCCGCGCCCTGACAGGGGTCGAGACCGACCGCCTGGCCGAGGAAAAGGCCCGCGGCATCACCATCGAACTTGGCTTTGCCTACGCCGATCTGGGCGGTGGGACGGTTACCGGCTTTGTCGATGTGCCGGGGCACGAGAAATTCGTCCACACCATGCTTGCCGGCGCGGGCGGCATCGACATGGCGTTGCTGGTCGTGGCTGCCGATGACGGCATCATGCCGCAAACGCGCGAACATCTGGCCATTCTTGACCTGCTTGGCATCTCGCGCGGGATGGTGGCGCTGACCAAGGCCGATCTGGCTCTGCCAGACCGCATCGCCCGGCTTGAGGCCGAGATTGCGGCGCTTCTGGCCCCGACCGGCCTTGCCGGTGCGCCGGTCTTTGCGGTTTCGGCCCTGACAGGCGCCGGCATCGACCCTTTGCGTGTCGCGCTGATGCAGGCCGAGACCGAGACTGCCATACGTGCGACCGAGGCGCGGTTTCGTATGGCCATCGACCGCAGCTTTACGCTGGCCGGGACCGGTACTGTCGTCACCGGCACCGTTCTGTCGGGCCGGGTGGCGGTGGGGGATCAGATCGTGATCAGCCCCTCGGGTCTTGCTGCGCGGGTGCGCGGCATTCACGCCCAGAACCGCAAGGCTGGTGAGGGGCTTGCCGGTCAGCGCTGTGCCCTGAACCTTGCCGGAGAGGGCGTGGCACGCGATGCAATCCACCGCGGCGATGTCGCGCTGGACCCGGTGCTGCATGCGCCAAGCCAGCGCATCGACGTGGCCCTGCGGGTGCTTGGGACCGAACCAAAAGCACTGACCACATGGTTTCCCGCTCGCCTGCATCTGGGCGCGGCCGAGACCGGGGTCCGCGTCGTGCCGCTGGAGGGGCCGATTGCGCCCGGTGCTGAGAGGCTGGCGCAGCTTGTTCTTGACCGTCCGCTTGCCGCTACGGCGGGTGAGCGGTTCATCCTGCGTGATGTTTCGGCCCGGCGCACCATCGGCGGGGGACGGTTGATCGACCTGCGCGCGCCCGCCCGACACCGGGCCCGGCCTGAGCGTCTGGCAGCCTTGCGCGCCATGGCCATGCCTGACCCGGCGCGGGCGTTGACGGCTCTGGCCGATCTGACGGTGATCGACCTTGACGGCTTTGCCCGCGACCGTGCGCTTGCTTTGCCCGAGCTTGATCGCGCCGTCACGGCCTCGGGTGTCGCCACCATTCCGGGCAGCAGGCAGGCTCTGGCCCCTGCCCGGCTTGATGCGCTGCGCGAGGCGATGCAGGCAGAGCTTGCTGCCTTTCACGCCGAAAACGCCGATCTTCAGGGTGTGGGCCGTGAAAAGCTTCGGCTGATGTTGACCCCGCGCCTGCCCAAGGCTGATTTTGCGGCCCTGCTGCGGGCTGAGGCCGAGGCGGGCCGTATCGCGCTGGACGGTGCCTTTATCCGCCTGCCCGGCCACCTGCCCCGGCTTTCGCCCGAGGATGAGGCGCTGTTGGAGCTGATCCTGCCCCGGCTGAGCGGGGAGGAACGTTTTCGCCCACCCCGCGTGCGTGATTTTGCCCATGAATTCGGTGCCGGGGAAACCGAGGTCCGCCGCATCCTGCGCATGGCCGCCCGTCAGGGCCGCCTTGACCAGATTGCGCATGACCATTTCTTTGCCCGCGCCACCACGGTCGAGATGGTGGGCATCATCCGAGATCTGGGGGCGCGATCGTCAGACGGCTGGTTCACCGCGCCTGCCTTTCGCGACCGGGTGCAGAACGGGCGCAAAGTGGCGATCCAGATCCTTGATTTCTTTGACAAGCTGGGGTTGACCCTGCGTCGTGGCGATCTGCGTCGCATCAATCCGCACCGGATCGACCTGTTCACCCCCGATGGTCAAGGCGGCCAGCCCTGAGCGCAGGCGAATGACCAGAAAGGCTGGCGCTTAAGCGTTCCCTCGATGCGTTTGCGTCTGAGTTTCTATCTTGCCGTGACCCAGACAATGCACGGGCCGGCCGAGAAGGCCGGCTTCCGGTCAGGATGCGCTGGTGACTTTCAGCAGGTGTTGATGGGGACTACCCCTCATCCCCTTTGGTAGATCGGCGTCAGGGAATGATCTGGCAGGCAGGACCCCTTGAGCGTGGGATGCATGTCGGGTCACCCCTGCTGCTTTTGCGTCAGTCACCGGGGGATCGCTGCCCCTGTTGCCTGCGCCGCATTATGCTGGTTCCGTTCGCTGGAACGCCCGTGTTAAAGAGGCTCAATCGCGCCGGGAACGGAACGGGACCGTAACATGAACACACCGAACGTTGCGGGACCGGTAAGCTTTCTCTGACGGGGGGGCAGGCGCTATGCCATTGAAAACAATGGCAATGGAAGAGAATCGTCCCCGGTGGGGCGGCCGGACTTCAAATCCGGTTGGGGCAGTGAGCCTGTCCCGGGTGGGTTCGACTCCCACTCTCTTCCGCCAATTGCGATGAGGGGACAGAATGGACAGCACGACGCTTGGCGGCAGCGATATCCGGGTCAGCGAGGTGTGCCTTGGCACGATGACCTTTGGCAATCAGACGGCAGGGGCCGATGGCCACACCCAGATGGACCGGGCGCTGGCCGCAGGCATCACCTTCTTTGATACTGCCGAGCTGTATCCGGTGAACCCGGTCCGCCGCGAGACCGTGGGCCAGACCGAGGAAATCGTCGGCAACTGGCTTGCCTCACGCGGGGGCCGCGACCGGGTACAGATTGCGACCAAGGCTGCCGGACCGGGTGACAAGGTGCGGGCCGAAGGGTTCAACGGCGCGATCCTGCGTCAGACCGTCGACGCCTCGCTGAAGCGGCTGAAGACCGATTACATCGACCTTTACCAGCTGCACTGGCCGGTGCGGGGCAGCTATGCGTTCCGTCAGAACTGGCGCTATGACCCCTCGAAACAGGACCGTGCCGAAACGCTGGCGCATATGGAGGACGTGCTGACCGCGCTGGACGAGGTTGTGCGCGCCGGCAAGGTTCGCGCCATCGGCCTGTCCAACGAATCCGCCTGGGGAACAGCGCGCTGGCTTGATGTGGCCGAGCGTATGGGCGGACCCCGCATGGTAAGCATCCAGAACGAATATTCGCTGCTTTATCGCGCCTTTGACACTGATCTGGCCGAACTTGCGGTGAATGAAAAGGTGACGCTGCTGGCTTATTCGCCGCTGGCGGCCGGACTTCTGACCGGGAAATACCTGAACGGAGACGAGCCCGTTGGCAGCCGTGTTGCCACAGACCGCGCCACCGGCGGGCCGGGTGATCTGGGCGGGCGGCGCACTGTCCGCGCCGATCAGGCGGTCGCCGCCTGGCACGGGCTCGCGGCCGAGCTGGGGCTGGATCCGATCCATATGGCCATCGCCTTTACCCGGCAGCGGCCATTTCACTGCATCCCCATCCTTGGCGCGACCGATCTGGGGCAGCTGGATCACCTGCTGGCCGGGCTGGATCTGCGGCTGTCGGACGATGCGCTGGCACGGATCGACAGGCTGCATCGCAGCCATCCGCTGCCCTACTGAGCCACCGCGCGACGCCACGGCACGGTTGGCAGATCGACCGGGCGCGGGCAATCTGCCCGCGTCACCAAGACACGAGGAACCCCATGCTGCCCCCGATCCTGTCGCGCCTGCGTCTTCCCGTCGTTGCCTCGCCCATGTTCATCGTCTCGGGGCCCGATCTGGTCATTGCGCAATGCAAGGCCGGGATCGTCGGCAGTTTCCCCGCCCTGAACGCGCGTGAAAAGGATGGTGAGCCGCCGCTGCTGGATGTCTGGCTGACCCGCATCCAGGAAGAGCTGGACCGCCACAATCAGGCCAACCCCGACAATCCCGCTGCACCTTTCGCGGTGAACCAGATCGTTCATCGCTCGAACGCGCGGCTGGAGCGGGATATCGAGATCTGTCACAGGCACAAGGTGCCGATCTGGATCACCAGCCTTGGTGCCCGGCCCGAGGTCAACGCGGCCGCCCACGACTGTGGCGGCATCGCGCTGCATGACGTGATCAACAATACCTTCGCCCGCAAGGCGATCGAAAAGGGTGCTGACGGGCTGATCGCTGTCGCGGCCGGGGCTGGCGGTCATGCCGGGCCGCAATCCCCCTTTGCGCTGGTGCAAGAGATCCGCACATGGTTCGACGGGCCGCTGTTGCTGTCAGGCGCCATCGCCACCGGGCGGGCGGTATTGGCGGCGCAAGCCATGGGTGCGGATCTGGCCTATGTCGGCAGCCCCTTCATCGCGACCGAAGAGGCGAACGCCCAGCCCGAATACAAACGCATGATCGTTGAAAGCGGCGCCGAGGATATCGTTACCTCATCGCTCTTTACCGGCGTGTCGGGGAACTATCTTGCGCCGTCTATCCGTGCGGCGGGGCTTGATCCTGACAGGCTTGAGCGCGGCGATGTCTCGGATATGAATTTCTCGGACGCCTCGTCGCGTCCCAAGGCGTGGAGCCAGATCTGGGGCTCGGGTCAGGGCATCGGTGCGGTGCGCGAGATCGTTCCGGCGGCCAGCCTGATCGACCGGCTGACACGGGAATATACCGAGGCCAAGACGGCGCTTTGCGCCTCGTGACCGGGGGCAGGCCCCGTACGGGGCCGCCCGTCAGGGGTCGTCAGGCGGCGCTCAGCCCTTCGGTCGTGGCAAAGAACATGGCTTGGCTGACTGCCGAACGCACCTGCTCTTCGGAATAGGGCTTTGAGATCAGGAAGGCCGGCTCGGGCCGGTCGCCGGTCAGCAGCCGCTCGGGGAAGGCGGTGATGAAGATCACCGGGATGTCGCCAAGGTCGCGCAGCAGTTCGTTCACCGCATCAATCCCCGATGAACCGTCTGCCAGCTGGATATCGGCAAGGATCAGGTCGGGGCGCTTTTGCTTGGCCAGATCGACGGCGGCGCTATGGGTGCGGGCAATGCCGGTCACATCATGGCCCATCGACTGAACAATGCCCTTCAGGTCCATGGCGATGATGGTTTCATCCTCGATCACCATGACCTTGCCAGCAATCGAGCGGCTCATTTCGTTCAGTGCGATCTGCACCAGCTCTTCGGCTTCGGGCTGGGTGCATTGCATGACGCGGGCGATCTGGTCGTAGCGCAGTTCCTCGATCGTACGCAAAAGCAGCGCCTCACGCGAATTCGGGGTGAGGCTGCGCAGATGGGCCTGGGCGCGGGCTTCGCGAGGGGACTGGGCCTCGATATCGACGGGCTGGCCCGAGCTTTGCCAGATCGCGTGGAAGGTGCGGAACAACCCGATGCGGGTGTCATCCTCGCCATCCATCAGGCTGCGATCGGACAGGATTGCTTCTAGCGTCGCGGCGGCGTAATTGTCGCCGGCGGTCTGACTGCCGGTCAGTGCACGCGCATAGCGCCGCAGGTAGGGAAGTTCCCGGCTGATGGACTGGGCAAGATCCGCTGCGGTCATTTGGGATACCTCAAAAAAAATGCGTCGTGTGATGGAACCTGATTGGATAGGTAACGGTTAGGCAACGTGCGCACAAGATTACCGGGAATAACTAAAAAATGAATACCAGGCGTGAGGAACGCAGGCGAGCAGCCATCCAGAAGCAGATCGACGAAAATCTGCGCCGCGTTTACGAACAGGATGTATCCCAGCAAGTTCCTGACAAATTCCTGCAACTGCTGGAAAAACTGCGCGAGCAGGAGTGAACTGGATGACCGATCAGAAATCGGCACGCCCCGCCCGTCCCGAAGGCCATGCAGATCCTCGGGACGAGTTGGTCGAGCACCTGCCTGCGCTGCGCGCCTTTGCCCTGTCGCTGACGCGTGACGGGTCCTCGGCTGACGATCTGGTGCAGGACACCATCGTTAAGGCCTGGGCAAATATCGAAAAATTCCAGCCCGGAACCAATCTGCGCGCCTGGCTTTTCACCATTTTGCGAAACACCTTCTATTCTGCCCGGCGCAAGACGCGGCGCGAGGTGAACGACACCGACGGCATCCATGCCGCCCGGCAGGCCACCCGCCCCGACCATGACGGCCGTCTTGCGCTCAATGATTTCCGCGTGGCCTTTGAACAGCTGCCCGACGAGCAGCGCGAGGCCTTGATTCTGGTGGGCGCTTCGGGCTTTTCCTATGAGGAAGCGGCGGCCATGACCGGTGTTGCCGTGGGCACGGTCAAGTCGCGCGCCAACCGGGGCCGCCGTCGCCTGGCCGAGCTTCTGCATCTGGAAGAGGGCGAAGAAATCGAGATGACGGATCGTACCACTCTGGCTGTCATGGCACTGAATACCCCGATTCTGCGCTGAGTTTCGATCGTGCTGCGGCGCTTTCTGGAGAGGCTGGAATTCAGCAAGGGCCTTGGTTTTCGGCTGGGCGGCCTCCTGTCGGTGGCGATTTTGCCCATCGGCCTGATCTCGGTCATTCAGACGCTGCATCTGTCGCGTGAATATGAACGTTCGGCCGAGATCGCGCTTCTGGGTCGCACCGCCACTTCGGCTGCGGGTGAGCGGGCATTGCTGCAAAGCGCGCTCGGCACCGCAGATGCGCTGGGTCCGGCGGTGCTTGAGACGATGGACCGTCCGCAAGCCTGTTCGGATATCATGCGCGGGCTGGTGCAGCGCACGGTGAACTTTGTCTATGCCGGCTTCACCCGGCTGGACGGGGTGACGGAATGTTCCTCGGTGCGGGGGGTGCATGATCTCAGTGGCACGCCGGCCTTTCAGCAATTCATCCAAAGCCCCGGCACGCTGGTCACCACCAGCGAGCACGGTCCGGTCACCGGAAGGTCGGTGGTGGTGGTTATCCAGCCGCTTTACAGCGGGGTAGAGCTTTTGGGCTTTGTCACCGTTTCGATGTCGCATGATCTGCTGCGCTCGGCCCATGTGTCGGGGCTTGAGACGGATGGCGCGCGCATCCTGACCTTTAACAACCAGGGCGAGGTGATCTCTTCGGACCGCGAGGGTGACGGTGACATCACCGAGGTTCTGCCGCGCGGCAAATCCCTGCCCTCGCTTTTGTCGCGCAGCGAGACTACCTTCCGCGACATCTCGAATTCTGGCGAACGGCGGGTTTATAGCGTCGTGCCGGTGGTGCCGGGGCTGGTCTATGCGCTGGGTTCGTGGAACCGCGCCGAATCCGGCATCACCGGCATCGACATCACCCGGCGCACGGCGCTGATCCTGCCGCTGATCCTGTGGGCGGCTTCGCTTGCCGTTGCCTATTTCGCCGTCTACCGGCTGGTGCTGCGCCATATCCGCGAATTGCGTGGCCAGATGCGCCGCTTTGCCATCGGCGACCGCTCGGCCCCACCTCCGGTTCTGATCGACGCCCCGGCCGAAATCGAGGATATGAGCCAGACATTCCACAATATGGCCCGCATCCTGATCCGTGACGAAGAGGCGATGGAGGCGGCAGTCAACGAAAAGACCGTCTTGCTGAAAGAGGTCCATCACCGGGTCAAGAACAACCTGCAACTGATCGCTTCGATCATCAACATGCAGATCCGGGTAATCGACCACGACGACGCGCGCCGCGTGCTGCGGTCGGTTCAGGACCGGGTTGCGTCTTTGGCCACAATCTATCGCAACCTCTATCAGGCCGAGCATCTGGACTCGGTCCATGCCGACCGGCTGATCAAGGACATCATCAACCAGATGGCCAATGCGACGCTGGGTCCGGGGGCGGGGCTGCGTATCGACACCCGGCTGGAGCCGCTTGAGCTGATGCCGGATCAGGCGGTCCCGCTGAGCCTGCTTGCGACCGAGGCATTTACCAATGCGCTGAAATATTCCGGCGCGTCAGACCCGGAGGGTGAGCCTTGGGTCCGGGTCTCGCTGCGCGCAGACGGGCCGCAACATGCGGTTCTGGAGGTCGAGAACTCGCTGGGGACCACCAGCCTTGCCGAAGGGACGGGGCTTGGCAGTCAGCTGATCGAGGCCTTTTCGACCCAGCTTGAGGGCGAGGCGCGGCAAGAGACCGGTGATGGCCGTTTCCTTCTTACCCTGCGTTTCCGGGTCGAGCATATGCACAAGCGTGAACCGGTCGAGACGCCGCCGGTGGTGCTGACCTCGGCCGCACGACCGGGTGCGCGACATTAGGCCCCCTGGTCTTTCTTGCTGACTGGAATGCTGGCTTCGCGTGCTGCCTGGCGCAGTTTTCGTGCGGCCACGACTCGGCGGCGGCGGGCCAGCTCGACATTGATAACCGCCCCCAGCATGACGGTGAACCCGCCCAGATAGAACCACATCAGCAGTGCGATCACCGCACCGATCGAGCCATAGATGCGGTTGTAGCTGTTGAAGCTGGCAAGATAGGCCGAAAATCCATAGGACGCCGCGGCCCAGGCCAGAGCCGCAAAAACCGAACCCCAGGTAAAGATCGGGGTGCGCGGCGCCTTCACGTTAGGGCCGTAGCGGTAAAGGATGCCGATCACCAGCAGCACGATCAGAAAGATCGCCATCCACGGCAGTGCACCGGTCAGCCAGCCAGTGGGCAAAAGCACTCCGGGCAGCAGGGTAAAGGCGATGGGCAAAATGACGATCATCGCAAGGCCAAGGGCGCAGACCGCGACGATGACCAGCGTCAGCACATAGGCAAGGACAAAACCCATGACCGTCGAATGTGAGCGCACACCATAGGCGGCATTCAGCCCCCGGATCAGCCCGTCAACGCCCGCGCGGGCCGAAACGGTGGCGATCAGAAAGGAAATCGCCGTCGCCCAGCCCAGTTGCGTGCGCCCGGCCGACGCCAGCGCGTTGATCTGGCCATAGATGATATCGGCGGCGCTGGGCGGGATGAAACCGTCGGTGGCGTGGACATATTCCTCGATCACCTGGGGGTCGTACCACAGGCCCCAGATCGCAAACAGCGCAGCAAGACCCGGAAAGACTGCGAACATGGCGTAGAAGGCAACGCCGGCCGCGATCAGGCTGAGGTGGATTTTGTCCATCCGTTCAAAGATCGCCAGAAGGAACTGCCACCATTCCCTGATCAATAGCCCGCCCTCGTTAATCGGTTGCATGAAACGGCGGGGAGGAAAGGGTTTCCCCGCAGCAAAGGTTCCGCTGGTCAGTTGGTCCCGGCACTGAGATAGCGCAGCCATACCGCCTTTTCGCCCAGCTTTTCGACAAAGGCGGCATGGGCCTCGGCCTCGGCGGCGGTGATGCGGGGGGGGAGGGGGCGTGGACGTGCGCTGCGTGGGCCGTTGCCCTGCGACACAGCTCCCGTGCCCGAGCGGCCGCGCAGCGGCCCGCCCTCCAGAACCAGCCCCGGCTGGCGGCCCCCGCGCAGGGCCAGATAGACCTCGGCCAGCAATTCGCTGTCCAGCAGCGCCCCGTGCAGCGTCCGGTTCGAGTTGTCGATACGAAAGCGCCGGCACAGCGCATCAAGCGAGTTTTGCGCCCCCGGAAACTGACTGCGCGCGATTTCCAAGGTGTCGATCGCGCGGCTGTAGGGCATGGTCGGATAGCCGCACAGCTTTAGCTCGGCATTGAGGAATTTCATGTCAAAGCTGGCGTTATGGATCACCAGCTTGGCGTCATCGCCGATGAATTTGACGAAATCGGCGGCGATTTCAGCGAATTTGGGCTTGTCGCGCAGAAAGTTGTCGCCAAGACCGTGCACCTCGAATGCCTCCTGCGGCATCGGGCGTTCGGGGTTGATATAGACGTGAAAGGTCTGCCCGGTGGGCAGGTGGTTCATCAGCTCGACCGCGCCGATCTCGACGATGCGGTCGCCGGTATCGGGGTCAAAGCCCGTGGTTTCGGTATCCAGTACGATCTCACGCATGGGCCTTACCTGCCATGATCAGGTTGCAGATGTCCACAATGGCGGCGCGCGCGCCTTCCAGCGTGTCCGAAGGGATTACCCAGTCGGCGCGTTTGCGTTTTTCGGCGTCAGGCATCTGGCGCGACAGGATCATCTGGAAATTCGCCTCGGTCATGCCGGGTCGGGCAAGGACGCGGGCGCGCTGCACCTCGGGCGGGGCCGAGACAACCGCCACGCCGTCCATCTGCGCCTGCATCCCGCCTTCGAACAACAGCGGGATGTCCAGGACCACAATGGGCGCATCGGCATGAGTGGATATAAAGGCGGCGCGATCTTCGGCCACCAGGGGATGAACGATGGCTTCAAGGCGGCGAAAACCCTCGGGCCTGGCCGCCAGCTTTTCGCGCAGGGCGGCGCGATCAATGCTGCCATCAGGGCCGAGCACACCGGGAAAGGCCGCCGCGACCGGAGCGACCGCCCGGCCGCCCGGGGCATAGAGGCGATGCACCGCCGCATCCGCATCCCAGACCGGGTGGCCAAGGTCGCGAAACATCCCGGCGGCGGTCGATTTGCCCATGCCGACCCCACCCGTCAGGCCAAGACGGAAGCTCATGCCAGAACGGCCCGGCGCAGTTCGTCATCGACCTCGGGGCGGTGGCCGAACCAGCGTTCAAAGCCCGGGGTTGCCTGATGCAACAACATGCCAAGCCCGTCCACGATCTTGCATCCGCGGGCCTGCGCCTCTTGCAAAAAGGAAGTCATCAGCGGGGTATAGACCAGATCGGTGGCCAGCGTTCCGGATGCCAGCGCGTCCAGTGGCACCCGCAGCGGAGGCTTGCCCTCCATCCCCATCGAGGTGGCGTTCACCACGGTCACCGCGCCCTCCAGCATGTTGCCGGCCTGTGCCCAGTCATAGACCACGACCTTGGCGCCGAACTCGGCCTTGATCTGCTCGGCCCGGATGCGGGTGCGGTTGGTGATGCGCAACTCGGGTACGCCGCTTTCCAGCAGCGAGGCGACCACCGCCCGCGCCGCACCCCCGGCCCCGATCACCGCGGCCGGGCCAAGGCCGGGGATCCAGTCCGGCGCATGCTGGCGGATATTGGCAATAAATCCGTAACCGTCTGTATTATCGGCATGAATCTTGCCATCTGGGCGGAAAATCAGCGTATTCGCTGCGCCGATCAGCGCCGCGCGGTCGGTGACGACATCGGCCAGCGCCAGCACGCTTTCCTTATGCGGGATGGTAACATTTGCACCGACAAAACCCATGCGCGGCATGGCGCGCAGAACCTCGGCCAGATGTTCGGGCATCACCGGCAGGGGCACGTAATGGCCTGTGATACCATAGCGTTGCAGCCAGTGCCCGTGCAGCCGGGGCGAGCGGGAATGTGCAATCGGCCAGCCTATGACGCCGGCAATCGGCACGTTACGTGAGGCAGAGGGGGTATCAACCATGGCGAACCTGCGGCGCTTTCCAATGGGGTCATCACCCCGGCATCGGACAGATATGTTGCCTCACAACTGCCGCCCGCCCGTGCCGGGGTCAAGCGGCATCGCCCCTTTGTCCCCCGCCGCCATGGCAGGAATGCAACCAATGTCTCAGGCCAGGCTGATTTCCGGCAGGTCGCCCTCGGCCACCAGATCTTCCAGCGTCAGCGATTCGATCAGCAGCAGGTAGGACCAGAACACCTGTCCGAACATGCGGCGCAGGCGGCAGGTCGCCTCGTCCTCGCAATCCTCGCAGCGTTGGTAGGACCGGCGCGACAGGCAGGGCAAAGGCGCGATAGGCCCGTCCACCTGACGCAAAAGCTCGCCAATCGAGATTTCCTGAGGTCGCTTGATCAGCACATAGCCGCCTGTCCGGCCACGCCGCGAACCGACATAGCCGGCGTTGCGCAGTTCCAGCATGATATGTTCGAGAAAACGTTTGGGTGCGCCGGATCGCTGCGCGATCTCTTCGATCGTCAGGGCATTGCCGCCGGCGGCTACCTCATCTGCCAGGGCCATCAGAGCCTTGATGGCATATTTCGTTTTCTGCGAGATCATAAAGGAAATCCTTAGTGTTCACTGTCTCATCATGCAATGATTTCGGCAAGAATTTGCAGGCAGGGTTTTATTTCGTCTAGGAACCGACACCAAAGCGTTATCGTTTTGACACATTGCCAGCGCATTCCTGCCGGCAAAAGCGAGGAGAAGACCATGCGTATCGCAGTTCTTGGCGGTGACGGTTTCGTGGGCTGGCCGACGGCCCTGCATCTGTCGAACCTGGGCCATGATATCCATATAGTGGACAATCTGTCGCGGCGCTGGATCGACACCGAGCTGGGGGTGCAATCGCTGACGCCGATGGATTCGATTCAGGAACGCTGCCGCATCTGGCAGGAGCAGACCGGGCGGCGCATCCATTTCCACCTTTTGAACCTTGCCACCGAATATGAGCGGCTGAAGGCGTGGCTGGCCGAATACCGTCCCGACGCGGTCATCCATTTCGCCGAACAGCGCGCCGCGCCCTATTCGATGAAGACCGACCGCCACAAGGTCTATACCGTCGACAACAACATCAACGCCACGCATAATCTGCTGGCTGCGCTGGTCGAAACCGGCATCAATGCCCATTTGGTTCATCTGGGTACCATGGGGGTTTATGGCTATTCGACCGTTGGCGCCCCGATCCCCGAGGGTTATCTGGATGTCTCGATCGACACGCCCGCCGGCCCGCGCGAACAGCAGATCCTGTACCCGACCCGTCCCGGCTCGGTCTATCACATGACCAAGAGCCTCGATCAGATCATGTTCCAGTTCTATGCCCAGAATGACGGGCTGCGGATCACCGACCTGCATCAAGGGATCGTCTGGGGCACCCATACCGACCAGACCCGCCGGCACGAACAGCTGATCAACCGCTTTGACTATGATGGCGATTACGGCACGGTGCTGAACCGCTTTCTGATTCAGGCGGCGATCGGCTATCCGCTGACTGTGCATGGCACCGGCGGCCAGACGCGTGCCTTTATTCATATTCAGGACTCGGTGCGCTGTATCGAGCTGGCCTTGAACGACGCCCCGCAGGCCGGGGAACGGGTGCGCATCTTTAACCAGATGACCGAGACCCACCGCGTCCGGGACCTGGCCGAGATGATTGCGCGCTTGACCGGGGCCGAGGTCGCCTATCTGCCGAACCCCCGCAAAGAGGCCGATGAGAATGAGCTGGTGGTCAAGAACGACCAGTTCCTGGCGCTGGGTCTGGAACCGATTACTCTTGCCGAAGGTCTGTTGTCCGAGGTGGTCGAGGTGGCGCGCAAATATGCCCATCGCATCGACCGTTCGCGCGTACCGGCGGTCTCGGCCTGGACCCGCGACCTTGCGCGCCGGATTGAGCATGATCCCGAAGGCAACAGGCTGCGTTCCGTATCGTGATTTCCCAAGGCATTCACCCAGAAGGCAAGGCGCGGTCCGACCGCGCCTTTGTCACGCTGGCCACCAACCCCGACTATGCGACCGGGGCGGCGGCGCTGTTTCGTTCGTTACGGCGGACCGGGACCAGCGCCGATCTGGTCCTGCTTTATACTGACCTGCCCTCGGATGCGGTCGAGGGGTTGCGGGCACTGGATGTGCGGCCGGTGCGCGTCGATCTGTTGCCGACCTCCGAGGGGTTCAATGTGCTGCATGCCCGTGACCGGCTGCATGGCGCAGCGCCCTTTACCAAGGGTGAAAAGCCGCCCTTTCACACGCCCCTGGACAATTTTGCCAAGCTGCGGCTGTGGCAGCTGGATTATGCGCGGGTGGTCTTTATCGACGCCGATGCCATCGTTTTGCAAAACATCGACCGGCTTTTCGACTACCCCGAGTTCTCGGCCGCGCCGAATGTCTATGAATCGCTGGCCGATTTTCATCGGCTGAACTCGGGTGTGTTCACGGCGAGACCTTCGGCGATGACCTTTCAGGCAATGCTGGCTCGTCTGGACCAGCCGGGGCAGTTCTGGCGGAGGACCGACCAGACGTTCCTGGAAAGCTTCTTTCCGAATTGGCACGGCCTGCCGGTGTTCGACAACATGCTGCAATATGTGTGGCTGAACCTGCCCCAGCTCTGGCACTGGCAGGATATCCGCGTGTTGCATTACCAGTATGAAAAACCGTGGCAGGACCATGCCAAGGCCCGGCAGCTTGCCCCGCTGATCGAGCTGTGGCGCGCCCATGCCGGCGACGGTCCGGTTCCTGATCTGCGCGATCTGCCACCCCCGCCCGGTGCGGCAGGGGGCGGGGCATGAGGATCGCGGTGACCGGGGCTTCGGGCCTCGTCGGGCGCTGGCTGCATCGCGCCGCGCTGGGGGCGGGGCATGAGGTGCTGACACTGCCCGGTTGGCGGCTGGGCGATCTGCCCGGTCTTTCGGGCTGCGATGCGCTGATACATGCTGCATTTCACCACCTGCCCGGGCGCTATCGCGGCGGTGAGGGTGACGATCCGCAGGGATTTTTGCGCGCGAACCTTGATGGCTCGCTGATGCTTTTCCGTGCGGCCCGGGATCAGGGGGTGGGCCGGGTGCTGTTTCTATCCTCGCGCGCAGTGCATGACGGCCACCCCGAGGGGATGGCGCTGCCCGACGATCTGCCCCCCGCGCCGACCAGCCTTTATGGCGAGGTCAAGGCACGGGCCGAGGCGGCGCTGTTCAAAATGGCAGATGCCGCTTTCCTGACCGCCAGCCTGCGCCCGACCGGCCTTTATGGCCCGGGCACGCCGCAGAAATGGGCCGCGCTGATTGCGGATTTCCTGCAGGGCCAGACCCCCACTCCCCGCGTCGCGACCGAGGTGCATGGTGCGGACCTTGCCAATGCGGCGCTGATGGTACTGGCCGATCCCGCGATGGCGGGCAGCTATAACGTCAGCGATCTGGTGCTGGACCGGCAGGACCTGCTGGCCGAGGTGGCGCGGCTGACCGGCTGCGGAACGGTCCTGCCCGGGCGCGCCGATGCCTCGGCGCTGCGCCTGCCGCTTTGCTCCCGGCTGGAGGCTTTGGGTTGGAGGCCGGGCGGAAGGGCGTTTTTACGGTGCGAGATGCCCGCGATCCTGCGTGATCTGCAGGGTGACAGTGCTGCGAGCCGTGGTTAATCTGGCCATATGCCAGATTATGATGACCTTGCTGCCCGCATCCGTGCCCTGACCCATGGCGAGACTGACGAGGTCGCGCTTATGGCAACGCTGGCCTGCGAAATCCACCACTCGGACGACCGTTTCGACTGGACCGGCTTTTATCGCGTGACCGAGCCCGGATTACTTAAGATCGGCCCTTATCAGGGCGGGCATGGCTGTCTGGTGATTCCGTTTTCGCGTGGGGTCTGCGGGGCGGCGGCGCGGACGCGGCAAACCCAGCTTGTCCCCGATGTGGACGCTTTTCCCGGACATATCGCCTGCGCCAGTTCGACAAGGTCCGAACTGGTGATCCCGGTCATTTCCAGCGGTGAACGGCTGGTCGGCGTTCTGGATATCGACAGCGACCAGCCCGACGCCTTTACGCAACAAGACGCCGGCCGCCTGCAGGAGATCCTTGATGCCACGTTCGGACGCGACTGAATTCACTGGCCATTGCCTTTGCGGCGCCATCCGCTTTCACGGCACCTATGACGCAGGGCATGACCTCAAGGCCTGCCATTGCAGCCAGTGCCGGCGTTGGTCGGGGCATTACTGGGCTGCGATTCTGCCCCGGTCGCTGCAGATCGAGGGCGAGGTGAAATGGTATCGCGCCTCGGACATCGCCCGGCGCGGCTTTTGCGCCGAATGCGGCAGTTCGCTGTTCTGGCAGCGCGACGGGTCCCCCGTTATCGACGTGGCGGCGGGCGCCATCGACAGCCCGACCGGGTTGCAGTTGCAGGGGCATATCTTTGTCACCGACAAGGGTGATTATTATCAGATCATCGACGGGCTGCCTCAGGATCCGCACGAATAGTTGACGCCGTGCGTCGCCCGGCATAGGCGGCGGGAAAAAAGGGGCGCGCGATGATCTGGGACACGCTGGCGAATTTTCCGTTGCAACAGCTTCTGGCCTTCATGGCCGGGGCATTGGTGCTGAATTTTGCGCCGGGGCAGGATGTGTTCTTTGCCAGCGCCTGTGGCATACAGAACGGGCCGCGCGCGGGGGCTTTGGCCGGGTTCGGGGTCGGGCTTGGCGTCGTCTGCCATGTCGTCATGGCGACGATCGGCCTGGGCGCGCTGGTTGCCGCCCATCCGGGCGCGCTTGCGGCGATCAAATATGCCGGGGCGGCTTATCTGTTGTTTCTGGCATGGAAAAGCTGGAACGCCGGGGCGATCACGCTACAGACCAGCGCCGCCAGCCGCAGCTGGAACATCATTCGCCGCGGCGCGCTGTCAAACCTGCTGAACCCCAAGCCGGTGCTGTTCCTGCTGGCCTTTCTGCCCCAGTTCACCCGCCCGGAATACGGCCCGATATGGCAACAGATTCTGGGGCTGGGGCTGATGTTCACCCTGTCGGGGACGCTGGTCACCATGGGCTATGGCGTGGTTGCGGGGCTTGCAGGCAAGGTGATCGGGCAAAGGCTTGGCGTCGTCAATCGCATCGCGGCGGTGATGTTTGCCGGTCTGGCGCTGCGGCTGGTCTGGAAATGAGCTTTTCCTATCAGCCGACGGCCGAGCAGCCGCGCGTGATCCATGCCGATCACGAAATCCTCGTGGTAGAAAAGCCGGCGGGCCTGTTGTCCGTGCCCGGCCGGGGCGAAGATCGCGCCGACTGCCTGATCGAGCGGTTGCGCACGGCCTTTCCCACCGTGCTTTTGGTGCATCGGCTGGACATGGACACCTCGGGGGTGATGGTTTTTGGCCTGACGCCCCATGCGCAGCGGCATCTGTCCAGACAGTTCGAGGACCGCCGTACGAAAAAGACCTATGTCGCCCGGCTCTGGGGTCGGCTTGAGCCGAAAAGCGGCATGGTGGACCTGCCGCTGATCGTCGACTGGCCGAATCGCCCGCAACAGAAGGTCGATCATGAACAGGGTCGCCCTGCACAGACCGAATGGCGGGTGGTCAAATCCTCGGATGCCGAGACGCGCGTGCGGCTGATGCCGATCACCGGCCGCAGCCATCAGTTGCGGGTGCACATGGCCGAGCTTGGCCACCCGATCCTTGGCGATCCGCTTTATGCGACGGGCGCGGCGGCGGATTTCCCGCGGCTGATGCTGCATGCCGAAAGCCTGCGTTTCAAACACCCGGAAACCGGTGTCATGCAAAGCTTTTCCGCGCCCGTGCCGTTCTGAGCCTTAGCCCAGATTAAAGACTCGCGATGGCTGGACCTCGCCACCCATGTAACGGCCGATGCACAGGGCGCGACCGTTGCGGCTGACCCAGACCTCTTCGCCGAACTCGGCATGGCCCAGAACCTGACCGGGGTTGCCGTTCAGGATACGGGTGGCGCCGATTTCGGTCGCCTGCATCTCGGGCAGGTCGGTCAGGGCGGCTTGTACGGGCAGCAATGCGGCCTCGATCTCGGCCTGATTGGCGCGGTCGATGCGGTCAAAGGCAAAGCCGTCCCCGGCGTCGAAGGGGCCTGACCAGATGCGGCGCAGCTGTCCGACATGGCCAAGGCAGCCCAGTTTGCGGCCAAGGTCGCGCGCGATCGAACGGACATAGCCGCCTTTGCCGCAGACCATGCGCAGATCGGCGCTGTCGGAGGTCGCTGCCAGCAGTTCAAGCGATTCCACCCACAGCGGGCGGGCGGCAAGCTCGACCGTCTCGCCCTCACGAGCAAGGTCATAGGCGCGTGCGCCATCGATACGGACCGCCGAAACGGCGGGGGGGACCTGCATGATCTCGCCGGTGAAATCGGGCAGTGCGGCGCGGATCGCGGCCTCGTCAGGGCGCATGTCGCTGGTCCTTGTCACCTCGCCCGAAGCGTCGTCGGTCGTCGTCTCGGCGCCCCAGAGCACGGTAAAATCATAGGCTTTCAGCGCCTCGGTCAGGACCGGCACGGTCTTGGTCGCCTCACCCAGCGCCACGGCCAGCACGCCGGTCGCATCGGGGTCCAGCGTCCCGGCGTGGCCGGCCTTTTTCGCGTCGAGCGCCCAGCGGACCTTGCTGACCACATCGGTCGAGCCAATGCCCGCAGGCTTGTCCACGATCAGCCAACCGTGGATCTCGCGTCCCTTTTTTCGCGCCATTCTAGTTCTGTCCTACATATCCAATAATCGGCCCCAGCCGCCGGCCGAAATCGGCGCGGCCAAGGTCTGGGGCGTATAGCCGCGAGACCGAGCCATCGAAATAGAGCGCGTCACGCGCCCCAAGCCCGTCGCGGAACAACCGGCCGAATTCGTGAAAGGTCACTGCGCGGTCCGAGATGGCGAACCACGCCGTCTGCCCGTCGGGCGAGACGCCGACACCGTTGCGGATATAACGGCTGTCGCTGTCCACCAGAAAGCGCGGGTGCAGTGCGCCGTCGATCACCAGCATCGGTCCCGACTGGGTGGCGATGCGGCATTCGGGCCGGGCCTTGGCAAAAGCGCGGCTTTCGATCACCTGATAGGGCCGCGTGCCGCCGGCGCAAAAGACGCCGTTTGGCAACATGCCGAAATTGCCGCCTCCGCCCGCCGTGACCAGATCGTGTCGGGTGACGCCCTCACTGACGTAAAGCCCGACCGGAGAGTAATCGGGGTGATACATGCCCGCGTTCATGGCAAACCCCAGCACTTCGTCTTCGGCGAGGGTGCGGCGAACAGAGGTAAAATCGCCCAGAACACGCCCGTCGGGACCGTTCAGCCACAGCCTGAGCCCCGGCTCCTGTTCGGCCGTCAGCGTGCAGATCACATAGTTCTGCCCGTCAAAGTCACGCTTTTCGCAGATCCCTGCTACGGCGGGCAGGGTCATGGCGATCAGCGCGCCGATGGCGAGGCCAAGCCGGCGCCTGAGGTCAGTCTTCATCGTCTTCCGGGGCCGATTCGATATCACGCCGCACGCGATCTTCGGACAGAAGGCGGCGGGTGTCATCCATACGGTCGAAGGTCTCGTCTAGGACAAAGCGCAGCTGCGGCGCGTATTTCAGCGTCATCGCCTTGGCGACAAGGTGGCGCAGCTCGCCCGAGTTGCGGCGCAGCGCGGCCAGCGCCTCCTGGGCGTCGTGCCCGCCCAGCGGCAGCACATAGGCAGTTGCGACCTTGAGATCGGGCGAAGTCCTGACCTCTCCGACCGTGATCGAATGCCGGTTCAGGTCGGGGTCGTGAACGTCCCCCCGCAGGAGGACGTCGGAAAGCGTGCGGCGAATCAGCTCGCCGACGCGAAGCTGGCGCTGCGAGGGGCCATGATGCGAAGATCCTGCGCCGGAATGAAAGCGGTTCTGTGCCATGGGCGCAGATGTAGGGGGTCGCGGCCCGCGCCGCAACGGGATAGACATGCCTGAAACGGGAGATCGAGTATGGAAAAACCGGGAATCGTCATCACGGGCGCATCCGGCCGCATGGGTCAGATGCTTGTGCGCACCGTTCTTGCCTCGGATCAGGCCCGCCTTGCCGGTGCCATCGTGCGCGAGGGCAACTCCTGGGTCGGCCGCGACCTGGGTGAGGCAATGGGCGGTGCGGCGCTGGGAATCACCGTGACCGACGACCCGGTCGAGGCGATTGCCAAGGCACAGGCGGTGATTGATTTTACCACTCCGGCGACAACCGTGGCCTTTGCGGAACTGACCGCGCAGGCGCGTGCCGTGCATGTGATCGGCACCACCGGCTTTGAGCCCGAAGATCTGGCCAAGCTGAAGGCGGCCGCCCGTCATGCGCCGATCATACGCGCGGGAAACATGAGCCTTGGGGTGAACCTGCTTGTCGGCCTGACCCGCAGGATCGCAGCCACCCTGGGCGAGGACTGGGATGTCGAGGTGGTCGAGGCCCATCACAACCGCAAGGTCGATGCTCCTTCGGGCACGGCGCTGATGCTGGGCGAAGCTGCCGCCGCCGGGCGGGGCCACAGCCTGGACGAGCTGCGCACCCCGGCGCGCGAAGGGATCACTGGCGCCCGTGTTCCCGGCTCGATCGGTTTCAGCGCCATTCGTGGCGGCGATATCGTGGGCGAACACGATGTGATCTTTGCCACCGCGGGTGAACGGGTGGTGCTGCGCCATGTTGCCACCGACCGCGCCATCTTTGCCCGCGGTGCGTTGCGCGCTGCGCTGTGGGGACAGGACAAGGGGCCGGGGGAATACGACATGGCCGACGTTCTGGGGCTTTGACAGGGGCGCGTCCCGCATTAGGTTTCCTGTGATGACCCTGCTTGCGACGCTTGATCATGCCGATGCCGACCTGACCGCATGCCTTGCGCGGATCATGGCGGCTGTTCTGAAACCCGGCGACGTGGTCGCGTTGCAGGGGCCGGTCGGTGCGGGCAAGACGCATTTCGCCCGCGCCCTTATCCGCGCACGTCAGGGTGCGGGGGCCGAAGAGGTGCCCAGCCCGACCTTTACCCTTGTCCAGACCTATGCCGACCCGATGGGGACCGAGATCTGGCACGCCGATCTTTACCGGCTGACCCATCCCGACGAGCTGGAAGAGCTGGGCCTTGATGATGCCATGCGTGAGGCGATCGTGCTGATCGAATGGCCCGAACACGGCGGCCCCCTGCCCGATCCGCTGACCATCGGGCTGGAGCCCTTGCCCGAGGCGCCCGATCTGCGCCGTATCACGATTGCCGGGGCCGAGCCGCATTGGGGCGCGATGACCCGCCTGCCCGCCATTGCCCGGCTGATCCATCGCGCCGGCTGGTCCGAGGCGCGGCTGGTCCCGCTGGCCGGAGATGCCTCGTCGCGGCGCTACTTCCGGCTGATCGAACCGGACGGGCGCAGTGCGGTGCTGATGGATGCCTCGCCCGGTGTGACCGCGCCCTATGTGGCGATGACGCAATGGCTGCGCGCCCTTGACCTGCATGCGCCCGGGATACTCGCCACCGATCAGGCGCAGGGCCTGCTGCTGATCGAGGATCTGGGCGACGATCTGGTTGCCCGCGTGCTTGAGGCCCAGCCCGAGCTTGCGCCGCGTATCTATGATCGCATGACCGACCTTCTGGTGCAGCTGCATGGGCACGAGCCGCCCGATTTCGTGCTGCGCCTCGATGGGGCGGAACTGGCCCATCAGGTCGGGCTTTTTGCCGAATATTACCCCGCCGCCGCTGGCGCGCCCGGCAAGGGGGCCGAGGTCGCCCCGGTGATCGAACGGCTGCATGCCGAACTGGCCGCGGACATGCCTCCGGTGCTGGGTCTGCGTGACTTTCACGCCGAGAATGTCGTCTGGCGCGACGATGCTCCGCTGGGGCTTCTGGATTTTCAGGACGCGGTGGCGGTGCACCCGGCCTATGACCTTGTCTCGGCATTGCAGGATGCGCGCCGCGATGTCGCGCCCGAGATCGAAGAGGCCCAGATCGCCCGTTACATCGCCGCGACCGGGGTTGATGAGGCGCGGTTCCGTGCCGTCTATGCGCTGCTGGGCGCGCAGCGCAACCTGCGCATCATGGGTATCTTTACCCGGCTGGCACAGCGCGACGGCAAGCGGCGCTACCTGGCGTTCATGCCGCGCGTCTGGGCGGCGATCCAGCGCGACCTGACCCATCCTGCGCTGGCCCCGCTGGTCGAGGCACTGGAGGGTGTCCCCGCCCCCACGCCCAAGGTGATCGAAGGGATTGCCGGATGAGCTTGCCGATGATGGTCTTTGCTGCGGGCAAGGGCACCCGCATGGCGCCGTTGACCGACCGGGTACCGAAACCGTTGATCAAGGTCGGCAGCCAGACGCTGCTTGACCGGGCGCTGGCGCTGGGACGGCAGGCGGGCGCCACCCGGCTGGCGGTGAACATCCACCATCTGGGCCAGCAGATACGTGACCACCTTGCCGGACAGGATGTCGCCATTTCGGACGAATCCGATCTGTTGCTTGAAACCGGGGGCGGGCTGCGCAAGGCACTGCCGTTGCTGGGCCCGGGCCCGGTCATCACCGTGAATCCCGATGTGATCTGGACTGGTCCGAACCCGGTCCGCGCGCTGCTTGATGGCTGGCGCGAGGATATGGACGCGCTTTTGATGCTGGTGCCGCTTGCGCAGACGCGTGGCCGTCAGGGGGGCGGAGATTTCAGCCTTGACCCCGCAGGCCGGCTGATCCGCAAGGGGGACCTGGTCTATGGCGGCGCGCAGATCATCCGGCACGACCGGCTGGCCGAGATCCCCGATGAGGTGTTTTCGCTGAACCGCCTGTGGGACCTGATGATTGCCGAGGGCCGGGCCTACGGCCTTGTCCACCCCGGCCTGTGGTGTGACGTTGGCCGGCCTGACTGCATCCCGCTGGCCGAGGCACTGATTGATGAGTGACTGGCAGAACGGCCTGTTCGCCCTGCCCTGCGGAGCCGATTTTCCCGGCGCGCTGGCCGAGGGGCTGATCCGCCGCATGGAGGGCCGCCCCCCGCAAGAGATGGCGCGGGTCACGGTCTATGCGAACTCGGGTCAGTCGCTGATGGCGCTGCGTCAGGCCTTTATCCGGCGCGGGCCGCTGCTTTTGCCGCAATTGCGACTGATCGCCGATCTGGGCGGCGGCGCGGCCACCGCGCCTCTGGCCCGCCGGCTGGAGCTGGGGCGGCTGATAGACGCGGCGCTGCGGGCCGATCCCGATCTGGCGCAAGGGCAGTCGGTGCCGGAACTGGCGGCATCGCTTGCGGCGCTGATGGCCGAGATGCAGCTTGAGGGGCTTGGTCCCGAGGCGCTTGAAAAGATCGACGCCAGCGAACATGCCCAGCATTGGGGTCGGGCGCTGGCCTTTCTCAAGATTGCGGCGGGCTACTATCTTGCCGATCCGCCGCAGGACCGCGAGGCCCGGCAGCGCGCCGCGGCCGAGGCGCTTGCCGCTGCCTGGGCGCGGGGCGAGCAATTGCCGCAAGGGCCGGTGATTGTCGCGGGCTCGACTGGCTCGCATGGCGCGACCCGGGATTTCATGCGCGCCGTGGCCCGCCTGCCGATGGGGGCGGTGGTGCTGCCCGGGTTTGATGCCGACCTGCCGCAATCGGTCTGGGACGGGCTGGATGTCATGGCCGAGGATCACCCCCAGGCCCGCTATGCGCCCTTTCTGGAGGAATTCGGCCCACCCCGCGAATGGGTCGAGGGTGCGGCCCCTGATCCGGCACGCAACAGGCTGATTTCGCTGGCGCTGCGGCCTGCACCAGTCACCGACCAATGGATTGAGGAAGGTCCGCAGCTTGGCGATCTGCCGCCTGCGACCGCAAACCTGACACTGATCGAAGCCGAAAGTCCCGGCGAAGAGGCCGAGGCCGTCGCGCTTATCATCCGCAAGGCGGTCGGGGATGCCCGGCCGGTGACACTGATTGCCGCTGACCGCATGCTGACCCGTCGCGTGCAGTCAGCGCTGGACCGCTGGGGCATCATCCCTGACGATTCCGCCGGTCAGCCCCTGCCACTGACCGCGCCCGGCCTGTTCCTGCGTCATGTCGCCGATCTTTTCGGGACGGAAATGATGGTGGACGCGTTGCTGGTGCTGCTTAAGCATCCGGTGACGGCAACCGGGCTTGGCGCTGATTACCGGCGCGAACACAACCGCCACACCCGCGATCTGGAATTGCACCTGCGTCGCAACGGCCCCGCCTTTCCCGATGGTAAGGCGCTGCGGGACTGGGCGGACAGGGGCGATGCCTCTAGCAAACCCTGGGCGCTGTGGCTGGCAGGTCTGCTTGAGCGGATCGTGCCGCTGGCCCGCGACCGGGCACCGCGCCCGCTGGCCGACCGGCTGCGCGATCTGCGCGCCTTGGCCGAAGAGCTGGCCGCGGGTCCGGGGGGGGATGCAGATGCGTCCGGACTGTGGGCCAAGGCATCGGGCGGGCTTGCGCGCGGGGTGCTTGACCATCTGGCCGCTCATGCCGCCATGGGCCATGATCTGCGTCCGGGCGAATTCCGCGATCTGCTTTACGAAGAGCTGCAAGGTCAGGCGGTGCGGCAGGATGTGGCCGCCCATCCTCTGGTCCGTTTTCGCGGCCCGCGTGAGGCCCGGACCGAGGCGGTCGGACCCGAGGCCGGACTGGTCATCCTGTCCGGCCTGAACGAGGGCGGCTGGCCGCAGGCGCTGCCCCCTGATCCCTGGCTGTCGCGGCCGATGCGGCTGGCAGCGGGGCTGACCCTGCCCGAACGGCGCGTGGGTCTTGCCGCGCATGACTTTCAGCAGGCAGTTGGCGCTGCGCAGGTGGTGCTGACCCGCGCCCGCCGCGATGCCGAGGCCGAGACGATCCCCTCGCGCTGGCTGAACCGGCTTGTGAACCTGCTTGGCGGCCTGCCCGCCCAGCAGGGGCCCGAAGCGCTGGAGGCGATGCGCAGCCGCGGTCGGTACTGGCTTGATCTTGTCGAGGTCCAGGCCCGTCCGCGCATTCAGCCTGAGCCTGCGCCGCGTCCTTCGCCTGTCCCGCCGCCCCCGGCGCTGCGCGAAATGTCGGTGACCGAGGTGCGGACACTGATCCGCGACCCCTATTCGGTCTATGCCCGCCGGGTTCTGGGCCTGCGCGCGCTGGATCCCCTGCGCCCCGAGCCGGACGCGGCCGAGCGGGGCAACGTCCTGCATGTGATCATGGACCGCTTTCTGCGTGGCCTTCCCGAACTGCCCGAGACACCTGCGGCGATGAAATCGCGCTTGCTGTCCATCACCGATGAGGTGCTTGAGGCCGAGGTGCCATGGCCCTCGGCGCGGCTTTTCTGGCGGGCGCGTATCGCCGGTATTGCTGATCGGCTGATCGCGGATGAGGTCGACCGGCTGTCGCGCGGCACCCCGACCGTGGTCGAGGAATACGGCGCCCTGAGTGTCGAGGGGCTGGATTTCCGTCTGATCGCCCGACCCGACCGGCTGGATCTGCTGCAGGACGGCCGGGTGCATGTCTATGACTACAAATCCGGCCCGCCCCCGACCGATAAGCAGATCCGGCATTTCGACAAGCAACTGCCGCTTGAGGCGGCGATGGTTCAGAACGGAGCCTTTCAGGCGCTGGGTCCGGCTGAGGTCGAAGGGATCAGCTATATCCAGCTTGGCGGCGAGGGAAAAACCCAGGGCCGCGAGTTCAGCCCCGAACTTGCCGAGGAAACCTGGCAGGGCTTTGTGACCCTGATCCGCCGTTATCTGACGGGCGAGCGCGGCTTTACCGCCCGTCTGGCGATGGAGCGGTCGGACCATGCCAGCGACTATGACCACCTGTCACGGCATGGGGAATGGGACACGACCGAGATGCCGAAAAAGCAGAGGTTCGGCGATGATGGATGAGGCGACGCTGGCGCAGGTGCGGGCGGCGGACCCGCATCGCTCGACCTGGCTGACCGCGAATGCGGGCTCGGGCAAGACACGGGTGCTGACCGACCGCGTGGCGCGGCTTCTGCTGGCCGGAACCGCACCCGAGCGCATCCTGTGCCTGACCTATACCAAGGCCGCAGCGACCGAGATGCAGAACCGTCTTTTGTCGCGACTGGGTAAATGGGCGATGCTGCCCGAGGCCGATCTGCGCGCCGAGCTGGCCCGGCTGGGCGAGGCGGGCGCGCCTGATCTGCCTGCCGCGCGCCGGCTGTTTGCCCGCGCAATCGAGACGCCGGGCGGGCTGAAGGTCCAGACGATCCACAGCTTTTGCGCCGGGGTCCTGCGCCGCTTTCCGATCGAGGCCGGGGTGCCCCACGGCTTTACCGAACTTGATGACCGCAGCGCCGCCCTGATCCGTGCCGAGATCATCGAGGAGATGGCCCGCGATCAGGTGCCTGAATTGCAGGACCTTCTGCTTTTGCATTCCGGCGACAAACTTGACGCCTTTCTTGCCGGGTTGCGAGGGTTCGATGCACCTGCGGACCGCGATACGCTATGGGCGGCCAGCGGGCTTGAACCTGGCGAGGACATGCAGGCGCTGCTGGCGGAATGTTTCGCGGATGGCGCGATGGTCATTCCGGCGCTGATCCCGCATCTGCTGAAAGGCCGCAGCACCGACCAGAAGGCGGCAGAAAAGCTGATGCCCGGCAATTGGACGCAGCCGGGGCTGGCCGAGCTTGCGATCCTTGAATCGGTGCTGCTGACCGGTGCGGGGGCGAAGCAACCCTTCAGCGCCAAATATGACAGCTTTCCGACCAAGGATCTGCGCAACGGTCCCTGCGCCGGGCTGATCGACGACCTTGCCATCCTGATGGAGCGGGTCGAGGCCGCCCGCCCTCGTCGTGTTGCCCTGACCCATGCTGAGCGGACGCTGGCGCTGCACCGCTTTGGCCATGCGTTTCTGACCCGCTATCGCGCCCATAAGGCGGCGCATGGCCATCTGGACTTTGACGATCTGATCGAACGCACCGCACGGCTGTTGTCCGAAAACAGCATGGCGCAATGGGTGCTTTTCCGGCTGGATGGCGGCATTGATCATATCCTTGTCGATGAGGCGCAGGACACAAGTCCCGCCCAATGGCAGGTGATCGAACGGCTGACGGATGAGTTCACCTCGGGTCAGGGGGCGCGAACGGACCGGCGCAGCCTTTTTGTCGTGGGCGACCCCAAACAGTCGATCTATTCGTTTCAGGGTGCCGATATCGCCGTATTCGAGGCCCGGCGCGCGGGCTTTGCCGAGGCGTTCGAGGCGGTCCAGAACCCCATGCAGATGCTTGAGCTGCGCCATTCTTTCCGCAGTTCGACCGCGATCCTGTCGCTGGTCGATCAGGTCTTTGCCGGTGATGCGGCGCGCGGGCTTGGCGATCCGCCACAGCACCGCGCCTTTCGGGATAAGATGCCGGGCCGGGTGGATCTGTGGCCGCCGATCCCCAAACCTGAAAAGCCCGAACCGGGGGACTGGACCGCTCCGGTCGATCAGCCGGCCGAGAATTCGGAAACGGTGCAGCTGGCCCGCGCCATCGCCGCCGCGGTCGGTGACATGCTGGGCCAACCGATCTTTGACGCCAAGATCGGCAGGGCACGCCGGATCCGCGCAGGGGATGTGCTGATCCTTGTCCAGCGCCGGTCTGAGCTTTTTGCCGAGATCATCGCGGCGCTGAAGGCGGCGGCCCTGCCTGTCGCCGGTGCCGACCGGCTGAAACTGGCCGGAGAGCTGGCGGTTCGTGACATCCGCGCCCTGCTGTCGGTGCTGGCCACGCCCGAGGATGATCTGTCGCTGGCCGCCTGCCTGCGCTCGCCGCTGTTCGGTCTGTCCGAAGAGGAACTTTATCGCCTCGCCTCGGGACGAAAACGTGGCGAATACCTGTGGCGGCGGTTGCGCGAATCCCAGCACCGTCATGCGGTCGAGGTGCTGTCCGATCTGATGGGTCAGACCGGCTTTATGCGCCCCTATGACCTGATCCAGCGCCTGCTGATCCGCCATGGCGGGCGCGAGCGGCTGATCGCCCGTCTGGGTCCCGAGGCCGAGGACGGCATAGATGAGCTGCTGTCCCAGGCGCTGAGCTATGAAAGCATGGAGACCCCCTCGCTGACCGGGTTTCTGGTCTGGCTGACCGGGGGCGATGTCGAGGTACGCCGTCAGGCCGGTTCCGCCGGAGATGGCGAAGGGTTGATCCGGGTGATGACCGTGCACGGCTCGAAAGGTCTGGAAAGCCCGATCGTCATCATGCCCGACTGCGCGACACGCCGTGCCCCGCGCGAGATGCCGGTGCTGGTCGGGCCGGACGGGCTGGCGCTGTGGCGGGGCCGCAATGGCGAGCGTCCCGAGCCGGTCGAAGAGCTGGCCGCGCTGCAAACCGAGCGTCAGCTACAGGAACGCAAGCGGTTGCTCTATGTAGGTCTGACGCGCGCAGAAAGCTGGCTGATCGTTGCCGCAGCCGGTGATACCGGCGTGGGCGAGGACAGCTGGCACGCGATGGTCGAGGCTGGCATGGGCCGCAGCGATCTGACCCAAACACGCCTGCCCGCCCCTTGGGGCGGCGAGATCCGCCGCCTGTCTTTTGGCGACTGGCCCGAGAATGCGCCCGAAGCTATCCGGGAAAGCCGCGCACCTCTGGATGAGCCGCAGTGGCTGCGTTCGTCCCCGCCGCCTGCGCCGCCAAAGGCCCGGCCGGTGGCAGCGACCGCTTTGGGTGGGGCCAAGGTGATTGGTACCCCCGGCGATGGTGATGGCGACGCCGAGGCCGCAATGCTTGCCGGGACCCGGCTGCATCTGCTGCTTGAGCATCTGCCCGACCGTGACCCCTCGGACTGGCCCGGGGTCGCCCGCGACGTGCTTGCCGATGCCGAGGGCGGATTGCCCGGCCCCGAAGAGATGAGCGCGCTGCTGGATGAGGTTCGCGCGGTGATCGAGGCCCCGGACCTTGCGCAGGTCTTTGCCTTGTCAGACAAGGCCGAGGTGCTGACCGAGGTAGCTTTGGCCGCCGATATTCCGGGTATCGGCACCCTGACCGGTGCGGTGGACCGGCTGGTGATCGAGCCGGGACGGATCGTCGCCGTTGACTACAAATCGAACCGCGAAGTGCCCGACCGACCCGAGGCGGTGCCCTTGGGCATTCTGCGCCAGATGGCCGCCTATCGCGCTGCGCTGCGCCAGATCTGGCCCGATGCGCAGGTCGGGGTTGCGGTTCTGTGGACGGTCGCGCGCAGCCTGATGGTGCTGCCGGATGCGCTGCTGGATCGGGTCATGGCGGGCCTTGACCCCGGCACCGACGGTGCATAGCTCTTGTCCGATACGCCCCGCCGGTGCCAGCCGGCACATTGCAGGAGAGCCCTATGGCCAACACTCAAGCCGTTACCGACGCCGAATTCGACAGCGAAGTCCGTCAGTCCTCGACCCCTGTCGTGGTCGATTTCTGGGCCGAATGGTGCGGGCCTTGCCGCCAGATCGGCCCCTCGCTGGAAGAGCTGGCAGCCGAATACGAAGGCCGTGTGAAAATCGTCAAAATCAACGTGGACGAGAACCCCGAAAGCCCCGCCGCCCTTGGCGTGCGCGGTATTCCGGCGCTTTTCCTGTTCAAGGACGGGCAAGTCGTTTCGAACAAGATCGGCGCTGCGCCTAAAGCTGCGCTGAAAGCCTGGATCGACGAGTCGATCTGATCCTTTACGCGTCGGGGGCGGTGCCGATAGGCCAGCCGCCCCTGCGCATTGCATCAATGATCCGCGCCCCTGCATCGGGCCGCGAGGCATTGATCGAATTTTCCTGAAGAAACCAGAACAGGTAGCGGTCGAAATCCGGGGCATGTGTCTCGGCGCGGGCCAGTGCCTCTGCCACGCCCAGATCGGCGACATTCAGGCCGATGTGGTGAAAGTCGATCTGCCCGAACAGGACCGCAGGCTTGCCCAGCAGATAGCCGTCAAAAGCGACAGCGCTGTTTTGCGTCGCGACAAAGGCGCAGTCGCGCAAGATCCGCATCGTGTCGCCGCCGATTTTCAGGTTGGGGTAGCGCGCAGCAAGCTGGTCCAGCGCGGCATGGTCGGCGTCGTCATAGATCTCTCTTGGGTGCAGGGTGGCGACGGTCGGGCGCCCGGTGGCAGCAACGGCATCAAGCATCTCGACCGGGCTCGTGCTCTGGAATGACCGGCAGCGGCGGATGTGGCCCTGTAGCGGCACCAGCACTGTCTTGCCCCGCTGCGGCGGCGGACCGGGCAGGACCCTTGTGCGCAGCCGCTCGGCAAAGGTGTGCGCTGCCTCGGGATCGACGGTTGCGGGGTCGTAGCTGCGTTTTGCGACCTGAAAGCGCCAGCGCTGCTGCACCGGCTCGATCTGCCAGAACGGATAGTGATAGGCGCGGCGAAAGGTCAGCGCCCGCTCATGCGTGGGGGCCTCCATGTGAAACAGCGCATATCCGCCCCGCAGGGGGGCCGCCATCCGCGCCATATGGCCGGTTTCGTGCCATTCGACCTGCCAGCCCGCGCCTTCGACCGCGCGGCGCAGAACGGCCATGAAGTTAAAACTGCCTGCCCGGGCCGATCGCAGCATCGAACCTTCCAGATAGACACGCAGGATTGGCGCTTTGGTCATGCCGGCAAGCTATCGGCCCGCGCGGCGCTGTGGAAGGGGGCGGGTTGCGAAAGCGGCCATGGACCCATATCTGACGCGGCAGGGCTGAGATCGGAGATAGGCATGTCCGAAGACAAATTTCCCGGCTGGCACGGAACCACGATTCTGGCGGTGCGGCGCAATGGCCGTGTCGTCGTCGCCGGGGACGGGCAGGTCAGCGTTGGCCAGACGGTCATGAAGGGCACGGCACGCAAGGTGCGCCGGCTAAACCCGGGCGGGCATGACGTTGTCGTTGGTTTTGCCGGTTCGACCGCCGATGCCTTTACCCTGCTGGAACGGCTGGAAAAGAAGCTTGAGGCGGCGCCCGGGCAACTGGCCCGCGCCTGTGTCGATCTGGCCAAGGACTGGCGCATGGACAAATACCTGCGCAATCTTGAGGCCATGCTGATCGTGACCGATGGCAAGGATATTTTCGTCGTCACCGGCGCGGGCGACGTGCTTGAGCCTGAACATGACGTGGCGGCCATCGGTTCGGGCGGGAACTTTGCCCTTGCCGCTGCGCGGGGGCTGATGGAAAGCGACCTGGATGCCGAGGCTGTCGCGCGCAAGGCGATGGCGATTGCCGCCGATATCTGTGTCTACACCAACGGAAATCTGACGGTCGAGGTGCTGGGCTGACGCCCCGCCGCCCGTGAGCAGGAAACAGGATGGCCGCCGGTAGCCCCTGACAGGAAAGGTAGAGCATGAGTGACTTGACGCCGCGCGAGATTGTCTCGGAGCTGGATCGCTTCATCATCGGGCAAAGGGACGCCAAGCGCGCCGTGGCCGTGGCGCTGCGCAACCGCTGGCGGCGGCGGCAGCTTGGCGACGATCTGCGCGACGAGGTCTATCCCAAGAACATCCTGATGATCGGCCCGACCGGTGTCGGTAAGACCGAGATCAGCCGCCGCCTTGCCAAGCTGGCCCGCGCCCCTTTCCTGAAGGTCGAGGCGACCAAGTTCACCGAGGTCGGCTATGTCGGCCGCGACGTCGAACAGATCATCCGCGACCTGACCGATGCCGCGATCATCGAGACGCGGGAGCGTATGCGCGAACAGGTCAAGGCCCGCGCCCATAAATCGGCTGAGGACCGCGTTGTTGCCGCCCTTGCCGGCGAAGGCGCCCGCGAGCAGACCCGCGAGATGTTCCGCGAAAAGCTGAAACGTGGTGAGCTGGACGACAAGGTGATCGAGCTTGAGCTGCGCGACAGCTCGAACCCCCTGGGCATGATGGAGATCCCCGGCCAGCCCGGTGCCATGGGCGGGATGATGGATCTGTCAGGTCTTTTCAAGGCTTTCGGCGGCCGGCAGGTTCGCCGCAAGATCACCGTCGCGGAAAGCTATGAACTGTTGATCGCGGAAGAGGCAGACAAGCTTTTGGATGACGAGGTGGTCCGCGCCGCCGCGCTTGAGGCGGTGCAGGAAAACGGCATCGTCTTTATTGATGAGATCGACAAGGTCGCCGCGCGTACCGATGCAAGGGGCGGCGATGTCTCGCGCGAGGGGGTGCAGCGCGACCTGCTGCCGCTGATCGAGGGGACCACGGTTTCCACAAAATACGGCCCGGTCAGGACGGATCACATCCTGTTCATCACCAGCGGCGCTTTCCACATCGCCAAGCCATCGGACCTGCTGCCCGAACTTCAGGGCCGCCTGCCGATCCGGGTCGAGCTGCGGGCCCTGACCGAAGAGGACTTTATCCGCATCCTGACCGAGACCGACAACGCCCTGACCCGGCAATACACCGGCCTGATGGCGACCGAGGGGGTGACGGTCCAGTTTACCGATGATGGCATTCGTGCGCTTGCCCGGATCGCTGCCGAGGTGAACAGTTCGGTCGAGAACATCGGTGCCCGCCGCCTTTACACGGTGATGGAGCGGGTGTTCGAAGAGCTGTCCTTCAGCGCCCCCGACCGCTCGGGCGAGACGGTGGTGGTCGATGAAGCCTTTGTCGAAAAGCATCTGGGCGATCTGGCGCGTTCGACCGACCTGTCTCGCTATGTGCTTTAGGGAACCCTGACGCCTTTCCCACCGTTGTGCAGATGACGCAACGGTGGGGAACGCTTATGGGATATGTCTTCGGATTCATCATCTTCGCGCTGGATGTCTGGGCCATTGCCTCGATCATCAACACGAATGAAACCACGACGACCAAGCTGATCTGGATCGCGCTGGTGGCTATCCTGCCCGTGGTCGGGTTGATCATCTGGTGGCTGGCGGGTCCCAAGGCGAATTACGGCTGAGGACTTTCCTGCCGCGTCGCGGCATGGCATTGTCCCCCGCAAGTCTGAAAGGCGGGGGATATGTCGGCGCGGATCCTGTTTTCGCTTATCTTGTTGCTCGCGGCTTGTGCGCCACGGGGGGATATCACCATCGCCCCCGAGGCGGCGGGGGTCGGTCATGTCGAGCGCATCTATATCGCTACCAACCGCACCCCCGATGGCCGTGGTCAGGAGCAGGTAAGCTTTGGCCGCGTCGATGTCTCGGTCCCGCCCGAGCGCCAGCCCGGCTCGATCACCTATCCCCGCAGGGGGGCAAGGCCCGATCCCCGACGCGACTTTCTGGTTTCAGAATTTGTGCGCTATCCCCGCCCCCGGGATTTCCGCGCCGATCTGCGCCATGCCATCGCCGCGCGGCCCGCAGGCGACCGCGACGTAGTCCTGTTCGTTCATGGTTACAACAATACCTTTGCCGAGGGGCTTTATCGCTTTGCCCAGCTTGAACATGACCTGAGCCTGCCCGGAGTGCCGCTGCATTTCTCATGGCCATCACGCGGGCAGCCGCTGGCCTATGCGGCAGATCGCGAAACCATCCTTTATTCCCGCGATGCACTGGAAAGCAGCATCGACATCGCCACTGATGCGGGTGCCGGCAAGGTCATTCTGGTGGCACATTCGATGGGTGCTGCGCTGCTGATGGAGAGCCTGCGCCAGATGGCCATCGGCGGCAAACGTCAGACGCTTGACCGTATCGGCGGGGTGGTGCTGCTGTCGCCCGATATCAACGTCGACCTGTTCCGGATGCAGGCCAAAGCGATCGGGCGGCTGCCGCAACCCTTTGTCATCTTTACCTCGGGGCGGGATCGGGCGCTTAGCCTTTCGGCGCTGATCTCGGCCGAAGAGGTGCGGCTGGGCAGTCTGACCGATGCGGCGCCGGTGGCGGATCTGCCGGTGACACTGGTCGATGTCGGTGCCTTTTCGACCGGAGACGGGCATTTCAATGTCGCCACCTCTCCGGCACTGTTGCAGATCCTGTCGCAGGCGCAAGAGCTGAACCAGAAATTCTCGCTCGATGCCTCGGGCGGGCTGGGGCCGCTGACCCGCGCCACGCTGCATGCCGAGCGTGCGGCCCAGATCGTGATCTCGCCCGCTTTCTAGCGGCGCAGATAAACGTAATAGGCGCCTTCACCGCCGTGGCGGCGATGCGCTGGACGGACCTGCAGCACGGCTGTGCTTAGTGGCGGCATATGCAGCCAATGCGGCACATTGTGGCGCAGGGCCCCGGGCCTGACCGGCAGCGGCGCATCCGGCCCGCCTGCCCGTCCCTTGCCGGTGATGACCAGAACCAGCCGTAATCGGTCTGCCCGCGCCTGCATGATAAAGCGGGTCAGCACCGGCTGGGCAACGGCCAGTGTCATGCCATGCAGGTCGATCCGCGCCTCGGGCGACAGCTTGCCGCGCGTCATCTGGCGATGGGTCTTGTGATCCATGCGCAGGGGCTGGGCGTCCAGCGCCTCATTCGGCAAGGGGGACAGGTCGATGCGGGTCGAGGCGGCATCCTTGCGGTTGCCAAGCCGCAGTCCGGCTAGCGAGGGCGGCGGCACCGGCTCGGCCGCCTGCCGCGAGGGCGCTATTTTTGTCGGGGTCAGTGCCGGGGGCGGATCATCCGCTGGTGCGGGATGCCTGCCCCCGGGGTGCAATGGATCGACGCTGGCGGCGACGCGGGACCACAGGACCTTGTCCTCGGTCGAAAGTCCCCGCCGCCGCTTCATGGTTCAGGCCGTGGCAACAAGCTGCCAGTTCGGATCATCCTGACCCATGCGGCGGGCAAAGGTCCAGGTGTCGCGCTGTTTGCGGGCAGCCTTGGGATCGCCTTCGACCACATTGCCTTCGGCATCGCGGGTGGCGACGATCATTTCGCCGACGAAGCGCACCGAAAGCTCGGCCATGCCGGTCGCCTGCGTGAACTCGGCCGCTGCAAGCGCGGTTTCGCGGGTGCCAAGGAACTGCGCCTCGGTGGTCAGGCCGCGCGATTTGCGATCCTCGATCACCGCATCAAAGGCCTGCGCGATCTCGGGGGCGAGAAAGGCGCGGACCTCGGACAGGTCGCCGCGTTCAAAGGCCATCAGGATCATTTCATAGGCAGCTTTTGCGCCAGACAGGAACGGGCCAACGGCAAAATCGGGCTCAAGCCGCTTCATCTCGGCCAAAGCCCTGGCGGTGGGGCTGCCCGGTTCGGCGTGATCGGCGATGTCGCTGTCACCCGGTTCGGCTGTGCCGTCGATAACGTCGAACCGGCTGCGCTGCGCCGGTTCTTCGGGCACGCGCGGCGGTTCGAATCCATCTCGTGTGCCCAGGACCCCCCTTAGACGCAGGATCAGGAACACGGCAATCGCCGCCAGGACGATCAGTTGCAGCAGGGGGTTCGACATCAACGGACCTAACGAGCTTTGTAACGGCGGTTTGCATGCTTATGTAGGGTGGAGACCGGCCCAAGTCCAGTTGACGCCGGAAAGAGAAGCTGCCGGAGGATAAGGCTTTATGTGGCTGTTCTTGCCATTCGTGGTTTTGCCGATCATCGAAATCGCGCTGTTCATCCAGGTCGGAGGCGCGATCGGCGTCCTGCCAGCCATCGCGCTGGTCATCGGCTCGGCGTTTTTGGGGGTGGCAGTGATGCGCTGGCAAAGCACGCGTGCTGCGATGGATCTGCAACGTGCGATGCAAGAATTTCGCGCGCCCGGCCGGCCTATGGCCCATGGTGCGCTGGTGATGATCGGCGGCATGCTTCTGGTGGTGCCCGGGCTTTTCACCAGCATGCTTGGACTGTTGCTGCTGATCCCGCCGGTGCGCAGTCTGATCCTGCGACAGATGGCCTCACGTGTTCAGGTCTCGGGTATGGGGCTGCACTATAGCCAAAGCGGCGCTGATTTCGGCACCGATTATCCGGCGGGTTTTCGGCCCGGTCGGGGCGGGCGCGAGGATGGCGTGATCGACGGCGAATATTCGGTTCAGGACGACCCGCCAGCCCCGGTGCGCGAGGGTCTGACCGATCAAAGCGGGACCGGCGGGAAACCCGGCAACTCGGGCTGGACCCGGCATTGAGTGGCGGGCCGGGCGGTGCTAGAACCGCCTCAAGATCCGAGGAGAACTTGATGAGCGACGAAAACAACAACGGCGCTGGCGCGCCCGATGCCCAGAACCCCGGGCAGAATGCGGGCCAGCAGCCAGCGGTGCGCCTGCAGATCCTGACGCAATATGTCCGCGACCTGTCCTTTGAGAATGTGGTTGCGCAAAAGGGTCTGCCCTCGGGCGAGGTCCAGCCCGAGATCAGCGTGCAGGTCAGCCTGGACGCCCGCAAGCGCCCGGCCGACAACCAGTACGAAGTGATCAGCAAATTCCGCGTGCAGTCCTCGAACGCCAAGGACAAGTCGCCGCTGTTTCTGTGCGAACTGGATTATGGCGGGATCTTTCTGGTCGAGGGCGTGCCCGAGGACCAGTTGCATCCGTTCCTGATGATCGAATGCCCGCGGCTGATGTTCCCCTATGTGCGACGCATCGTTTCGGACGTGACGCGTGACGGTGGCTTCCCGCCCTTTAACATGGACCCGGTGGATTTCGTGACGTTGTACCGGCAGGAAATTGCCCGGCGCATGCAGGACCAGCGTCCTGCCGATCAGCCGCTGTCCTGAACCGTTCACTTCTAAGTGAGACTGGTCCCTTGGGGTCTGCGGTTTCCTGACCGCAGACCCTTTGCATGTCTGGCGTGGGCCTGACGGCCCTGCCCATTGCAAAAAAGACGGAGCGCAGCATGACAAAAGGCACAAAACGGGCCTGGCAGAGGATGCTGTCAGGGCGGCGGCTGGATCTTCTGGACCCGACCCCGGTCGATATCGAGATCGGCGACATTGCCCATGGTTTAGCCTTTGTCGCGCGCTGGAACGGGCAGACCCGGGGCGACTGGGCTTATACGGTGGCCGAACATTCACTGTTGGTCGTGGAGATCCACGACCGCATAAATCCCGGATGCGATCCGCGCTGGCGTTTGGCCGCACTGCTGCACGATGCACCGGAATATGTGATTGGGGACATGATCTCCCCGGTAAAAGCCGCGCTTGGCAGTGAATATGGAGAAATGGATGCGCGTTTGACGGCGGCAATTCATCGCCGCTTTGGTTTACCCGCGCAATTACCCGCCCCGGTTAAGCGCGCAATAAAGCGTGCCGACCGGATTTCGGCCTGGCTGGAAGCCATTCAGATTGCCGGGTTTTCCAGGGCAGAAGCAGATCGGTTATTTCCAGTTCCACAACCAGAAATTGTACAAGGGCTGGAAATACGTTTGCGTCCACCACTGGAAACCCGCAACGCGTTTCTACGCCGCTTTTCCGAACTCATAACAGAATTAGACAAATACTAATAAACATAAAGCAAGTCACCGCATGGAGAATGCAGTAACGGCCTAGATTTCCATATCTTTCAGATTTTTACCTGCGTCCAGAGCTTCTTGTACCCAGCGGGGCTTGCGTCCGCGGCCGGTCCAGGTCTGGGACGGATCCTCGGGGTTCGCGTATTTGGGTGCGACTTTGCCGCGTGCTTGCTTGGCAACGGTCAACTCGGCCAGGTTAAAGCCAAATTCCCGGGCAGCACTCTCGGCTGCGGCCAAAGCTTCACGCTTGCGACGGTCTTCAAAAGTCGAAATAGCGCGATCAAGCTTATTCCGCAGGTCCCGAAGCTCGCGTAAGGACAGGGCGTCCAGATCGATGCTCATACGTTTATCCTTATTCTGCAGTTTGTGTGCCTCAATATTTGCATTCTGCATTGGAATGCAATCTTTTTCAGGCCTCTGCTATTAACGTGGGCTGCGCTTTGCCAAAATTCTTTGTAGGGTCCGGCGATGCATATGCAGCCGCCTTGCCGTCTCGCTGACATTACGATCACATTGTTCGTAAACGCGCTGAATATGCTCCCAGCGCACCCGATCAGCAGACATGGGGGTTTCGGGCGGGGGCGGCAGCGTCTCATTCCGCGACAGCAGCGCGCGGGTCACATCATCGGCATCAGCAGGTTTTGACAGGTAATCGGTCGCGCCCATTTTGACCGCCGCCACGGCTGTGGCGATCGCGCCGTAGCCGGTCAGAACGACGATGCGGGCGTCTTCGCGGGCCTCGCGCAGGGCATCGACGACATCCAGCCCGTAGCCATCTTCCAGCCGCAGATCGACCACCGCATAGGCCGGGGCGCGTTCAGCGACTGCGGCGCGGGCCTCGGCGACCGAGGCGGCGCGAATGACGTTAAAGCCACGTTTTTCCATGGCGCGCGCCAGACGGTTCAGAAAGATCTCGTCGTCATCGACCAGAAGCAGACTGGGGTCGGGTCCGATTGCGTAATCCTCTGCCATATTTGCTCGCCTTTGAACGCTGTGTGTTGATTAGGGGGTTTTTCCGGATCGGTCAAACTCTGCCGCTACGGTAACGAAACAGGCAGAGCGGTCTGCAACCTCTTGCGCCGGAATGTCGCGGCCAAAGATTTCGACCGTCCCGGCGGCGGGAATGATCAGGTAAGTGCTGGTGGTATGGTCCACGAGATAGTTTTCCGGATCGTCCTGATCTTTCACCATGTAATAGCTGCGCCAGGATTTTGCGACCTTTGCGATTTCATCGGGGGTCCCGGTCAGCCCGATCATCCGTGGATGCATGGCCTGGGCGAAGCCTTTCAGCACCTCGGGCGTGTCGCGCCCGGGATCGACAGAGATAAAGACCGGCCTGACCGCGATGCCCTGTTGATCAAGGATCGAAACCGCCTCGGCATTGCGCGCATTGTCTAGCGGGCAGACATCGGGGCAATAGGTATAGCCGAAATAAAGCAGTGCGGGTTCTGCCAGCACCTGCCCGTCGCTGACACGCTGCCCGTTTTGATCGGTCAGTTCAAATGACCCACCCAACCCGCCAAAATCACCAGAGACCGTGCCTTTACGGCAAACGGCAAAGGGATCAGCCCGACCCGGAGAAAGCCAGAACGCGCCGGCGACAAGCAAAATTCCCGCAATCAGGCTGCCAAAGATCAGGATTCTGCGGTCTTTGCTCGTCATCGTGACGCACCTTTGCGGCTGTGCGGCGCATTGATCGCCCATTCTGCCGTGGCTATCAATGCGAAACCCTGTCTCAAGCAGAAAGACCCGACGTGCCCCTCGGCCTTGTCTCTCGCCGCATCGACCTGTTCCCCGGACAGCCCGCGCCCGAACCGATCCGCCTGCGTACACTGATCCTGCTGCGCTGGGTGGCCATTGCCGGACAGCTTGCCGCCGTTGGCGCCGCGCTGGTGATCGGCGCGGGCTTTCCCCTGCTTGGGGTTCTCTTGGTGATCGGGCTGGCCGTGGCGCTGAACGTGATGCTGATGGCGCGTCCGGGCCGACGCATCCCGGCGCGCGAGGCTGCCTGGCAGCTGGGCTTTGATCTGGCGCAGGTTGCGACCTTGCTTGCACTGACCGGGGGGCTTGCGAACCCGTTTGCCCTGCTGTTGCTGGCCCCGGTGACGATTGCTGCAACGGCTCTGCCGCCTCGGCACCTGCTGGCGCTGGGGATTGCCACTTTCCTTATGGTCACTCTGGCTGCGATTTTTGCCCAGCCGCTGACCTTTGGACCGCAGGGGCTGGTGGCGCTGCGCGAGCCACTTCTGGTCGGGCACTGGTTCGCCATTGTCATCGGCGCGGTGTTTTTCTCGGCCTATGCCCGTCTGGTTGCGGGTGAGGTCAATGCCACCTCGGACGCGCTGTTCGCTGCCCGTCTGGCGCTGGAGCGGGAACAAAAGCTGCAACATCTGGGCGGTGTCGTCGCCGCAGCCGCGCATGAGCTGGGAACGCCCCTGGCCACCATCAAGCTGGTCAGCGCCGAGCTTGCCGATGAGCTTGCCGACGCCCTGCCTGATCGTGAGGATCTGGCCGAGGACGTCGCCCTGGTCCGCCAGTCCGCGGATCGTTGCCGGGACATTCTGAACTCGATGGGCGGTGCGGGGCGCGATGACCTGCTGATTCGATCAGCACCCCTGACCGAGGTTCTGGCCGAGGCAGCCTCGCCCCACCAGGATCGCGGGGCCGAGATCTCGATCCTGCCCGCGCCCGAGCGGCTGATTGTCCAGCGCGACGCCGCGGTGATCCACGGCCTGCGCAACCTGATCCAGAATGCTGTCGATTTCGCCTCGGGCCGGGTGACGATTGAGACCGGGGCCGACCGTCGCAATATCTGGGTGCGGATCGTCGATGACGGTCCCGGCTTCCCCTCGGGGCTGCTGCCGCGCATTGGCAGCCCGTTTCTGACCACCCGCCCCCGGGCCGAGGACGGGCGCAGCTACGAGGGGATGGGGTTGGGCCTCTTTATTGCCAAGGCGCTGTTGGAACGCTCTGGTGCGTGGCTGAACTTTGCCAACGCCCCCCATGGCGGTGCCCAAGTCGTGGTGACCTGGCCGCGCGAGATGATCGAGGCTGAAAATCGGGCGGCTTTGGGGCCAAATCCTGAAATTCGCTCATAATTTTCAAATAGCGTTAACCACTTTTTAAAGTATCCGCTTCAGGCTGTAAGCGTTGGTCTTGCTCAGGGATGCTTTGCCATGGTCGTGCATTTCCTTATCGCCTTCCTGGCGGCGGCGCTGGCGGTGCTGCTGGCACTGGCGTTGATCCGGCTGCTGGACCGGCAAGGCGAAAAGGCCCGGCGCGCAGGCCAGCTGGAACGGGAAATCGAGCCTATTGTTTTCCTGTTCTGCGGTACCGCACTGGTCGATGCGACACCACCGGCCCGGGCGTTGCTTGCAACTTTGCCGGGTGAGGGCGACTGGCAGCGCCTGACCGCATGGCTTGGTATGCGCCTGCCAGAGTTTGCGGCGCGTTTACCAGATCTGGGCAGTGCTGCGCGCCATGAACTGTGTGAACATGAGAGCGAAAGTCCCTTGCGCCTGCTGATCGAGGATCTGGGAGAGGGGTTCATGCGTCTGACGCTTGCCGATCTTGCGGCGGAAAACGCAGGAATTCTGGTCGACTCCCTGACACTCCGTGCGATGGAGCAAGAGCTTGAGACCCTGCGCAGCACTATGGATCATTCGCCGATGCTTGCCTGGCGCGAGGACCGGCAGGGACAGGTAACATGGGCGAACTCGGCCTATCTGGGGCTGGTTGACGCGCAGGGACATGTGGCCTGGCCGCTGCCGCAGCTCATTGATCTGTCCGCACGGCCAGCGCAGGCCAGTACCAGCAGCCCGGGTTCGGCGCGACGGGTGCAGGTTGATGCGGGTGGGCAAAGCCGCTGGTATGATTGTTATCTGCATGAAATGTCTGATCAGACTGTGGCCATCGCCCTGCCTGCGGATGCTGCGGTGCGCGCCGAGCGCTCTTTGCGCGAATTCGTCCAGACGCTGACCAAGACCTTTGCAGATCTGCCCATAGGGCTTGCTATCTTTGACCGTGATCGCAATCTGCAACTTTTCAACCCGGCATTGATCGATCTGACCGGGCTTGCCACCGGCTTTCTGACCGCGCGTCCGACGCTTTACGCCTTTCTGGACCGCCTGCGCGAGGCGCGGATGGTGCCTGAGCCCAAGGATTACCGCAGCTGGCGCAATCAGATGAACAGCCTTGAGGCTGCCGCATCTACCGGCCACCATGTCGAAATGTGGTCTCTGCCCGGTGGTCAGACCTATCGCGTTACCGGGCGCCCGCATCCCGACGGCGCGGTGGCCTTCCTGTTTGAGGATATCACCTCGGAAATCTCGCTGACCCGCAAGTTCCGGGCTGACCTGTCGCTTGGGGCCGAGGTCTTGGACGCGATCGAGGATGCGATGGCGGTGTTTTCCGGCAATGGTGCGCTGCTGCTGTCGAACCGCCGCTATGCCGAACTTTGGGGCAAGGCGATTCCGACCACCCTGACGGATCATGTCGCGGTCTGGTCGGCTGCCTGCGGTGCCAGCCCCGGCCTTGCCACCCTGCGCGAGGCGCTGGACTCTGCCCTGCTTGACGAGCCTCTGCACGGGGCTATGGCAGGCCCTGCTGGCGGGCTGCTGTCCTGGGAGTTGCGCGGCCTGTCGGGCGGGCGGTTGCTGCTTTGCTTTGCTGCGTCGATGCCCAGCCTGCCTTTGGGGCACGAAACTATCCACGGGGCTGCGACCAACCTTAAGCCTGCGGAAAAGGCCAAGGAACGGCGTATGGTGACCGGGTGATATCTTGCCCTTTCGGCCGGTCTGCGCTTCCTTGTCCGAAATATTCAGGGAGCGATTGATGACAGGGTGGATGTCTCGTCAATCCGGGCGGTCATGACGACCAGCCCCGATCTTGTCGCCGGGCGGCGTGTGCTTTTCGTCATGGCGGTCGATAGCGAATACGGTCCGCATCTGCGGGCGCGGATCAGGCCGTTGATGACGGGTGTTGGCCCGGTCGAGGCGGCAGTGGCGCTGACAGCGGCCCTGACGCAGCTGTCACTGCAGGGTGAGTTGCCCGAACTGGTGGTCTCGCTCGGCTCAGCCGGATCGCGGCGGCTTGAGCAGCTTGGCATATATCAGGTCTCATCGCTGGAATATCGCGACATGGATGCCTCGGCACTGGGCTTCCCACGGGGCGAAACGCCGCTGCTGGGTCTGCCGGGGCGCATCGATCTGGCGCTGCGCATCCCGGGCATTGCCGAGGCGAGCCTTGCGACCGGGGCAAGCGTTGTCAGCGGTGCTGCCTATGACGATATCCATGCGGATATGGTCGATATGGAAACCTATGCTGTGCTGCGCGCCTGTCAGCGTTTCAACATCCCGCTGATTGGGCTGCGCGGCATTTCGGACGGGGCCGAAGAGCTGTCGCACCTGTCGGACTGGACACAGTATCTGCATCTGGTCGATGAGCGGCTGGCTGAAGCGGTGGACCGCCTTAGCGAGGCACTGGAAAGGGGCGACCTGCTGCTGGAATGCGGCTGACCGCAGCATCGGGCAATGTGATCATCAAAGACGTGCCCGATATGACGCTGCCAATCTTGGCATCCTTTAGCTGAGGCGGTGGGTCACACAACCTTGGTCCGGCAATAAAAGGCAAAGGTGGGCGCTTGCGGTCCATGACCTCCCTCGCGGAGGGGTTTGCGGGGAAAAGGCTGCGCCAGCCAGGCATGCTCCGGCATACCACCTGGGCCAGTAGCGCCAGCCGGGTATCCGCCTAACCGGAAAGGTTTTGACCTGTCAGAACCCCAAAACCGGGGGCGATCTTGATCCGTATGCTCTGGCTGCGGATGCCGGTTTCCCGTTCTTGGCATGCTGATTCTGACCCCCCTTCGGGGATTTGTCCTGCGTTTGCAGAAAAAGGCTGTACCGTTGAAACTAGTGAGGAAGCCATTGCCCTGGACTGGCCTTATGCCTGTTCAAGAGCGGTCACCGACCATCTGATTTCCGGCCCCGGGCGCCATTGGTAAGCTTCTGCATAGCAACTACACTCGGCTAACATTACAGTTGCGTTTTCAGTTTGATATGAGCCTGTCTTGCTGCGGCCTGATGCGCCCTTCGCCACAATGACCATGCGATGATCTGCGCGGGCTGGATTTGACGCTGTGCCATGCGATTGGCGATGCGGCGGATTTCCTGGACAGACCATCGGATCAGGGGTAGCGATGGGGCCCGCGCATCGTTTTTGGGGGTGGTGCGACATTGGCATGATGGCGGATGACGGCCGTCATGGCGAAGGCCAGCATGACCAGGGAAACATGGCGGTGCCAGCCGTGCCACGAGCGCGTCTCGTTGTGATCGAGGCCAAGCTCGTTCTTCGCGGTCTCGAAACTGTCCTCGATCGCCCATCGGT